>DATAUO010000204.1:0-2980 GCA_036268215.1 Steroidobacteraceae bacterium
ATTTCTCCAATGACCTCTCAATCGATCTTGGAACCGCCAACACGTTGGTCTACGTGCGTGACCGCGGCATCGTGCTCAACGAGCCTTCGGTGGTCGCGGTCCAGGACGAGCCTACGCGGGGCGGCAAGATCCTGGTGGCGGTAGGGGTCGAGGCCAAGAACATGTTGGGCCGCACGCCCGGCCACATCACGGCGGTCCGGCCCATGAAGGATGGCGTCATCGCCGACTTCACCTACACCGAAAAGATGCTGCAGCACTTCATCAAGAAGGTGCACGGCGACCGCTTCCTGAGCCCGAGTCCCCGGGTCCTCGTCTGCGTGCCGTTCGGCTCGACCCAGGTCGAGCGCCGCGCCATCAAGGAATCCGCCGAGGGCGCCGGCGCGCGCAGCGTCGACATCGTTCCCGAGCCCATGGCCGCGGCGGTGGGCGCGGGCCTGCCGGTGCAGGAGGCGCGCGGCTCGATGGTGCTCGACATCGGCGGCGGCACGTCCGAGGTCGCGGTCATTTCCTTAAACGGCATCGTCTACGCCGCGAGCGTACGCATCGGTGGCGACAAGTTCGACGAGGCCATCACCAATTACGTGCGCCGCAACTACGGCATCCTGATCGGCGAGGCGACGGCCGAGCGCATCAAGCTCGAGATCGGCTCGGCTTATCCCGGCCAGACCGTGCGCGAGATCTCCGTCAAGGGGCGCAACCTCTCCGAGGGCGTGCCGCGCAGCTTCACGCTGAATTCCAACGAGATCCTCGAAGCGCTGCAGGAGCCGCTGCAAGGCATCGTCGGCGCGGTCAAGCAAGCGCTCGAGCAAACGCCGCCCGAGCTCGGCGCCGACGTCGCCGAGCGCGGCATCGTGCTCACCGGCGGAGGGGCTCTGCTCCGGGACGTGGACAAGCTGCTCATGGAAGAGACCGGGCTGCCGGTCGTGATCGCGGACGATCCACTGACCTGCGTCGCCCGCGGCGGCGGCCGCATCCTCGAGCTCACAGAGGAGCACGGACCCGGCATTTTCGGACTGGAGTAATGCGATCGACCACGGGTAAATCCTTCGCTCATGGTCGCCTTTCGTAGTACCGACAGCTCCGGACGGGCGACCGGGCTCCTGTTCCGCTGCGTGCTGTTCTCGCTCGCGGCGCTCGCGCTGATCATCGTCGACAAGCGCTACGACCAGCTGGGGAAGATTCGCCGTCTGCTGTCGATCGCCGCGTATCCCGTACAGATCGCCGTCGCGAGCCCGTTTCAGGGCTGGGACTGGTTCCGTCAGAGCGTGACCACTCGCGACGCCCTGCGAGCCGAGAACGCCAGGCTCGAGGAAGAGCTGCGTCTCGCCGACTTCAAGCTGCAGCGCTACGACGCCCTGGAGGCGGAGACGGAGCGCCTGCGCGCATTGCGCGACAGCACGGCCGGCGTGAGCGACCGCTTCATCATCGGCGAGGTCATGGACGTTGACCTCGACGCGTTCCGCGAGCGCGTCCTGGTCGACAAGGGCGCTCAGAACGGGGTGTACGCGGGACAGGCCGTGCTCGACTCGGGCGGTGTGTTCGGTCAGGTCGCGCGCGTCGGCCAGTTGACCTCGGAAGTGATCCTGGTCAGCGATGCGGCGCATGCGATTCCCGTCCAGATCAATCGCACCGGCCTTCGCACCATCGCGGAGGGCTCCGGCGACATGACGCGGCTCATCCTGCCCTACCTGCCGACGAGCGCCGATGTCGTGGCGGGCGACCTCCTGGTGACATCGGGACTCGGCGGGGGATTTCCGGCCGGATATCCCGTCGGCACGGTGACCGAGGTACGGCGCGACCCGGCGAAGTCGCTTGCCGACGTGGAGGTGAAGCCGGCCGCCGCGCTCGATCGCTCCCGCGAGCTCATGTTCGTCTGGCTCAAGAACCCGCCGCCGCCCCCGCTCGCACCCGCGCCTGCTGCGCCTGCAACGAAGCCGGTACCCGCTCCCAAGGGAGCAACCAACCCATGATGCGCGAGGCCCGCATCCGCCGCGTCCCCGTGGCCTTGTCGGCTTTGGTCGCTCTCGCGCTCGCGGTGGTCCCGTTGCCCGCCACACTCGACGCATTTCGTCCGGACTTCCTGGTCATGGTGGTGCTCTATTGGTCGATCGAGTCGCCGCGCGCGGGCGGGCTGACGCTCGCGTTCTTCGCCGGGCTCGCGCTCGACGTCATCCGCGGCGTCGTGCTCGGACAGCATGCGCTCGCGCTCACTCTGATGTCGGCGTGGGCCATGAATCTGCGCCTGCGCATCCGCGTGTTCTCGGTGATGTCGCAGTGCCTGACCATCTTCGCGCTCCTGACCGGCTATCAGTTCATCCTGTTCTGGGTCGACGGCGCGACGGGCAACCCGGTCACGGCCTTCGGCCGCTGGCTCGCGCCCCTCATCGGCGCGCTGCTCTGGCCGCTGTTCGTCGCCATCCTGAGCCGCATGCATGAACGATAGGCAACCCGCGCCATGATGTTCGAAGAGTTCTCCCAGTCGCGCACCCGGCGCACCCTGACCGCCGGCGGCAGGGCCTTGCGCGTGCTCGGGCTCGACGGCCCGCTCACCGGGGTGCTCGCCATCATCGTTTGCCTCGGCATCCTGGTGGTCTACAGCGCGTCCGGCCAGAACACCAAAATGGTCGAGCACCATCTCGTCAACATCGGCATCGCGGTCGCGGCGTTGCTCGCGCTCGCGAAGCTCGCGACGCCGCAGTACTTGCGGCTGTTCTCGCCGTTCGCCTATGCCGTGGGAATCGTGCTCCTCATCGTGGTCGACGTGACCGGTCACATCGGGAAGGGCGCGCAGCGCTGGCTCGACATCGGGTTCATGCGCTTCCAGCCGTCCGAGATCATGAAGCTGGCGGTACCGATGATCTGTGCCTGGTACATGCACGAGCGCCCGCTGCCGCCGACGTTCAAGGATCTCGTCATCATGGGCGTCCTGATCGCCATCCCCACCGCGATGGTCGTCACGCAGCCCGATCTCGGCACGGCG
>DATAUO010000205.1:0-23882 GCA_036268215.1 Steroidobacteraceae bacterium
GGCCGGCGAGCCGCGCGGCCGCGCGCACCACGCGCTCGGCGCCCGCATCGGGTCCCACGCAGGTGAGCAGCGCGTTCGCCGTCTTCCACACCGAGCCGATGGACTTGTCCGCGCGGTACGCCTGGACCTCGCCCTCGACGCGCTCGGCCGTGCGCCGGAGCGCGAGCTCGCGCAGGGCCATGAGGCTGCCCTTGCGGAAGAAGCTGCCGGCGGCGCGCTCGGCCTGCTGCCCCACGTAGACCTTGCCCGCCTTCAGCCGATCGAGCAGCTCGTCCGCGGGGATGTCGACCAGCACGACCTCGCCGGCCGCATCGAACACGGTGTCGGGCACGGTTTCCCACACGCGCACGTTGGTGATGCCGCCGACGATGTCGTTGAGGCTCTCCAGGTGCTGCACGTTGAGGGTGGTGAAGACGTCGATGCCCGCGTGGAGGAGCTCGTCCACGTCCTGCCACCGCTTGGGGTGGCGCGCTCCCTGCACGTTGGAGTGCGCGAGCTCGTCGACCAGGATCAGCGCAGGGCGGCGCGCGAGCGCCGCGTCGAGATCGAATTCCTGCAGCGCCCTGCCGCGATACTGCATGGCGCGCGGCGGCAGGATCTCGAGCCCCTGGAGCAGCGCCGCCGTCTCGCTGCGTCCATGCGTCTCCACGACGCCGACCAGCACGTCGCGGCTCTCCGCCGCGAGCTGGCGCGCCGCCACCAGCATGCCGTAGGTCTTGCCGACGCCGGCGGCCGAGCCGAAGTAGATCCTGAGCTTGCCGCGATGCGCGGCCGCTTCCTGGCGGTTGACCTTGGCCAGCAGCCAGTCCGGATCGGGACGGTCGTCAGCGGAGCCTTGCACGGGTTTCACGAAGCGCATGGCGCGACATGACGCCTATTGTGCGCGTTCGGCGACGGGTGCGCGATTCGGGGGTGCAGCGCGCTCGGGGCGGTCCAAAGCCAAATTGAGCGACAAAACGTTGACCCGCGCTTCGCCGAAGAGCCCCCACTGCGGCCCCTCGACGTGCGCCAACACCTTGCGGCGCAAGGCGGCCGGGTCCAGCTGCCGTGCGCGCGCCACGCGCGCGACCTGGTAGAGCGCCGCCGCCGGACTGATCTCGGGATCGAGGCCGCTCGCCGACGCCGTGACCAGGTCCACCGGGATCGGCAGGGAATTGTCGGTATCCGCCGCCTTCAGCGCATCGATGCGCGCCCGCACGGCGTCGATCAGCGCCGGATTGCTCGGTCCGAGATTCGATCCCCCCGAGGCCCGTGCGTTGTAGGGCATGGGTGTCGTGGCCGAGAGCCGTCCCCAGAAGTACCCGGGATCGGCAAACGGTTGACCGATCAGCGACGAGCCCACGGTGACACCGCCCCGGGCGACCATGCTTCCCGAGACCTGAACCGGGAACAACGCGCGCCCGATGCCGGTCATGACCAGGGGATACGCAAAGCCGGTTGCCAGCGTGAGCAACACGAAGAGCACGATGACCGGCCGCAGCAACGATTGCATGATGTCTCCTCGATCCCCGTTGATGCGCCGGCTCGTTACGCCGCTAGACCATTCCCGCCGCGGCGAGCAGGAGGTCGATCAGCTTGATGCCGGCGAAGGGTACGACGATCCCCCCGAGCCCGTAGATCAGCAGGTTGCGGCGGAGCAAGGGGGCGGCGCCGAGCGCACGATACCGCACGCCCTTGAGCGCGAGCGGAATCAACGCCACGATGATGAGCGCATTGAAGATCACCGCCGCCAGGATCGCCGAGCTCGGGCTCGCGAGGTGCATGACGTCGAGAGCCTTGAGCTCGGGATACGTCGTCGCGAACGCGGCCGGAATGATCGCGAAGTACTTGGCCACGTCGTTGGCGATCGAGAAGGTGGTCAACGATCCGCGCGTGATCAAAAGCTGCTTGCCGACCTCGACGATCTCGATCAGCTTGGTGGGATTCGAGTCGAGATCCACCATGTTGCCGGCCTCCTTGGCCGCCTGCGTGCCGGAGTTCATGGCAACGGCCACGTCGGCCTGCGCCAGCGCGGGAGCATCGTTGGTCCCGTCGCCGGTCATCGCAACGAGCCGCCCCTGCGACTGGTATTCGCGGATCAGGGTGAGCTTCGCTTCCGGCGTCGCCTCGGCGAGGAAATCGTCGACGCCGGCCTCGGCCGCGATCGCGGCCGCCGTCAGGCGGTTGTCGCCGGTGATCATCACGGTGCGGATGCCCATGCGCCGCAGCTCGCCGAAGCGCTCCTTGATGCCGCCCTTCACGATGTCCTTGAGCTCGACGATTCCAAGCACCCGCCCGGCATCGCTCACCACGAGCGGAGTCGAGCCGCCGCGCGCCACGTCCGCGACCGACTGCATGACGCGCGCGGGAAACGCCACGCCCTGAGCCTCGATGTGGCGCTTGATGGCGTCCGCCGCGCCCTTGCGCACCTGGCGCTGGCCGAGGTCCACGCCGCTCATCCGCGTCTGCGCGGAGAACGGCACGAACTGCGCGCCGAGCTCGGCGAGCTGGCGCTCGCGCAGATTGAAGCGCTGCTTGGCGAGCACCACGATGCTGCGTCCCTCGGGGGTCTCGTCCGCGAGCGAGGCAAGCTGCGCCGCGTCCGCAAGCTCCCGCTCCGTGCAGCCCTCCGCCGGGATGAACTGCGCCGCCTGGCGGTTGCCGAGCGTGATGGTGCCGGTCTTGTCCAGCAGGAGCACGTCAACATCGCCGGCCGCCTCCACCGCCCGGCCGGACGTCGCGATCACGTTCGAAGCCATCATGCGGCTCATGCCCGCGACGCCGATCGCGGAGAGCAGCCCGCCGATCGTGGTGGGTATCAGGCATACGAGCAGCGCCACCAGCACCGTGACGGTGACGGGGTCGCCGTGCCCGGCCGTCTCGACGCCGAACATCGAGAATGGCAGCAGCGTCGCCGTGGCGAGCAGGAACACGAGCGTCAGCGCGATCAAGAGGATGGTGAGCGCGACCTCGTTCGGCGTCTTTTGGCGCTTCGCGCCCTCCACCATGGCGATCATTCGATCGATGAAGGCTTCGCCCGGATTGACGGCGACGCGCACCACCAGCCAGTCCGACAGCACGCGGGTGCCGCCGGTCACAGCCGAGAAATCCCCGCCCGACTCGCGCACCACCGGCGCGGACTCCCCGGTGATGGCGCTCTCGTCGACCGAGGCGACCCCTTCCGCGACCACGCCGTCCGCGGGGATCACATCGCCGGTCTCCACCAGGAACAGGTCGCCCTTGCGCAGCGCCTGGGCGGGCGCCGCGACCCAATCGCCGCGTCGCGAGGGCTGCTTCATCTTCTTGGCGCTGATCGACTGCTTGAGGCCGCGCAGCGAGGCGGCCTGCGCGTTGCTGCGGCCCTCGGCGAGCGCCTCGGCGAAGTTCGCGAACAGCACCGTGAACCAGAGCCACGCCGCGACCTCCAGGATGAACGCCGCGGAGGCCTCGCCGCGGGCGAACACGGCTTGAAGCCCGAGCAGGGTGGTGAGGAGCGAGCCGACATAGACCACGAACATCACCGGGTTGCGCAGCTGCACCCGCGGCGAGAGCTTGCGGAACGACTCGGTCACGGCCGGCCCCAAGAGGGCGCGGTCGAACAGCTCGAGCGTGGTGCGGACCATGATCTCGTTTCCCGAAAGCCGCTAGCGTGCGCCGTGCGCAGCGAACAGCTGGAGGTGCTCGATCACCGGACCGAGCGCGAGCGCCGGGACGTAGGTAAGCGCGCCGACCAGCACGACCGTCCCGATCAGCAGCACGACGAACAGCGCACCGTGGGTCGGCAGCGTGCCCGCGGTCGGCTCGATGCGCTTCTTGCGCGCCAGCGACCCTGCGATGGCCAGCACCGGGATGATGAAGGCGAAGCGGCCGAACCACATGGCCACGGCCAGGGTGACGTTGTAGAAGGGCGTATTGGCGGAGAGACCGGCGAAGGCGCTGCCGTTGTTGTTCGCGGCGGACGAATACGCGTACAGGATCTCGGAAAAGCCGTGCGCCCCGGGGTTCGAGATCCCGGCCCGTCCCGCGGCGGTCAGCACCGCGATCGCCGCGCCGACCAGCACCAGGAGCGGCGTCACCAGGATGACGATGGAGGTCATCTTCATCTCGAACGACTCGATCTTCTTGCCCAGATACTCGGGGGTGCGGCCGATCATGAGGCCGGCGATGAACACCGCCATGACGGCGAAGATCAGCATCCCGTAGAGCCCCGCCCCCACGCCGCCGAACACCACCTCGCCGAGCTGCATCAGCCACATCGGCACGAGGCCTCCGAGCGGATTGAAGGAGTCGTGCATGGAGATGACCGCGCCGCATGAGGCGGACGTCGTGATGGTCGCGAACAAGGCCGAGGCCACGGGACCGAAGCGCGTCTCCTTGCCCTCCATGTTGCCGCCGGCCTGCAGCGCGCTCGCGGACTGGTCGACGTGCAGCGCGGCGATCGCCGGATTGGGTTGCGCCTCGGCCCATAACGCGACCGCCGCCATGCCCACGAAGATCACGGTCATGACGCAGAGAATCGCCCAGCCCTGACGGGTATCGCCCACGATGCGCCCGAACGCGAAGCAGAGCGCCGCCGGGATGAGCAGCATCGCGATCATCTCGAGGAAATTGCTGAGCGGCGTCGGATTCTCGTACGGGTGAGCGGAATTCGCGTTGAAGAATCCGCCGCCATTGGTGCCGAGCATCTTGATCGCTTCCTGCGATGCGACCGGCCCCAAGCTGATGGATTGGGTCGCGGCTTTCTTCTCGTCGGTGACCGGGTTGCCCCGCGGGTCCTTGAGCACGTTGCCGGCGGCGTCCACGCGCGCGGCGCTGTAGGTCAGCGGCTCGAGCAGGTGCGTCTCACGGTGTGCCGCGAAGGTCTGGACGACGCCCTGCCCCGTGAGCGCCACGCAGAGCACGGCCGACAGCGGCAGCAGCACGTAGAGCGTTCCGCGGGTGAGGTCGACCCAGAAATTGCCGATGCCCGCCGCGGAGCGCCGCGCGAAGCCGCGTGCCAGTGCGAAGGCGACCGCAAGTCCGGTGGCCGCGGACAGGAAATTCTGCACGGCGAGCGCGGCCATCTGCGTGAGGTAGCTCATCGCGGACTCGCCGGAATACGCCTGCCAATTGGTGTTGGTGACGAAGCTGATCGCGGTGTTGAAGGCGAGGTCCGGCGCGGCGTTGCCGATGCCATCCGGATTCAGAGGCAGCCACGCCTGCACCCGCTGCAGCACGTAGACGACGATCACGCCGAGGGCGTTGAACACGAGGAGCGCGGTGGCGTAGCGCAGCCAGGGCATGTCCTCCTCGGCTTTCACCCCCGCCAGGCGGTAGACCCAACGCTCGAGCGAGCCCGCGAAGCCCGGCAGGGGCGCCGGATTGCCGATGCGGGCAAGAGCCGCCCCGAGCGGGTAGGCCAGGGCCAGCAGCACGCCTAGAAAGACCAGCAGCGCAGTGACGGCCCCTGCGGCCATCTCAAAGATCCTCGGCACGAATCAGCGCGATCAGCAGATACACGAGCAGAGCCGCCGCCAGCACGCCCGCGAGCACGTGCATCCCGCTCACTTCCTGCGCTCCAGCCGCGAGCAGCCCTCGAGCAAGGCAAAGGTCACGACCCACAGCGCGGCGAGCGCGCCCAGAAACACCATGTCCACGGCGCGCAGCCTAGGAGAGCGGTCCGAAAAACAGGGCAGAATTAGTGCGGCGACGCGTAAACGCGGTGTAAAGGCCGCGATTTCCAGGCTGGGATCGTTACTTAAGCGGGCAACTCAGGATGATGCGCCCCGAGCCGATGCAGGAACTCCCCGAACGCCGCGACCACGACGTCGACCTGCTCGCTGGCGAGGTCGAGGTGCGTGACCAGCCGGGTGCGCGGAGCCGCGACGACGGCGCGGATGCCGCGCTCCTCGAGATGCGCCTTGAGCGCATCGACCTGCCGCTCGGTCACCCCGATATAGACGATGTTCGTTTGCGGCCTCTCCGTCTCGAAGCCCGCGGCGCGCAGCCCCGAGGCCATGGCCTCGGCATTGGCGTGATCGTGCGCGAGACGGTGCACGTGATGCTCGAGCGCGTATAGACCGGCCGCCGCGAGCACGCCCGCCTGCCGCATGCCGCCTCCCAAGGCCTTGCGCCAGCGGCGCGCCAGCGCGATGAAATCGCGGGAGCCGAGCAGAAGCGACCCCGCCGGCGCGCCCAGCCCCTTCGACAGGCACACCGAGACGGAGTCGAAACCCGCGACCGCCTCGGATTCCGCGATGCCGAGCTTGACCACGACGTTGAAGATGCGCGCGCCGTCGAGATGGGTGCGAAGCCCCCGCCCGTGCGCGAACTCGGTGACCTCGCGCTGATAGGCGCGCGGCAGCACGCGCCCGCCGATGGTGTTCTCGAGCGCGAGCAGCCGGGTGCGGGCGAAATGGACGTCATCCGATTTGATGGCATCGGCGATGCGCTCGATGGGGATTGCGCCATCCGCGTCGTTGTCGAGCGGCTGCGGCTGGATGCTGCCGAGCACGGCCGCGCCCCCCTGCTCATAGCGGTAGGTATGCGCCTCTTGGCCGACCAGGTACTCATCGCCGCGACCGCAGTGCGACATGAGGCCGGCCAGGTTGCTCTGGGTGCCGCTCGCGAAGAATAGGGCCGCCTCGAAGCCGAATCGCTCCGCCAGCCCGTCCTGCAGGCGGTTGACCGTGGGGTCCTCCCCGTACACGTCATCGCCCACCTCGGCGCCCGCCATGGCGGCACGCATGCCGGCGTACGGCCGGGTCACGGTGTCGCTGCGAAGATCAATCCAGTTCTGCGAATCGCCTCTCACCTTTTTCATGCTGCAACCCAATAAAATCAATACTTTATTTGCTTCATTTAGTTCAATCGCAGCCGATAGTCCAGGACGGGCCCCCGCGCCCGGAGGCACAGCGAGGCTCATGCAAGGCACCTACAATCCCACGCTCGTCGCGCTTTCGATCGGCGTCGCGATACTCGTGTCATACACGGCGCTGTCGCTCGCGGCACGCGTCGCGGGTTCGCAGCCCACGCAGTCGCGATTCTGGCTGATCGGGGGCGCCCTGGCCATGGGCGTCGGGATCTGGTCCATGCACTTCATCGGCATGATGGCCTTCTCGCTGCCGATCGACCTGCGCTACGACGTGATGACGACCCTGGGGTCGCTGCTGGTCGCGATCCTCACCTCGGGCTGGGCCATCGCCATCGCGGGCGGCCGCCGGCTCGGCGGCCGGCGGCTCGCGACCGGCGGTGTGGTCATGGGCGTCGGCATCTGCGCCATGCACTACTCCGGCATGAGCGCGATCCAGATCCTGCCGATGATCACCTACGACCCCTACTACGTCGCCGCATCGGCCGTCATCGCGGTGGCCGCGTCGTTCGTCGCGCTGTGGCTCGCCTTCCATCTGCGCACGGGCAACTCCCGGCGGCTGATCGTCGGGCGCGTCGGCGCGGCGCTGCTCATGGGCGCGGCCATCAGCGGCATGCACTACACCGGCATGGCCGCATCGCGCTTCAGCGCCGGCGCGATGTGCATCGGCGGCCTGCCGATCGACAGTCACTGGCTGGCGATGGTCATCGGCTTGATCACGGTCGCGCTGTTGTCGATCACGCTCATCACCACGATATTCGACTCGCACCTGCAGTCGCAGATCGCGATACAGGCGCTGCGCCTCCGGGAGGTGAACACCGAGCTGCAGCTTCAGGCCGAGAAGGCACGATCCAGCGAGGAGCGGCTGCGGCAGATCTCCGACAACATTCCGGCCATGATCGCCTACTGGGATCGCGACGGCATCTGCCGGTTCGCCAACCGCGCGCATTTCGATCGGCTCGGCCTGACTCCGGACCAGATCGTCGGCATGTCGCTCGAGCAGGTGTTCGCGTCGGGGATCGTCGAGCACCATCACTTCGACGAGGCGCGGCGCGGAAGGATCGCGGCGGCGCTGCGCGGCGAGCGGCAGCTCTTCGATCAGACCGACACCGACGCGGACGGCACCGTGCACCACTCCCAGTGCGAATACATCCCGCACCGGGTCAACGGCAAGGTGATGGGCTATTACGCGCTGATCGTCGACATCACCCAGCGCAAGATCGCCGAGAGCCGGCTCGCCCAGCAGGAGGCCCGGCTCGCGACCACCAGCCGCATGGGCGGCGTCGGCGGCTGGGAGCTCGACCGCGACGCCGCCCATCCCTTCTGGTCCGACATGGTTTACCAGATCCATGAGCTTCCGCCCGGGGACCCGCCGCCCCTCGATGGCGTGCTCGACTTCTATCCGCCGGAAGCGCGGCCGATGGTCATCGGCGCGGTCAACGCCGCCTTCGAGCACGGCAAGCCGTTCGACATCGTGATGCCGTTCGTCACCGCCAGGGGACGCCATCGCTGGGTGCGCTCCATCGGCGAGCCGCAGATGGTGGGCGGGGTCTGCAAACGCATCATCGGCGCCTTCCAGGACGTCACCGAGAGCCGTCAGCTCGAAAGAACGCTGCGCCTCGCGAAGGACGCAGCCGAGGCGGCCAATCTCGCCAAGAGCGAATTCCTCGCGAACATGAGCCATGAGATCCGCACGCCCTTGAACGGGGTGATCGGCATGACGGGGCTGCTGCTCGACAGCCGCCTCGACGCCCAACAGCGCGAGTACGCGGAGATCGTGCGCTCGAGCGGCGAATCATTGCTCGCGCTCATCAACGACATCCTCGATTTCTCCAAGATCGAGGCCGGTCGTCTCGAGCTGGAATCCATCGATTTCGCCATGCAGACCGTCATCGAGGACAGCATCGACGCGGTGGCGCTGCGCGCCGCGGAGAAGAGCCTGGACCTCCTGGTCGACATCGACTCGTCGACGCCGAGGTTCTTCCGCGGCGATCCGACGCGCCTGCGCCAGGTGCTCCTGAACCTCCTGAGCAACGCCATCAAGTTCACGACCCACGGCGAGATCCACATGACGCTGTCCGCCGAGCCCGTGGACGATGGCGACGTGGACCTCGTGTTCGCGATCCGCGATACCGGCATCGGCATCGCCGCCGACCGCATCAACAACCTGTTCGCGCCGTTCATCCAGGCCGACAGCTCGACCACGCGCCGCTTCGGGGGAACCGGTCTCGGCCTGTCGATCTCCAAGCGGCTCGCGGAGGCCATGGGCGGCGCCATCGAAATCGAGAGCACGGTCGGCAAGGGCTCGGTGTTCCGCTTCCGCGTGTGCCTCAAGAGCTGCGACGCCGTCGCCGTCGGCGAGGCGGCTCATCAGCTCCAGGGGCTGCAGGTGCTCATCGTGGTCGGACATCCGAGCAATCAGCGGATCATCGAGCGGCAGCTCATGCCCGAGGGCTGTGTGCTGACCTTCGCGGCGACCGCCGAGGACGGCGTGCGGCATTTTCGGGCCATGCTCGCGGCGGATCGTCCGCCCGCCGCCATCATCGTCGACCAGGAGCTGGCCGATCACACCGGCGCGTGGGTGGCCGGAGAGATCCGCGGCTCCGGCGCGCCGCCCGGCGCGCTGGTCCTGCTCACCACCCTGTCCGCCTCGCTGTCGCAATCCGACATGCAGCTCTTCGATCGCATCGTCACCAAGCCGGCGAAGACCGCGGTTCTGGTGCGCGCGCTCGTCGAGCTCACCCAACGGGGAGATGCCATGCAAGCAAGCGACGTGGCTCCCGCCCCCTTGGTGTTTTCCGGCACGCGCATTCTGCTGGCCGAGGACAACCCCGTGAATCAGAAGCTCGCCACGCGGCTCCTGGAACGGCTGGGCGTCGAGATCACGGTGGCCGCCAACGGCAAGGAAGTGCTCGAAGCGCTGCGCTACTCGGACTTCGATGCCGTGCTCATGGACTGCCAGATGCCGCTCATGGACGGTTACGAGGCCACCCGGCTGCTGCGTGACCCCGCGAGCGGCGTGCGCAATTGCAGCGTCCCGGTGATCGCGCTGACCGCGCACGCCCTGGCCACCGACCGCACCAAATGTCTCGCCGCCGGCATGAACGACTACCTGAGCAAGCCCATCGATCCCCTGCTGCTCCAGCAGGCGCTCGCGAAGATCCTGCCCGCCGCCGACAAACGCTCCGAGCAGACCGGACGCAGCGCGGGAATCTTCGATGAGAACATACTGCTCCAGCACACCGACCACGATCGTGCGTTCGCGCGCGAGCTCATCGAGCTGTTCCTCACCTCCGCGCGCGACACCTTGCGAGAGCTCGCCCCGGCCGTCGGCAGCGGTCGCTCCGGCGATACGGTGCGCAAGCTGGCGCACAGCTTGAAGGGCTCCGCGGCCACGGTCGCCGCGCGCGCGCTGGCCGAATGTGCCGCGAGTCTCGAGCGCGCCGCCGGCACCGCCGATGCATCCGCCGCGCTCGATGCCGTGACGGCCGCCTTCGAGGCCGCGACGATCGAGTGGAAGCGCCTCGGCTGGGCATCGAAAGCGGCCTGAGCGCCCTCGCGATCGGGGGCAGGCCGGAGCGGCTAACCTCCGGGCCGCGCGGTCGAATTGCGGATGACGAGCTGGTACTCGAGCAGATGCCGCGGAATGACCTTGGGCCAGCCGTTGCGCTTGGGCTCGAGCCGGATGATGAGATCGGCCGCCACGCGCGCCATGGCCGCAACCGGCTGGCGCACGGTGGTGAGCTGCGGCCAGATCATTGCGGCGATCGGCGCATCGTCGAAACCCGCCACCGACAGCTGACCGGGCAGATCCAGGTCGAGCTTGCGCGCCATCGAGATCACCGCGGCGGCCATGTCGTCGTTGCTCGCGAATATCGCGGTCGGGGGCGCCGCGGCGCGCAGCATCCGCTCCGCGCACACCAGCGCTTCCTCGAAGGTGAAATTGCCGGCCTGCACCTGCGCAGGCTCGACCGGAATCGCGCGCGCGCGCATCTCGTCCACGAAGCCGCGGTAGCGCTGCTCGGTCGCGCCGTGCTCCGCCCTGCCGCGGATGAAGCCGATGCGGCGGTGCCCGAGGTCGGCCAGGTGCGCGGTGATCTGCCGGGCCGCCGAGTAGTCGTCGATGCCGATGGAGGGATTCGCGCCGTGATCGTGCATGGGCGCGATCCGCACGATCGGTATGGAGGCCTCGTGGAGCTTGGCCAGCACGACGCGATGATCGCTGAGCGGCGGCAGGAGAATGACTCCCTCGAGGCGCAACTGGCCGAGCAGCGTGTCGATCTTCTTGTCGATGGTCGGACTGTCGACATCCCAGGGCTCGACCATCAAATGAATGCTGGACTCGCGGCAACGCTCGACCGCCCCGCTTTGGAACTCGCTGAGGTAATCGCCCGGCTTCTCGCAGAACAGGCCGATCAGGAACGACCGATTGCTGGCCAGGCCGCGGGCATTCAGGTTGGGGCGGTAATTGAGGTGCTCGATCGCCTCGAGGATGCGCGCCCGCGTGTCCGGCCGGACTCTCGGCTCGTTATTGATGACGCGGGAGACGGTCTTCGGCGAGACCTTGGCGAGATCGGCCACCTCCTGGATGGTGACGGACGCCGGCGGAATGGGGGTGACTGCCAAACGGAGACCTCGATTGAATCCCCGTAGTTTAGCGGGTCACGAGCCGCATGCGGGGCCTTCCTCGCCGCGGCCCGCGGCGGGTCAGGCCGCGGCGGCCCGGCTCACGGGCATTTTGCATCGGCAGAGGCGCGCACCAGCGCCACGTCGGCCACGACCAGCCGCAGCCGGCCGGCCGTCGAGAGCGCGAACGGCGCGACGACCCCGGAGAGGTCCGCGCCCGCCGCACGGTAGCAGGCGAGCGGCACCGTCAGGGTACGCCACTCGTTCGGCCGCGCGGCCTGGAGGACGCGGGTCACGTCTCGCGCCGCGCCGCCCGCGGCCGCGCAAGCGTCGACGACGCAGCGCATGCCCAGCATCACGGCGGCGCCGGGGCGCTCCTCGACCCGGTAGCGCACGGACAGCGCCTCGTGATCGCCCGCCGATGAGGACAGATCGCGCGCGCGCCCCGAGAGCGTGACGAGGCCCTCCTCCGAGCCGGCCCAGGTCGCCCGCGCGCCTTCCGAGCCGAGCGAGATCTCCACGGCGCGATGCGGGCTCGCCTGCAACGAGGTCGTGACGTGGACCTCCGCGCCTTCGTCGGCGACGAACAGCGACCACGGCGCCGTGGGATGCCCGTGCTGAAACAGGCTGCCGCGCGGCGCGGCCCACTCGGCGGGAATACGCGGATCCTCGGGCAGCGCGGCGGCTCGCGTCGCGGAGCGATAGTCGAGCCCGAAGCCGCGGGCGAACGCGGCGCCCGTCGCCTGCCCCGCGGGCTCGAGCACGACCGGCATCGCGGTCATCGGCCACGAGAATGCCAGCCGACCGGTGAAATCGTGATGAGGCGGCGCGCCGCGGGGTTGGACCAGCACGTCCGCCACGCCTTCGCCCTCGCTCCCCGGGAGCCACGCCGCCACGAACGCGTCCGCGGCGTTGATGTAGGGATTCACCCAGAGCGGCCGGCCCGAGAGAAATACGGCAACGGTCGCGACGCCCTCGGCACGCAGGCGGCGCAGCAGCTCGAGCTCATGCGCATCGTCCGCAAACTGCAGATTCTCGCGATCGCCCTGGAATTCGGCGTAGGGGTGCTCGCCGAACACCACGATCGCGGCGTCCGGCTTTTCGGCGAAGCGCCCGTCGCGGCTCAGCACCGCGGAGCCGCCGGCGGCGGCGGCCGCGGCCCGGATGCCCTCGTAGATCGAGGTGCCGCCGGGAAAGTCGCCGTTGGTGTTGTGGTCGCCCTGCCAATCGACCGTCCAGCCGCCGCACTGCATGGCAATCGAGTCGGCACCCTCGCCGGCCACGAGAATCCTCGAATGCGGATCGAGCGGCAAGACGGCGCCGTCGTTCTTCAGCAGCACGAGCGACTTGCGCACGGCCTCGCGCGCGATCGCGCGGTGCGCGGGGCTGCCGAGCCGCGCGAGACCGGCGGCGTCGGGCCGATCCTTGGGCGGCGGACGCGTGAACACGCCGGCGAGCGCCTTGACCCGCAGGATGCGCCTCACGGCATCGTCGATCCGCGATCGAGGGATCTCGCCCGAGCGCACTTCCGCGAGCGTGTTCTTGTAGAGCTCGCGCCAGCTGTCGGGCGCCATCAGCATGTCGACGCCCGCCACGATCGCGGCCGGACAGCGGTACTTGGTGCAGCCCGGTATCTGCTCGTGCGCGTTCCAGTCGCCGACCACGAAGCCGTCGAAACCCAGCCTGCCCTTGAGGATGTCCGTGAGCAGGTAGTGATTGGCGTGCATCTTCACGCCGTTCCAGCTGTTGTAGGAGGCCATGACGATCATGGCTCCCGCCTTGATCGCCGCCGCATAGCCGGCGGCATGGATGGATGCGAGATCCGCCTCGGATATCGCCGTCACGCCTTGATCGCGGCCGCCGCGGGTGCCGCCGTCGCCGAGGAAATGCTTGACCGAAGCCAGCGTGTGACCCGGCGCCATGAACTCCGGCGAGTCGCGTGCGCCCTGCAGCCCCGTCACCATCGCGGCGGCATACTGCGCGACGAGCTCGGGCGACTCGGAGTAGCTCTCGTAGGAGCGGCCCCAGCGGACATCGCGCGCGACCGCGACCGTCGGGGCGAACGTCCAGTCGATTCCGGCCGCGGCCACCTCTTCGGCGGTCGCCCGGCCGATGCGCATGATCAGCTCGGCATCGTGCGCGGCCCCGAGACCCACGTTGTGAGGAAAGATCGTCGCCCCGATCAGCTTCGCGTTGCCATGCACGGCGTCGATCCCGAACACGATCGGAATCGGCGGCGCGTGCAGATGGCTGGCCGAAAGCGCCGCGCGATAATAGACGTCGGTGAGATCGAGCCAGGCCTGCGGCGTGGAGCGCACATCGTCGCCCGGCGCGGAGCCGCCGCCCGCCAGCACCGAGCCCAATCGATAGCGGCGCAGGTCCTCCGGCGACAGCGAGGCGATGTCCGCCTGGATCATCTGGCCGATCTTTTCCTCGAGCGTGAGCTCGCCGAGAAGCTGATCGACGAACCGCTCGGTCTCGGGATTTTTGAGGGAGTGCGGGATTTCCGGCCACAGGTCGGCATGTACACTGGCGCCCGAGGCGGGACGCGCCGGTGCGGCGGACTCCGCGATCGCGCCATCGCGATGGAGCAGGGCCGCGATCACGATTCCGACCACGGCGGCGCCGTGGCGGATGGGGCTCAGCGCTCGTGAGCCCATGTAGAGAAATAAGCCATAACTATTTGGGTCTGAATACTTTTATATGAGTCTCAAGTCGCGACCCTCAGTCGCTCCCCGCCGGCAGCAAGCTTACCGGATTGTGGGCGAAATGTCAGCGCTGTCAACAGTGGCCGCATGGGGTTGAGGCTGCTCGCATCGGGTTCCGGGGCGGGGCTTCTGTCGCCCATCGACTGGTGGGTGATCGTCACCTATTCCGGCGGCCTGGTCTGCCTGGGCCTCGCGATGTCACGCCGCCGCATCGGTCCCGCCGATTATTTTCTCGCTTCGCGCACCACCCGCTGGCCCGTCATCGGCCTTGCACTCTTCGCCACCAACATGTCCTCCACCGCGCTCGTGGGTCTTGCCGGGGGTGCCTACGCGGTCGGCATCTCGGTGTACGACTACGAGTGGTCCGCGACGCTGATCCTCGTGTTCCTGTGCGTCTTCCTGCTGCCGTACATCATCCGCAGCCGCACCTACACGATGCCGGAGTTCCTCGAGCGTCGTTACGACCGGCGGGCCCGGCTATACTTCGCGCTGCTCACCTTGCTCTTGAACGTGTTCGTGGACTCGGCCGGCGTGCTCTACTCGGGCGCGCTGGTCTGCCGGCTGATCTTTCCGGCGTGGCCTCTCTGGCTGATCGTCGCGCTGCTCGCGGGCGCGGCGGGCATCTACACCACCGTCGGCGGATTGCGCGCCGTGATCTATACCGAGGCCGTCCAGGGTCTCGTGCTCGTGGCCGGCGCCCTGCTCATCTCGCTCGGCGCGTTCCATCGTGCCGGCGGCTGGCACGCGGTGATGCACGGCGTCGATCCCTCGGCGCTCTCGCTGATCCGTCCGATCGGCGATCCCGGGGTGCCCTGGCCGGGCCTGGCATTCGGCATCCCGCTGCTCGGGTTCTATTACTGGTGCACCAATCAATCGATCGTGCAGCGGATGCTCGCGGCCGAGAACACCGATCAAGCGCGCTGGGGCGCCCTCCTCGCGGGCTTGTTGAAGCTCCCGGTGCTGTTTCTCATGGTGCTGCCCGGCATCTGCGCGCTCATCTTGTTTCCCGGCCTGCCGCGCGCAGACCTCGTGTACCCGAGCTTGATCTTGAAGATCCTGCCGGCCGGCCTCGTCGGCCTGGTGGTGGCCGGCTTCGTGGCCGCGACCATGGTGTCGATCGCGTCCATGCTGAACTCCGCCTCGACGCTCATCACCATGGACGTGGTGCGCCAGCTCCATCCCGGGCTGTCGGATGCCAGGGTCGTGCGCATCGGGCGCATGCTGACGGCCGCGCTCTTGGTGATCGCGATCGCCTGGGCGCCCGAGCTGCAGCGCTTCGCATCCCTATGGCAGTACCTGCAGGCGGCGCTGGCGTATGCCGTGCCGCCCGTGGTCGCCCTGTTCGTGCTCGGCCTCTTCTGGCGCGGGGCCGAGGCGAACGGCGCGTCGGCCGCCATGGTGTTCGGCTCTGCCGCCGGTTTGGCGCTGTTCCTGGTCAACGCGGTCTTCGGTTGGACCCACATCCATTTTCTCTACGTGGCGCCGATCCTCGCGGCCTTCGACGTCATCGTGCTGGTCGCGGTCAGCCGCTTTTGGCCCGCGGCGCGCACCGCGGCCGGGGCAGCGCCGTCCGCGCTCGGATGGCACGACACGCCCCCAGAGCTTGCCGGGGCGCCCGCGCGCCGACCGTTGTGGCAGGATTACCGCATCCAAGCCTTGCTGCTGGTCATGCTCACCGCGGCCATCGTGGTCGTTTTCCGATAGGGGCGTACTCGTGAAATCCGCGCGGAGATTCTTGGGTGAGTGACTGGCCGGATCGACGAGCTCGCTCTCGCCAATTCGGGCGTGGTTCACAGTCCTGACCGTCGCCGCCTCGATGTAACATAACACAACGTGAATAGGACTTAAGACTAACGGAGGGGTGCCGAAACCCCCTACACAAGGGCGGAAGCCCGCAAATTACAGCCAGGACCAGAACTATGGCGAACGTATCGGCGGTCCCCACCTGTCAAAACAAAAACGACTCGAGTCCCGCCGCGCCGGGCACCGTCGTTGCCGAAGCCCGCGGCACCGCTCTCGAGTTCTTGCGCCTGCTGGCCGCGGAGCTCTCCGGCGGCACGGTCGATCTTCCCTGCTTTCCGGACGTCGTGGTTCGGATTCGAGCCGCGCTCGATGACCCGAACACCAAGCCCGAGAAGGTGGTCACCATCATCGGCGCCGAGCCGCGGCTCGCCGCGCGCCTGCTCCAGACCGCGAATTCCGCCGCTTTCAACACGTCGGGCAAGCCGCTCGTCGATCTGCGCTCGGCGATCACCCGCCTCGGGTACCGGATGGTGCAGAGCGCGACGATGTCCTACGCCGTTCTGCAGATGAAGTACGCCGATCAGCTGCGCGCGATCTCCCGGCCCTTGAGCGAGCTCTGGTCCGAATGCATCGTGGTCGCCTCCATCAGCCAGGCCGTCGCGGCGCGCACCAAGGTGAGCCCCGATGAGGCCTTCCTCACCGGACTGCTGCACGCCATCGGCCGCCTGTACATCATGGCGCGCGCGGTGCACGGCAACGGCAAGTTCGGCAACGACGAGTACCTCATGAGCCTGGTGGCGGATTGGCATCCCCAGATCGGCAAGGCCGTGCTCGAGAACTGGGGCTTCGCGGAAGAGATGTCCAGCGCCGTGGGCGATCAGTCCGATCACGAGCGCAAGCGCAAGACCGGCGAGGAGCTGACCGACATCCTGGTGGTCAGCGTCGTGCTGGCGCAGACGCTGCAGAATCCGGCGCTGCTCAAGTCATCGATGACCGAGGCCACCGCGTTCCAGAACATCGGCCTGTCCGAGGTGGACTGCCTCACCATCCTGAACCGCGCGCAGCATCAGATCGCCGCGCTGCACGAGGCGCTCGGCTGCTAGGGAAGGCGTCCGCGGAGGCGCCCGGCGGTCAGGGCTTCGTGCCGCCGGAGACGCCGCGGCACCCGACGCCCTCGCCGCACACCTGATTCACCGGGCACACCACCGGCGTGCCTTTGACGCAGCCATGCGCATCGGCGCCGGCCGCGCGCGGCGCGCAGCGCTCCACGCCGTCGCAGGTCAGATGGTCGTCGCAGTCCGCGTCGGTCTTGCAGGCGACCGTCGACGGATCCCGCTCCTCGGTGGCGAGCTCGCCCTGTCTGTTGATCACGCCGGACAACGTCGCCCCGAGCAGTCGCTGCCCGGAGCCCGAAGCGTCCGAATAACCGACCTCGGCGGATACGATGTCGATCTCGCTCGCGGCGACCATCGGGCTGCGGTAGGTCAGGCTGAATCGCAGCACGTTGCGCGGATCGAGCGGCTCGCTCAGGCGCAGCGGAATGACGTGCGTCGAGGCCGGAGGCCAGCTCTCGCCGTGCAGGAGAGCAAAGCGCCGCGGATTGCGCCCGATCTCGTAGATTCGAAGCTCGAGGGTGCTCCCGGCGATCAGCTCGCGGTCGCCGGTGACCACACGGACCTCGAGCTGCGACACCGGCGCGGCGGGCGCCGCGGCCGCGCCCAGGAGCGACAGCAAGAGTATCCACAGGGCCGGGTACGGCGGCATTTTCATGGCACGCGCTCCGATTGAGGCGGGATGCGGCCATGATAGCCCATCCGGGGCGCGGCCCCGTAAATGCGCCTCCGGTCGTCGCGGAAATCAGACGCCGCGCACAATTCGTGCGCCGCCGGCGCCTACTCCGACTTGTAGACCCGGCCTTCCTTCATCACGAAGCGGACGTGCTCCAGCTCGCGGATATTGGCGATCGGATCGCCGGCGACGGCAATGATGTCCGCCGACTTGCCCGCGGTGATCGAGCCGAAGAGCTCCGAGTGCCCGATGAGGTCCGCCGCATTCACCGTCGCCGCCTGGATCGCCTGCATCGGCGTCATGCCGTACTTGACCATGAAGGCAAACTGGCGCGCATTGATCCCGTGCGGACACACGCCCGCATCCGTGCCGAAGGTCATCTTGACGCCGGCGCGCACGGCCTTGGTGAAGTTGCGGCGCTGCGCCTCGGCCAGGTCGCGGTCATGCTCGAGGAAATCCTTGGGCTCGTCCGGCGCGCTCTGAATGCACTCCTCGTCGTAGATGTCCATGTCGAGGTACGTGCCGTGCTGCTTCGCGAGCGCGATGCCCTCGTCGTCGATCAGCGTGGAGTGCTCGATCGATGCGACGCCGGCGCGAATCGCGTTCTTGATGCCCTCCGCCGCGTGCGCGTGAGCCTCGACGCGCAGACCGAAGTTGGCCGCCTCCTCGACCGCCGCCCGCAACTCTTCCGGCGTGAACTCGATCGACTTGGGGTTGCTGCCGTGAGTCAGCACCGCACCGGTCGAAAGGACCTTGATGTGATCCGCGCCGCGGTGCGCGAGCTCGCGGATCCTCTGCCGCACCTCCCAGGGGCCGTTGGCCTCGCCGTAGCGCAGGTCCAGCGGCAGCTGGATGTCCCACGGCAGCCCGGTCATCGCCCCCGCGCCCTGGCTGATGGTGACGTAAGCGCCCGCGACGTACATGCGCGGCCCGATGATGATGCCGCGCGCGATCGCGTCGCGCATGGCCACGTCGTTGAAGGCGCGGTACACGCCGACATCGCGCACGGTGGTGAATCCTGCCAACAAGGTGACGCGGGCGTTGGGGATGGCGAGGTACGCGTTCTCGACCGCGCTCCTCTGCAGCACGGCGATCGGCTCGGCATCCGCGAGGTCGGCGAGGTGCGTGTGGCAGTCGATCAGGCCCGGCAGCACGGTCATCTTCGAGAGGTCGACGACGGTCGCGCCCTCCGGAACGGACTTCGCCCCGACCGTCTCGATCTTGGTGCCGCGAACCAGGATGATCTGGTCATCGAGCACCCGCCCCTTCTCCACGTCGATGAGCTTGCCGGCGCGGATCGCGACCACGCGTTCCGGCGCCGGCGCGCCTGCGGGGGCCGCACCCGAGCGCATGGGCGATGCCCCGCTCTCGAGCGTGATCGCGGCCTCGTTCGCGGCCGCCGAGGCGCTCGCGCCCGCGGCCGTGATCGGGTCCTCCACGGCGTTATCCAGGCCGGCTGCGCAGGCGGCACCCGAGATCGCAAGGAGCAACGAGGAAAGGAGACCCGTCGTGATGGGCCTCGAGCCGGGAACGGAGTGGAGTGTATTCATGCGCACGATGGCTCTCTTGGTGATGTCGCGGTCGTTGGGTCGAAGCGGTCTCATTGTCGTCGGCCTCGCGCACTGCCCGGCTTGACGCCGGCGCGCGAGCCCGGGCGATCATACCTTATTTTTCGATCGTTCAAATACGCCGCTGGTGTAACGAATGGCACCGCACAGGCATCGTCCCGCGAGCTCCCTCATCCGCGCGCGCTCGGCTCCTGCTGGGTGATGCAGTGAATCCCCCCGCCGCCGCGGAACAGATCCTCGAGCTCCAGGGTGACCACCTCGCGCGTCGGATAGGCCCGGCTCAGCGTCTCCCTGACCGCGGCGTCCTCGGCAATCCCATACGCCGGGGCGATGACGGCGCCGTTGGCCAGATAGAAATTCACGTACGAGCGGCAATAGATCTCCTCGCCCGCGGGCACGGAGGAGCGCGGGGCCTCGGCGATGGGCACGAGCTCCAACGTTCGGCCGCGCGCGTCCCGCTCGGTCTCGAGCACGCGGCGATTCTCCGCCATGATGGCGTGGCGCGGATCGGCGGGATCGACCACCGTCTCGAGCAGCACGCCGCCCGGCCGAAAGAATGCGACGTAGCCGTCGACGTGGCCGTCGGTCGCCTGGTCGGTCAAGTCGCCGGGCAGCCAGATGATCTTCTCGACGCCCAGCATGGCGCGCAGCTCGGCGTCCGCCTCTGCTCGCACCCAGCCCGGATTGCGGTTCGGGTTGAGCACGCAGGACTCCGCCGTGATCAGGGTGCCCTCGCCGTCCGAGAGAAAGCCGCCGCCCTCCACCACCAGCCCCGAGCGCGATGCCGGCACGTCCGCGATCTCGGCGATGCGCGCGCCGAGCGCGGCGTCCCGATCGAAGGGAGCACATTTCTCGCCCCACGCATTGAACACGAACAGCGACGCCGCCCGGCGCCCGGCTCCGTCCACGAGGAAGGTCGGTCCCGAATCGCGCAGCCACGAGTCGTCGAGGGGCACGGGCAGCACGCGCACCGTGGGTCCGCACCGCCGTGCCGCATCCGCGGCGCTCGATGGATCGGCCAGCATGGTCAGCGGCTCGAAGCGCGCGATCGCACGCGCCACCTTGACATAGTCGTCGCGTGCGCCCTCCATAAAACCGTGCCAGATCGACTCGCGCTGGGGCCACCCCATCCAGCAGCCGGAGTGCGGCGCCCACTCGGCGGGCATGAAGAATCCCTGGTCGCGCGGCTTCATGAGCGTCACCTCAGTAGGATATGCTCCTTCCTCCACGCTGGTACACCCCAATGACCGACCTCTCCGCCTTCCCGATCACCCGCAAATGGCCCGCGCGCCATCCCGACCGCTTGCAGCTCTATTCCTTGCCGACGCCGAACGGCGTCAAGGTGTCCATCGCGCTGGAGGAGACGGGGCTCCCCTACGAGCCGCACCGGGTCGGCTTCGACACGAACGACCAGCTGAGCCCCGAGTTCCTGTCGTTGAATCCGAACAACAAGATCCCCGCCATCCTCGACCCCAACGGTCCGGGCGGAGCGCCGCTGCCGCTGTTCGAGTCGGGCGCCATCCTGATCTACCTCGCCGAGAAGACCGGCAAGCTCATGCCTCGCGACGGCGCGGCGCGCTATCAGACCATCCAATGGCTGATGTTCCAGATGGGCGGCGTCGGCCCCATGTTCGGCCAGGTCGGCTTTTTCCACAAATTCGCGGGCAAGGACTACGAGGACAAGCGTCCGCGCGACCGCTACGTCGAGGAGTCCAGGCGTCTGCTCGCGGTGCTCGAGCAGCGGCTGAAGGGTCGCGCCTGGCTCATGG
Organism: Steroidobacteraceae bacterium; assembly: GCA_036268215.1. Taxonomy (GTDB): domain Bacteria; phylum Pseudomonadota; class Gammaproteobacteria; order Steroidobacterales; family Steroidobacteraceae; genus Bog-1198. Next base: position 21,032 of record DATAUO010000205.1, read on the forward strand.
GCGATGAGCTCACCATCGCCGACATCGCGGCCTTTCCGTGGGTCAACAACCTGATCGGCTTCTATGGAGCACGCGAGCTCGTGGGCTTCGACGGGTATCCGGAAGTCGCTCGCGCGCTCGCGACCTTCCTGCAGCGGCCGGCGGTCACGCGCGGTCTCGGTATCCCGAAGAGCAGCTAGTCGGCCGGCGAGAGGATCGCAGGGATCGCTGGCTCGCGCGGCGGCAGCGCCGGCCTTCAGGCCTGGCCGTTTCTCCTGCGGCGGAGCCGGCGCATGAAGGCGCCTCTGACCTGGTGGAGCTCCTCGATGCCGAGCAGCAGTCCCGTGGCGCCGAAGAGCGCCGCGCCGGCGGCGATGGTGGCAAGCAGCTTGGCGAGCTTCGGGATCAGCGCCTGCGTCGCCCAGTCCGCGAGCAGCCATCGGGACGAGGCCGCGCAGACGCCCACCAGGACCAGCGAAGCGAGTCCGACCTTCGCGAGCATGGCGAGCATGCGTCCGGTCTCGAGGCTCGAGAGCTGCTTGCGCATGAGCACGTACAGCAGCAGGAAGTTGATGGTCGCGATGCAGCCGGTCGAGAAGGCAAGGCCCCGATGCCCCCAGCCGAAGTGGAACGTGAACACCCAGTTGAACAGGAGGTTCAACGCGACCGCGAGCAGGCTCACGAACATCGGCGTCTTGCGCCGATCGAGCGCGTAGAACGCATTCACGAGCACCTTGAGCGCGGCGTAGCCCGCGAGCCCGAGCGCGTAGAAGCGCAGCGCCCCCGCGGCCTCGGCCGCCTCCGCCGCCGTGAACTTGCCGTGCTGGTAGAGCACCGAGATGATGGGCTCGGCGAGCATCATGAGGCCGATCGTCGACGGGATGGTCAGCAGGAGCGCCAGGCGCATGGCGCGTGCCAGCTCCTCGCGGAAGGCCGTCATGTGGCCGGCGACCACCAGCCGCGAGAGCAACGGCAGCGTCACGGTGCCCAGGGCGACGCCGAACAAGCCGAGCGGGAGCTGCATCAGCCGAAAGGCGATCGACAGCCAGAAGATCGGACCGTTGCCGAGCGTCGAGGCGAACATCGAGTTGATCATGACGTTGACCTGGGTGGTCGCGGCCGCGATCACCGACGGCCCCATCAGCAACAGGATGGCGCGCACGCCGGGGTCGGCCCAGCGGAAATCCGGCCGGAAGCGATAGCCCATCCGCGACAGCGCCGGAAGCTGGACCGCGAGCTGCAGCGTGCCCCCGATGACCGTCGCCCACGCGAGCCCCGCGAGCGCCCCCCAGCCGAAGTGCGGGTCGAACCAGTACCCGAGCAGCACGCCGCCGACGATGGAGCCCAGGTTGAAGAAGCTCGAGGCCATGGCCGGCATGCCGAACACGCCCTTGGAGTTGAGCATGCCCATCACCAGCGCGGCGAGCGACACCAGCAGGATGAACGGAAACATGATCCGGGTGAGCGTCGCGGTGATCGCCGCCTTGGCAGGATCGAAGCCCGGCGCCAGGAAGCGCACCAGCTCGGGCGAGAACACCATCCCGGCGATGCAGAGGACGCCGAGCACGATGGCCGCGAGGGTCGCGACCTTGTTCGCAAGCTGCCAGGCCGCAGCATCGCCGCCTCGCGCGATGGTCTTGGAGAACGTGGTGACGAAGGCGGTCGACAACGCGCCCTCCGCGAACAGGTCGCGCAGCAGATTGGGGATGCGAAAGGCCGCCGTGAAGGCGTCCATGGCGCCGCGTCCGCCGAACAGGGCCGCGAAGATCTGCTCCCGCGCGAGGCCCAGCACCCGGCTGCACATGACGGCCAGGGTGATGATCCCCGCCGCCTTGGTGTTCAGCCTCTCGGTACGCTCGTCGGGGGCGACGGCGGCGGCGGACGAAGAAACGCGTTCGTTCATGATCAGGCGGTCGCGAGCATCGCCACCACCGTCACGGCCATGACGGCGGTTGCCGCCCAACCCAGGCGCGAGAGCTTGGGGCGTATGACGAATTTGCCCATGATGTCGGCGCGCGACGCGAGCAGCATCATCACCACCATGATGGGCACCGCGATGACGCCGTTGATCTCGGCGCTCCACACCAGGGCGCGCATCGGGTCCAGATGCGTGAAGTTGAGCGCAACTCCGCCCACCGTCGCGATCGCGATGATGACGTAGAACTCGAACGCCTCGTGCAGCTTCATGTCGAGCCCGGAATTCCAGTTGAAGCTCTCGGCCACGGCATAGGCCGCGGACCCGGCCAGCACCGGCACCGCCAGAAGGCCGGTGCCGACGATGCCGAGGCCGAACAGCAGGAACGTCGTCTGGCCGCCGAGCGGGCGCAACGCGTCCGCCGCCTGCGCCGAGGTCTGAATGTCGGTGACGCCGGCCGCGTGCAGGGTCGCGGCCGTGCTCAGGATGATGAAGAACGCGATCAGATTCGAGAAGCCCATTCCGACATAGGTGTCCCAGCGGATGCGGCGCAGATGGCGCCGGGCGACATCGTGCGCGTGAGGCAGCAGCCCGCCGCCGCCGTTGCGGGCGACTGCGCGCAGGTCCTCCATCTCTTGCGCCGCCTGCCAGAAGAAGAGGTACGGGCTGATGGTGGTGCCGAACACGGCGACGATCATGGTGATGGTGCCGTGATCGAGCGTGAGGCGCGGCATGACGATCTGCGACAGGACGCTCGCCCAGGGAACGTGCACCGTGAACACCACCGCCACGTAGGCGAGCAGCGCCAGCGTGAGCCATTTGAGACAGCGCACATAGGTCTGGTAGCGCAGGAACACCTGCAACAGGAGCCCGATCACCCCGAATGCCACCGAATAGAGATGCGCGGAGCCGCCGGCCAGGAGGCGCGCCGCCTCGCCCATCGCCGCAATGTCGGCC
>DATAUO010000206.1:0-4866 GCA_036268215.1 Steroidobacteraceae bacterium
TCGGCGCCGCGCCGCGCCATTGCGCCCTGCAGCCGGTAGCTTCCGGTATTCACCAGGCTGACGCCGGTCAGGAAATACAGATCCTTGAGGTCTGCGCCGCGTGCCTCGAAGGTCGTGTCGAGAACCCCGAAATCGAACGGCCTCGACAAGTAGCCCCGGCCGAGGAGGGTCGAGCCGCTCGACTCCTCGCGGTAGCTGAAGCGGTAGGGCCGGTCGTGCTGCGCGGTGGCGAGCGGATCGCCATCGACGTCGAAGGTCACCGCCCGCTGGTTCAAATCACCGGACCCGCGGATGCTCAGCCGGCCGGCGAGGACGCCGCCCGCCTCGACCGCGCTCACGCGCCCGTCGAACTTCAAGTGCCGGCGATCATCGTCGAGCAGCACATGCGCGTCGGCGATCGACAACGAATGCACCAGCGGCACGCCGCCGGGGGAGGGATGTACGGGATCCTGCCATTGCCAGTTCGCGCGTCCCTTCGCATCGCGTATGAGATGGAGAGTGGCGCTCTCGAGCACCAGCCGATCGATGGCGAGCCTGCGTCCGATCCAGGGGAGATGCAGGACGATCTCCAGGCGCTTCGCGTCGGCGGTCACGCCAGGCGGCGTCCAGGGAGGATTGCCGATGCTGACGTCGGACCCGACGATCCCCGGATGCATGGTGAGGAGATGGGCGTGCAACGCGCCTGCGACCTCGATGCGGCGCCCCGTGCGCGCGGCCAGATAGTCGAGCAGCGGTCCGCGCAGATGGCCGCGATCCACCGCCGCGGCGAGCAGCGCGATCATGCCGAGCAACAGGGCCATGAGGAGCCCGGTGCCGATCAGCACGCGCCGCACGATCGTGACGGTCATGGCGCACGATTGCGCGTATCGATCACTCATCTCTCCCCTCAATCGTCCTACGGAGAAATCCTACATCGCGCCGTTATGACAAGAAATCGAGGCGCGAAAGGCGAAGACGGCGCCGCAAATGCTCAAGATCCGCGCTCGAGCGCCGATGAAATCTCGAGCCGGCGCTGTCACCGGAAAACTCGAATGCCCGAATCGTCGTTCGACAAGGCCTTGGCGTCAATCGGATCTTTCCGGGTCGCATCGATCCTGATCGCCCTGACGGGCCTGCTCGGTCTCTCATCCTGCGGCTCTGCGCCCAAAGCCGGGGCCGAGCCGCTGCGCATCGCGACCTACCACTGGCCCGGCAGCTACTGGATCGACGTGGCCGACCGGAAAGGCTGGTTCAGGGACGCCGGCCTCGATGTCCAGCGTATCGACGTGGACGGCGCGTACTTCCACGCGCTCGACGAAGTGGTGAACGGGAAGATCGATGCGATGGGATTCCCTGAATACGACCTGGTCAAGCGCGTCGCGGACGGACACGATCTCGTCGGGGTGGCGGTGATCGACTATTCGTCAGGCGCCGAAGGACTGGTGGCAAAGCCCGGCATTCACTCGCTGCGCGACCTCAAGGGCAAGCGGCTCGCGCTCTACCGGGGATCCTATCTCGAATATCTTCTCTCGATCCTGGCGGAGCGCGAGGGCGTCGACATCGGCGACATCGTGCTGGTCGATCGATCGGGCGACGCCTCCGTGGACGACTTCAAGGCCGGCCGCGTCGATGCCATCTTTCTCTGGGAGCCCTACGTCTCCTACGCGGTGGCCGCGGGCGGCGTCACCCTGTTCTCCACCGCGGACACGCCGGGCCTCAGCTACTCCGTGTTCGCGCTGCGCGGCGAATACATCCGCCAGCACCGCGAGCAGGTGGCGGCGCTGATGCGCGTCTGGGATCGGACCGAGCGATGGGTGCGCGAGCATCCGCAAGAGGCGTGCGGCATGGTCGCCGCGTCGCTCAAGCAGCCGCCGGACTCGACTTGCGGGCTGATGCGCACGGTGCGCATCCTCGATCTCGCCGACAACGAGCGCGCGTTCTCCTATGCGGCGGGCTTCGAGTCCTTGCATGGCTCGTGGCGGCGCATGAACGACTTCATGCTGGAGACCGGCGAGGTCGCCCGGCGCGTCGACAGTCCGCCTCACCTGGACTCGGAGTTCATCCGAATGCTGGAATGATGCGGAACGCGCGATGAGCATCTCACGCAAGATACTCGCGGCACTGGTCGGGCTGACGGTGGTGTCGCTGCTCGCGGCCATCCTCGCGCTCTATGTCCTCGTGAAGCAGCACACCCAGGAGCTGGTGGTGAGCCGCTTCGAGGATAGCCTGGCCCCGACCGCCCGCGCGGTCGACAACCTGTTGCTCGATGCGCTGCGCGGCATTTATCTCATGGCCGGCGACCCGAGCCTCAAGGAGAAGCAAGGCGGCGCGCTGGTCAGGCACCTGCGCGCCGCGACCTACGTCTACCCCTACTTGCGCCGCATCTATCTCGCCGACGACGCCGGCAACATACTCACTTCTTCGGAGCCGGCGGACACGGGACGCTCGGCCTTCGCGCTATCGGACGATCTGCAGCCGCACTTCCGGCGCGTGCTGGCGCTTCCCGCGGGCTCGGTCGAGATGGCGGGACCCGCGTACCCCTCGAAACGGGCCCAGGCGGCGTTCCGCCTGCTCACCCGCATCGACGATGCACCGGGCGGAAGGCCCATCGTCCTCGTGTCCGAGCTCCTGAATGCGCCGTTCGAGGAGATGCTGCGCGATGTCGGCCCCGGCGGGTCCGGCATCCAGCAAGCCTACCTGGTCGACGCGCGCGGCCATGTGCTGTTGCGCTCGAGCCAGAATGAGGTTCCCGGCCTCGAATCGAGCCTGGTCAACGATCGCCGGCTCGCGGCACGGCTCGGTGACGAGCACGCGGGGTCATTGGTCGTTCCGCACGGCGATCGGCCCTTCGTGGTCGCGTACACGCGTCTGCCCACTTACGGCGCGAATCGCGCCGGCGGCTGGACCGTGGTGACCATGGCGCCCTACGCCGAGGTCATCGCGCCGGTACGCAAGATGTTCCTGCAGGCGATGCCCATCGTGCTCCTGGCGCTGCTCGCGAGCGCGGTATCCGCGATCCTGCTGGCGCGCCGCATCGCCGGCCCCATCGTCCGGCTCACGGGCATCGTGCGGCGGATTTCGCGCGGCGAGGCGTCGCTGCGCGCCCCGGTCTGCGGTCCCGACGAGTGCACGGAGCTGGCACGGGCCTTCAACGAGATGACCGAGGTGGTCCAGGCCAAGAGTGCGGCGCTCGAAGCCGAGATGGCGGAGCGGGCGCTGCGCGCCGAGGAGTTGCGCCGCACCAGCGTGCTGGAGGCACAGGTCAGGCAGGCCGCGCTTCAGGCCGAGGAGCTGACGCAGGCACGGGAGGCCGCCGAGGCCGCGAGCCTCGCCAAGAGCGCGTTCCTCGCCAACATGAGCCACGAGATCCGCACGCCGATGAACGGGGTGCTCGGATTCACCAACCTGCTGCTCGACACCGACCTCGACAAGCACCAGCTCGAGAGCGTGCAGACCATCCGGCATTCCGCCGAATCGTTGCTGCAAGTCATCAACGACATCCTGGATTTCTCCAAGGTCGAGGCCGGCAAGCTCAGCGTCGAGAGAATGCCCTTCGATGCGGCGCAGGCTGCCATGGAGGTCGTCGAGCTGCTCGCGCACCAGGCGGGGAACAAGGGTCTCGAGCTCGGCATCGAGATCGCGCCCGGCACGCCCATCGCCATCGAGGGCGATCCCGGCCGCGTCCGCCAGGTTCTATTGAACCTCGTCGGCAACGCCATCAAGTTCACCCGCAAAGGCCACGTTCTGGTCGAGATGGATCGGGTCATGCCGGCCGGGGGCGATGCGGCGGGCGCGGTACGCGTGCGCGTCAGCGACACGGGCATCGGCATTCCCGGGGACCGCCAGCCGCTGCTGTTCCAGCAATTCTCGCAAGCCGATTCCTCGACCACCCGGGAGTTCGGCGGCACCGGACTCGGGCTCGCGATCGGCAAGCGGCTGGTCGAGCTCATGGGCGGCGAGATCGGCTTCGAGAGCGAACCCGGCCGCGGCTCGACCTTCTGGTTCACCCTGCCCGCGGCCGCGAGCGCCCCGGCGCGCGCCCCCGAGCATCTGCAGCGCTCGCTCGCCGAGATGCGGATCATGATCGTCGATGACCATGCGCTGAATCTGCAATTGCTCGGGCGGCAGCTCGCCGCCTGGGGCGTCGAGTTCGAGGTCGCGGCCACGGGCCAGGAAGCGCTCGGCCGGATGAGCGCGGCCATCGACGCGCACCGCCGCTTCAACGTCGCGATCATCGACTATCAGATGCCGCTCATGGACGGCGTGGAGCTCGGGCTCAGCATCAAGCGGGATCCCCGCCTGCGCGATACCGCCCTCGTGATGATGACCTCCGCGAGCCAGCGATCGGGCACGAATGCGTTCGTCGCCGCGGGCTTCTGCGCCTTCCTGACCAAGCCGCTGATCAGACCCGCCCAACTGCGCGAGGCTCTGATGCGCGCCTGGAGCGAGCGGCATCGGCCGGCCGCCCCGCCGCGGCCCATCGAGCCGGCGTTTCGCCTGGCCGCCGTCAATCAAGACTCCGAGCGGCGCGAGAGACGGTCGGTGCGGATTTTGGTTGCAGAGGACAATTCGGTGAATCAACTGCTGGTCAAACGCATGTTCGACAAGCTCGGGTTCAAGGTGGATCTCGCGAGCAGCGGCCGCGAGGTGATCGCCATGGCGGCGGCGCTGCCGTACGACATCATCTTCATGGATTGCTCGATGCCGGAGATGGACGGCTACGAGGCGACCGCGGCGCTCCGTCAGCAGGAATCCCGGGGCAGCGCGCGAGTCCCGATCGTTGCGCTCACCGCCAACGCCATGGCCGAGGATCGGCGGCGCTGCCTCGCGGCGGGAATGGACGATTTTCTCAGCAAGCCGGTGCGCGTCGATGAGATCCGCGCGATC
>DATAUO010000207.1:0-19626 GCA_036268215.1 Steroidobacteraceae bacterium
CGTGCTGATTGAGCGCGATGAGTTGACCTCCGGATCGACCTGGCATGCGGCAGGCGGCATGCACACGATCAACGGCGATCCGAACGTCGCCAAGCTGCAGAAGTACACCATCGAGCTGTACCAGGAGATCGAGAAGCTCTCCGGTCAGCCGACGGGGCTGCACCTCACCGGCGGGGTGATGCTGGCCGCGACCGAGGCGCGCTTTGATTGGATGAAGGGCATCGTCGCCAAGGGCCGCTATCTCGGCATCGAGGCGCAGATCATCACGCCGGAGCGCGCGCACGAGCTCATGCCGCTGCTCGACCCGTCCTGCTTCGTCGGCGCGCTGCAGACGGTGGTCGACGGGCACCTCGACCCCTCGGGGACGACCCATGCTTACGCGAAGGCTGCGCGCAAGCTGGGCGCCTCCGTGGAGCGGTTCACGAAGGTCGAGCGATTGATTCAGAACGCCGACCGCAGCTGGCGGGTCATCACCAACAAGGGCGACGTGCACGCCGAGCACGTCGTCAATGCCGGCGGACTCTGGGCGCGCGAGGTCGGCCACATGGTCGGGCGTGAGCACCCCGTGCTCGCGATGGAGCACATGTATCTCATCACCGAGGACATTCCCGAGGTGGCGGCGATCAATGCAGCGACCGGAAAAGAGGTGCTGCACGCCGTCGACTTCGACGGCGAGCTCTATCTGCGGCAGGAGCGCGGCGGCATGCTCATGGGCACGTACGAGAAGGCGTGCAAGCCCTGGTCCGAGCACGAGACGCCGTGGAATTTCGGCCATGAGCTCCTGACGCCCGACATCGATCGCATCGCGCCCTCCCTCGAGGTGGGATTCAGGCACTTCCCGGCGTTTCAGCGCGCCGGCATCAAGAAGATCATCAACGGCCCCTTCACCTTCGCGCCCGACGGGAATCCGCTGGTCGGCCCGGTGCCCGGACTCGCGCGCTACTGGTGCGCGTGCGGCGTCATGGCGGGATTCAGCCAGGGCGGCGGCGTCGGCCTCGCGCTCGCCAACTGGATGGTGCACGGCGACCCGGGCTTCGACGTCTGGGCCATGGACGTGTCGCGCTTCGGGAGCTGGGCGAGCAGGGCCTACACGAACGCAAAGGTGCGCGAGAATTATTCGCGCCGATTCTCGATTCGATTCCCCAACGAAGAGTTGCCCGCCGGGCGCCCGCTCAAGACCTCTCCGATCTATGGCCGTCTCAGTGCCCGCGGCGCCCAGTTCGGCGTCGCCGCAGGCCTCGAGATACCGCTCTGGTATGCGCCTCCCGGCATCGCCGACGAATTCAGCTGGCGACGCTCCAGTGACTTCGAGACCGTGGGCGCCGAGGTGCGCGCCGTGCGCGAAGCGGTCGGGCTCATCGAGACCACGAGTTTCGCCAAGTACGCCATCCGCGGCGCCGGGGCGCAGGGCTGGGTCGATCGCATGCTCGCCTGCCGCATCCCGGTCCCGGGACGCATGACGCTCGCGCCCATGCTCAAGCACGATGGCCGGTTGATCGGCGATTTCACCCTCGCCAATCTCGGTCCCGAAGGTTTCTTCCTGGTCGGCTCCGGCATCGCCGAGGACTACCACATGCGCTGGTTCCTCGAGCATGCGCCCGGCGACGGCTCGGTCGAGATCACGCCGCATGGCGCCGGCGTCGCCGGGCTCGCCATCGCCGGACCACGCTCGCGCGACCTGCTCGCGTCGATCACGCACGCGGACGTCTCGGCGTCCGCGCTCAAGTTCATGCAGGTGCGGCGGCTCGACGTCGGCATGGCGTCCGCGCTCGTCGGTCGCGTCAGCTACACCGGCGATCTGGGATTCGAGCTCTGGTGCGATCCGTCCAACCAGGTGCACCTGTTCGACACCTTGATGCGGGCAGGCGCGCCGCTCGGCATCCGCTTGTTCGCTTCGCGCGCGCTCAATTCGCTGCGCCTCGAGAAGGCCTATGGCTCATGGGCGCGCGAGTACCGGCCGATCTATTCGCCGCTCGAGGCGGGCCTCGACCGCTTCGTGGCGCTCGACAAGCCCGCCGACTTCGTCGGTAAGGCCGCGGCCGCGGCCGAGCGCGATTCCGGCGGCCGCCTGCGGCTGCGATGCTTCACGGTCGAGGCGGGCGATGCCGACGTCATCGGCGATGAGCCCATCTGGCACGGAGAGGGCGTCCGCGGCTGGGTGACCTCGGGCGGCTATGCCCACGCCTCGCGGGTATCGGTCGCGATGGGCTACGTTCCCAAGGAGATTGCCGACGACGACAAGGGCTGGTCGATCGAGATCCTGGGGCGCCGCCATGCCGCGCGGCTGCAACGGCGGGCGCTGTTCGACCCGGATGGGCGGCGCATGAACGGCTAGCTGGATCCAGACCCCGGATGGAGCCGCTCGAGCAGCTCCGCCGAGGCCTTCTGCCCCGCTAGCTGGCCCCCGTCGATGAAGAACACCTGCCCCGTGATGAACGCGGCGGCATCGCTCGCGAGAAACAGGAACAGGGGCGCCACGTCCCCGACCTTGCCCGCGCGCCCCAGCGGGATGTAGCGCTGGATGAAATCGGCGACGAACGCCGGGCTGTCGATGGCCTCCGACATCGGCGTCTGCAGGTAGCCCGGCGCGACGGCGTTGACCCGCACGCCGAGGTGCGCGAGCTCGAGCGCCATCGTCCTCGTCAGCATGAGGACCCCGCCCTTGCTGGCGTTGTAATGCGCGTATCCCGCCTCGCCGTCGACCGCGTTCTTGCTGGCCATGTTGAGGATGCAGCCGCGCCCGCGCGCCGCCATGCGCCGCGCGACCGCCTGGCCCATCACGAACATGCCGGTGAGGTTCACATCCAGCACCTGCCGCCATTCAGCCAGCGAGATGGCGAGGAAGCCCGTCTCCATCGCAATGCCCGCGTTGTTGACCAGCACGTCGATGGGCCCGCGGCGCTCGGCCTCCTCGACCGCCGCGGACACGGCCGACGCGTCGGTCACATCGAGCCGGTGCGCATACACCGGCGCCCCGCCCCGGGCGAGATCGTCGACCGCGCGCTCCAGGTTCTCGCCGTTCCAGTCGGCGAGGGACACGGCCGCGCCGGCCCGGCAGAAGGCACCCGCGATGGCGAAGCCGATGCCGCGCGCGCCGCCGGTGACGAGAACATGCTTCCCCGCGAAACCTGCGCCTTGGCCCGCGGTCTCTCCTCGAGATTGCGCCGCCGAGCTCTCGCTCACGACCGGCTCCTGGAAAATCTCCGCCTCATGTGAATCTCCTCAACTCATCGCCGGGGCGTTCGGCCGGCGTGCGGCGCGGCGCTCCTCGTACACCGTGATCAACAACGTGCTCGCGAGCACGACCACACCGCCGATCGCCATGCGCGCCGTGAGCCGCTCGCCAAGCACCATGGCCGCGATCAGCACGCCGAACACCGGGATCATGTAGTTGGACAGGCCCGCCTGCACCGCGTCGAGCCGCGTCAGCACGGTCAGGAACAGGATCATGGACAGGAAGTACTGCAGCCCCGCGAGCAAAAAGATGCCGAGCCACACCTTCGGACCGAAGGACAGCATCGAGTGGAACGCGCCCGGCTCGAGATACAGCGTCAGCGGCAGCAAGGTCGCGAGCACCGCATAGTAGCTGTAGAGGAGCACCTCGAGCGGCGAGAATCGCGCCAGCAGCTTCTTGCCATACACGTTGTAGAAGGCGCTGCCGAGCACGCCGAGCATGATGAGCACGTTGCCGGTGACGACGCCGCCGCTCGCGAAGCGCAGGTCGTTCCAGTCCACCCCGGAGCATTGCAGCACGCCGGCGACCGCGAGTGCGAAGCTCGCCCACCGCACCGCCGTCATGCGCTCGCCGAGCAACAGGAAGGCCATGACGGCGGTCGCGATGGGCAGCGTCAACGACAGGAGCGCCGCGTTCGAGGCAGGCGCAAAACGCACGCCCCAGGTGATGCCGAGCTGCGCGACCACCTGCCCAAAAACACCGATCATGGCGAATCTGAGCACATCGCCGGCACTCACTCCGCCGGCCCTGGCCTTGGCGCCCGACCTGCGCTCGTGCCGCACCATCGGCATCAGCAGCGCCGTCGCGAGCGTCATGGGCAGGAAGGTCGCGAAGATCGGCCCCATCTCCTCCTGGACGAGCTTCGCGAGGACGAACTGGCTCGCCCAGATCAGATTGCACGAAATGAGCAGTGCCCAGTCGACCCACGCGCCGCGCGCGCGCATCAGAAGGGCGCGAGCCGCTCGACCGCGCGAATGGTCACGGGACCTTCGTCCGAGCGGGTCTTCTCCGCGGGACCCAGCACCTCGAGAGATGCCTTGGCCATGACGATCGACACCATGCGGTTCGGGTACAGGATCACTTCGTTGTCGCCCGAGCCATGCATGCTGGGCAGGTATTCGACCTTGCCGTTGGCGTTGACGTAGCGCAGGAAGTGGAACCCCATCTTGTAGAGACCGTCCTCCGCGGCGCCCGCAATCGGCTCGGAGACGGGGCCGAGCGCCGCATCGGCGTTCTTGACGATGGCGTTGCGTCCTTCCATCAGCTCCTGGGTGATGTCGCGATTCAGTATCTGCTTGCCGTCGTGCGCGCCGTAGGACTGATACAGCATGGCGATCTTGGCGAGATCGTCGAGGCTCGGATAGTAGCCGGCGTTGCACCAAACGATGCCGTCGCGTCCGCCGGCCTCCCGCGTGCGCACCGTGGGTGCCTGGTGAATGCCGATCGGCGTGAACACCTCGGACTGCACGAACTCCCCGAGATCCGCCTGCGGGCCGCGCACCGACTTCAGGAACGCATCGATCGCGGCGCCGAGCAGGTAATAGTCCTGATCGCGGTAGCGCATCACGGTGCCCGGCTCCCAGGGATACGGATGCAGATTCGCATCGATCTGCCTGAGCTTGTCGGCCTGTGAGGGCGCGGTGTACCAGGCGTCGTAGTTGCCGCCGAGGTAACCGTCGAAGATGTCGTTCGGATGCGTCTTGGTCGTTCCCATGCCGCCGAATCCGGTGGCCATGTTGGCCGCGTCGACGAAGCGCACGCGGCGCCATTTCGGATCGAGGCCAGGCACATAATCGCCCACCTTGAGGGTCAGCACCCAGGGCCCGTACACCTCGGCGAGGCGCAGCAGCGACAGCGGCGCGAACACGCTCTTGGTCACCGAGCGCACGCCGAAGCGCATCTCGAGCGGGTATGGATACGGGCCGTATGGGGTCATCGGCTCTTGATAGTAAAGGGTGCCGCCTCTCACCAGCGCCACCGCCACCTGCCACTTGGGATAGATGGGGCCGCCGAAACCCGCCAGTGTTCCGCTCGGCAGCGACTTGGTCAGCTCCGCGAACGGTTTGGCGGGCAGCCGGTCGTTGAGCTCGGCCTGAGCCTCCGCGCGGCGCGATTCGAGCTTGGACGCATCGCCGGCGCCGAGCTCCGCCGCCGCGTACCCCCAGGCGACGAAGTACTGCTTGATCATGTAGGGGCCGGTCTGCTGGATGAACTGAAGCATCAGCCCGCTCACCCGGCCGTCGCGGTACAAGAAGCTCGCGAGTCCCTGGTGTGCGTGGTTCTCGGTGTCGTTGACCAGCATGATGGGGAAGGCGGCGCGCGACCAGCCGCCGTCGCCCTGCTCGCGCCATACGCGGCCGAATTGCGGTATCGCGCGCCAGTAGCTTGCCGTCGATCCCCCGCCGGTCTCGCGCACCATGGTGCCGCGCTGCACGGGCACGAGCACGTCGCCGAGGGTGAAGAATTCGAGCTGCAGTCCCGGGAATACGAGCGTGTCGCGCCCCTCGATGACGGGATGGTCGAGCACCGGCTGGGTCCGCATCCGCGCCGGCTTGATCTTGAGCACCCCTGAGAACGCCGGCGCCGCCTGCGCCCCCTCGCCCGGCACGAAGGCCGCGTTCGCGACCGGCGCGTCGAGCGCGTGCGCCGCCTCGAACGCGGAGACCGGCAGCGCATCGGCGCCGCCCGCGTGGGCCGTCATCGAGATCGACAGGAGACAGAGCGAGCCGGCGAGCCCCGCGCGCGAAATTCTGAAGGCCATTCGATTTCCCCTCCCATTCAAGGCAGTCACTCTACCCCTCTGCCGGCGCACGGTCAGCTTTCGGCCCGCCCCGCGCTCAGCCCTCGATTCGGACGCTGCCGGAGTCGGCGTGCCGGACACGCACGATCCAATCGCCGCCGGGCAGGGCCTTCAAGGTGTAGCCGGGTGCGGTCGGATCCGCACGCTCCTCGAGGGCGGCGCCGCCGGCGGCGATGCGCGCCGGCTTGAACGCGAGGCGCAGCACCTCGACGGCGGCGGCATCGAACGTGCGGTACTCGACGCGGCGCGAGGCATAGGTCACCCTTTGCACCACGGAGCTCGATCGCAGCAGGTGATTCGCTCCCAGCGGCGCGAGCTCGGGAATCGCGCCCATCGCCCACTGGAAGTGCCGCATGTAGTCGGCATAGCCGTCGCTGAACCAGTAGACGTTGTGGTAGTCGACCCCGCAGCAGGCGATGCGTCCGTCCGAGCCCGCGAAATAGGTGCCGTAGTTGAGCGATCTGAACGCGTCCTCGCGCGCCTGCCCGTCATGGGTCTTCTCGAAGAACAGGGCGTTGATCGCCGCCCAGCGCGCCGTGTGATCGCCCTGGCCGGCCCGCGAGCAGCAGCCGAAGCTTGCATCCGGGGTGGTCTGCTCGTCGATGGCCTGGGCTCCGAAGAAGGGACCGCGTCCGAGCTTGATCCTCACCCAGTCGAGCAGGCGCCCCACGTGCGACATCCACTGCGGATCGACCTCGGCCGGGTCGTCGCGCGACAGGATGTAGTACGCCGCCGTCATCGGCGTGAGCTGATTGGCGTCCTCGGTCTGGTGCGGGATGTCCTCGAAGAATCCCACCCACTTGTTCCACGCGCGGCTGTCGTGATTGAGCGGATTCTCGATGAGCCACTTGAGCGCCAGGCTGCGCGCCGAGCGATACGCGGCAACGTCCCCCGCGTTCAACCGGATCAGCTCGTCGAACAGCCGCAGCGAGCCCGCGATGTCGCCGCCGTACTCCTCGAGACCGAGCGTGACGCCGGTGCGCGCATCGAGCCGGAACGGCCACGGAGTGTGGTCCGCATCGCCGGGACGCACGTGACGCGCAAGGGCCAGCGCACAACGCTCGGCAGCCTCGAGATATTTGCGCTCGCCGGTGAGCTCGTAGAACAAAGCGTAGCCGGTGCCGAGCTCGCCGACCTTGTCGGTCTCGATGCCGCCGTAGAACTCGTGCGGCATGTTCTCGATGCACCGCCCGTAATCCTTGTCGTCGCCGCAGCTGGTTGCGAACGGCACACCCGGCCATTCCCAGTCGGACGGCGTCGTGCCGTGCGCGAGCTGATAGTCGAGCATGCCGCGCACCGCGGCAACGGCCTGGTCGTCGCCCGAGTAGCCGTACCATCCCACCAGCGAGTCGACGAAGGCCGCGTAGACCATGGCGGGATTGTGCTGCCAGTAGACCCCCTGGCGGGTGTCGGCGTCGTACACCGAGTTGACCAGGTAGATCGGCTGTCCGGTGCCGTGCCGCGTGTCCTTCGGCACCTTGTGCTCGATGAAGTCCCAGCCGAGCCGGATCACGTGGTCGTAGCCCAGGTTCTTCTGGGGCTGATACCACGCGAGCAGCTTGCCCTGCGCATCGAGCACCGCCGCGTGCCACGGCACCTGGGCGTTGACGTACACCTCGTCCGTCCGTGCGCCGGAAGATTCGCTCGCCGGAGCGCGGGCTTCGTCGGCGTGGGCGCCCGAGACCAGCATCAGCCCCGCCACGCATAGGGTCGATCTCATGCGCGCGCTCATCGCCAGACCGATGCCACGGCCCGCTCGAATTGCGCGAGCGTGTGGCTCACGTCCTCGGCGGTATGTGCCGCGGAGATCGAGCATTGCTTGGTGGCGATGGGCACGAAGAAGATGCCGAGGTCGATCAGCGCGCGCCGCAAGGCGGCATCGCGCTGGAAATCGTGGTGCGCGAGGATGTCGTGGAAGTCGACGGGAGCCTTCGGCATCAGGTAATAGGAAAAGGCCGAGCCTTGCCGCGACACCGAGGCCGCGATTCCGCGCGCCGCGAAGATGTCGTGGATTCCCTGCTCCATCTGCCGTCCCAGCGCCTCGATGTGACCGTAGACCGTTGCGCGGTTGGCAACCAGGTGGTTGAGCGTGCCGAGCGCCGCGGCGACCGCGACCGGGTGCCCGTTGTAAGTGCCGCCGATCAGCGGCCGCTTCTCGGGATCCGGATGAGCGAGGATGTCCATGTGCTCGCGCTTGCCCGCCACCAGTGCGAGGGGATAGCCGTTCGCGATCGCCTTGCCGTAGGTGACGAGATCGGGCCTGACCCCGCAGATCTCGCTGTATCCGCCGACGGCATGACGGAAGCCGGTCTTGACCTCGTCGAATATCAGCAGGAATCCGAGCTCGTCGGCGAGCCCGCGCAGGCCCTGCAGGTAGCCGTCGAGCGGCCGGACCACGCCGATGTTCTGCAGCACGGGCTCGGTGATCATGGCGGCGATCGGATAGCGCCTGCAGACGTAGCGCACCGACTCCAGGTCGTTGAAATTCACGGGGTGAACGAAGCGCGTGGCCTCGATCGCGGTGCCCGCGCCGAGCGGGCGCAGCGGATACTCGCCGGGCGACACCCGCGGACCGATCTCCGCCAGGGTGTTGAACACGTTGACGGCGAGCTCGTCCTGATTGCCGTTGTAGGAGCCCTGCACGACGATGAAGTGCCGGCGGCCGGTTATGGCGCGCGCCATGCGGATCGCGAGCGCCGTGGCTTCGCTGCCGGTGTTGAGCAGGCAGGCCTTCTCCGCGACCGGCACGTGCTTGCACACGAGCTCCGCGAGATCGCCCTCGGGAACGGTCGTCCCCGCGCCGAACAGGCTCTCGCCGCTCTTCAGCATCTCGATCACGGCGGCGTTGATTGGCGCGAAGTTGTGCCCGAGGAAATGCGGGGCGAAGGCCGCGTGGTAGTCGATGTAGCGCCTTCCCTCGAGGTCCCAGATATAGGCGCCCGCGCCGCGCACGAACACCAGCGATGGATCGATGATGCGGTTGACCGAGCTGACGCCGCCGGGAATGTATTTGAGGTTCCGCGCGAGCAAGGCTGCCGAGCGGCCGTTCGAATCCGCCTTGGTCATACATCCCCTGTCAGTTGTAACGTTATAAATTTCACGTTATATCACTGGCAGGAGATTTTCAAATACGTCGGGCGCCGGGCCGTCCGGGAGGGGCGGCGGCCGGCGGCGGCTCCGCCGCTCGAAGGATGCTAGCCCGCGGGCGCGGCGCTCGCGCGATCCAAGCCCTCGAGAGCGACGTTGCGCGTCTCGGGGGCCCAGACGTAGCAGCAGACGCCGCCGATCGCGAGCACCGCGACGCAGGCGCCGAGCGCGGCCCTGACGCCGTACGCATGCACCACCACCGGCAGCACGAAGGTCCCGGCCGCCGAGGCAATCCGGCTGGCGGCGATGGACAGGCCGATGCCCGAGGCGCGCAGATCGGTCGCGAACAGCTCCGGCAGATACACGTACACGAGGTTCGATGCCGCGGACAGTACGCCCGCAAAAACGGCGAACAGCAGGATGGTGAGCGCGGGCCCGAGGTCCGGCCACGCGGTCAGGATCAGCATGGTGACCGCGGCCGCGGCGAAACTGCCGACGAGGAAGGCGCGCCGCGACAGGCGATCGACCACGGCGAGGCCGACGATCGCGCCGATGAAGAGCGAAAGATTGTAGAGCAGTCCTCCGAGCTCGCTTCCCTTCAAGTGCAGCGCCGCGAGCACCTGCGTGACGAAGGTGCCGAGCGCGAAGTAAGGGATGACCTGACAGGCAAAGAACGTGCAGCCCACGAAGGTGCGGATGCGCCAGCGCGGCGAGAACAGGTCGCGCCAGCGCCCCGGGCGCGCCGTCGGCGCGCTGTCGGCGGCGGGCGCCCCCGACGATCGGGGCGGACGCACCTGCCCGCCGAACCGCAGGCGCACGATCTCGGCGGCCTCTTCCAGCCGTCCGTGCGTCGCGAGCCACAGCGGCGATTCCTGCATGCGCAACCGCAGCGGCACGATCAGAAAGCATGGCACCGCGCTCGCGAGCAGCATCCAGCGCCAGGATTCCGGCCCGAAGCCGCGCAGCACGTACCCCACGGCATAGGCGCACGCGTATCCTCCCGCCCAGGCGATGGACAGCGTGCCGAGCACGCGGCCGCGCACCCGGCGCGGCACGCATTCGGTGAGCAAGGCCTTGCTGACCACGTAGTCCGTTCCGAGCAGGAACCCGATCGCGAGGCGCACCAGCGTGAGCTCCAACCGCGAGCTCACGACGAACTGCGACGCCGACAGCACGCCCGCAACGACCATGTTCCAGGTGAAGATTCGCCTGCGCCCGTAGCGATCCGCGGCAATTCCCGTGAGCAGCGCGCCGGCGAACAGCCCCGCCAGTGCCGCGCCGCCGATGACGCCGAGCCAGACGGCGTCGAGCTCGAGCGGCCTCGCTGCAAGGCTCAATGCGATTCCGATGATTCCGAGGCCGAATCCGTCGGCGAACACGCCGCCCGTGCCGGCGACGCAGATGCGCAGATGGAACGGCTTGAGCGGCGCGTCGTCGTAGTCCACCGCGGAGCGGTCGCGGTCACTCAATCCGGAAGACCCCCGGGATCGGCCTGCCGGGCGCGCGCCGTCAACTCGCCCGCCATGGCGTTCAGCACGGGCCGGTTGGACCAGAGGCTCGCCTGAGGCAGGAAATCGAGGGTGCCGCCGAGCTCGCCCGCCGCGCGCAGCCGCAGCGTGATCCGATGAATGCCCGCCGCGCTCGAGATCTCGGCGCCGCGGATGCCCGACATCGGGATCGTGACCTCCCGGCGGCCGCGTCGAACCTTGAGGTGATCCTCGCAATCCATGACCTCGTCGACGAGCGCGAGCATGCGCGTCCGGTAGACGAAATAGGCGCACACCGCGGCCATCGCGCCGGTCGCCGCCAGCGAGGGGATGAGAGCGGGCCCGGCGCCGGCGAATGCCGGCGTGGCGGTGCAAACGATGAGCGCCAGAACGCTGAGGACGACCCCGCGCTTGAACAACACCGTCTCCCTGAAGGAGATGACTTTGACGACCTTGCTCACCGGCGCGACCTTACCGTGGAGAGCGAACTATACCTTTCCCCGATTGCCGAAGCGCCGTTGCAGCCACGGATCGAGGGCGATCGGGCCGGGACCCGCGATCGCAAGCCATAGGAACAGCGCCAGGTACTCGAACTCATCGAACCCCAGGAGCGTCGAGAGCGAGTCGACATCGCTCCACTTGGCGCTCGCGATGGCGACGATCATGGTCACGCCGAGCGCGCCGGCGGAGATTCGCGTGATGAAACCAAGCAGGAGAAACAGGCCGCCGAAGAACTCGACGCCGGACACGAACGGCGCGACCACGGGAGAGAACGGAATCCCCCAGCCGACGAAGTTCTCGGTGACCTGCGGCAGATTCTGCAGCTTGCCCCACCCGCTCAGCAGGAACACCCAGCCCACGGTAATTCTCGCGAACAGCGGCGCCAGCCACGTCAGGTAACGGGCGACGCCCTGCGGCCAGTCGATCAGCCATCGGACCAGAAATTTCATCGTTGCTCTCCTTGCTGGTATTGTCGTTGGACGGGTCGCTCTACTTGCTGGAATTGTCGTTGCACGGGTCTCTCTGCTTGTTGGAGTTGTCGTTGCACGAAGTATAGACCGGAGCCCTCGCGCGAATATTGCGCCGACGGCGCCGACTTTGCATCGGAGCGCCGGCGGGGGGTGCGATCGCGAGCCCCGCTCCGCGAATATTGCGCCCTGCCGCCGCCTCGGCGAATATCGTCCCATGGACGATCCCGCCGTCGATTCCCCCGCCGCCGAAACCGAAGCCGCCGGCGGCGCCATCATCGATTCCAGTGGCATCATCGATCCTGCCGCCATCCTGCGAGCTCGCGAGATCATCGGCCCGTTCGTGCGCAGGACTCCCGTGATCGACATCGACGCGGCGGAGCTCGGATTGCCGGCCTTTCGCGCGATTCTAAAAATGGAGCTCATGCAGCACACCGGATCGTTCAAGGCACGAGGCGCGTTCGCCAACCTGCTGTTGCGCGAGGTCCCGCCGGCGGGGGTCGTCGCGGCGTCCGGCGGCAATCACGGCGCGGCCGTGGCATATGCGGCGCGTCGCCTCGGCCGCCGTGCGCGCATCTTCGTGCCCACCGTAGCGGCGGCGGCCAAGATCGCCAAGATCCGAGATTACGGGGCGGACTTGGTGGTGGGAGGCGATCGCTATGCCGATGCGCTCGCCGAGTCCCGCCGCTGGGCGAAGTCCTCCGGCGCACTGGAGGTTCATGCGTATGATCAGATCGAGACTCTGCTCGGCCAGGGCACGGTGGCTGCCGAGATGGATGAGCAGGCCGCGCGCCTCGACACGCTGTTGGTAGCCGTGGGCGGCGGAGGGCTGCTCGGCGGGATCGCGGCATGGTATCGCGGCCGCGTCCGTGTCATCGGCGTCGAGCCGGCGACGGCTCCGACGCTCACGCGTGCGCTCGAGGCCGGCGAGCCGGTCGACGCGGAGGCCGGCGGCATCGCGGCGGACTCCCTCGCGCCGAAACAAGTCGGTCGGATCATGTTCCCGATCGCGAGGCGGTACGTCGAGAGGGTCATCCTCGTCGCGGATGACGCCATCCGGCAGGCGCAGGCGACCTTGTGGAGTGCGCTGCGGATCGTCTCCGAGCCCGGCGGCGCGGCGGCCTTGGCGGCGTTGCTCGATCGGCAATATCGGCCGAGCCCGAATGAGCGCGTCGGGGTGGTGCTCTGCGGCGGTAATACCCACATCACCTACGGCTGACTCGACCGGCTGCGGCTGTGGCTCAGCCGGCATCGCCGCCCGGGGGCTGCTCGGGCTTCGCCACCGGAGCTTTCATGAGCAGCTCGATCGCCGCGCGTGGCAGCTCGTTCAAGCCGGGGCCGCCGCGCCGCACGTCGTCGAAAATCCGCTGACGCATTCGCGGAGTCCAGTAGCTGCGGATATGGTTCGAGATGCCCTTGATCGCATCCTCACGGTGGGTCTCGCTCGCGAAGAAATTCCCGATGTCGTTCGCCATCCGCTCGAGATGCCTGACGGCGTCCTCCTCGTGATGCCGGGCGTTCATCGCCGCCCCTTCGCGTCGCTCTTTCCCTCGTAGTCCTCACGGGTCACCGGCGTCGACACAGGATCGCTGGAAGCCGCCGCATCGCCGCCGGGCGTGAGGACGGATCGATCGACCGGCTTGCCGGGTTGCTCATAACGGCCTTCGCGCCAGGGGCCCGGACGCCCGATCGACCGATCGCTCGAGCCGACCGGTCGATCGGTGTCATCGGGTGTCGATCGGGAATCGGCGTCGTTGGGTTTCGATTCGGCTGAGTTGCTCATTGGACCCCCTGGCCGGTGCGGCTCGCCGTCGCGCGGCGCATTCCGGCTACAATGCAGGCATTCTGGGCGTCCCTGCCGGGCTGCCCATGATCGAATGTCTGATTCGCGTGTAGGCCGGCGGACCTATGTCCGAATGGCGCGATTCGATCGGCCGATCGAATTACTGGCATGCAAATAAGATGCGTAGGGGTAAAATGACGGCTGGCGCCGGCACGCCGGCCAAAAGCGAGGTTTGATGATGGGTGCTGAACGAGCCGAGGTCGAAGTGACCGCGAAGATCATCGACGGACGGCAACACGCGCGCCGGATACGGGAGGGTCTTCGCGTACAGGCCGAGGCTCTCGCGGCCAGGCATGGGGCGCGTCCCAAGCTCACCGTGATCCTGGTCGGGGATGACGCGCCGTCCCGCCTTTACGTCCAGAACAAATCGCGAGCCTGCCGCGACGTCGGCATCGAGTCCGTGGTGATCGAGATGCCGGCCTCCGCTTCGCGCGAGGAATTGATCGAGGTCATCGAGCAGCAGAACGCGGACGCGTCGGTTCACGGCATCCTGGTGCAATTGCCGCTTCCCGGCCATCTCTCCGCCAATTCGATTCTCGAGCGGATCGCCGTCGAGAAGGACGTTGACGGTTTCCATCTCTACAACGTCGGGAGCCTCGTGCTCGGGAGCGCGGTGGTCTCGCCGTGCACCCCGTACGGCGTGCAGAAGCTGCTCGAGGCCGAGGGCATCCCGATCGCCGGCCAGAACGTGGTCGTGGTCGGCGCCAGCAACATCGTGGGCAAGCCGACCGCGCTCATGCTGATGCAGCGCGACGCCACGGTGTGCATCTGTCACGCGAAGACCCGCGACCTCGCGCAGTTCACCATCCTCGCCGACATCCTGGTGGTGGCGGCGGGGCGCCCGAATTTGATCGTGCCGCAGATGGTCAAGACCGGAGCCGTGGTGATCGATGTCGGCATCAACCGCCTGCCGGGCGGACGCGTCGTCGGCGATGTGGATTTCGAAGGCGTGCGCAAGAAAGCTTCGTACATCACTCCTGTTCCCGGCGGCGTCGGGCCGATGACGGTCACCATGCTGCTGGCGAACACCATCGCGGCCGCGGAAAGACGCTGGGCAGGCTCCTGAGCGTCGGAGCATCCCTGTCAGACGGCACCGATATGAACGGCCTCGGGCTTCCTATGGAGGCGGCGCAGCGCGTGGCCTAACCTAAGTTCCGACCACGAAGGAGCCCGCCATGAGCGGCAAGCTACTGATTCTTCTGGGCGCGGCAGCCCTGCTCTCCGTTTCGGCCTGTGACCGCGCCAAGCCGCCCGATGCGGTCGCCGAGGGCGTGGCCGGCGCCGAGCAAAAGGCCGCCAACAACGTCGCCCAGGCGCAGGATTCGGCCGCGAAGAAGGACGCCGACGCCGCGGCGAAGGTCGACGACAAATCCAAGGACCTGAACAACGCCCAGGCGCAAGGCGCGTACGACGTGGCCTTGGCGAAGGCCGACGGCGATCACAAGGTGGCGCTCGAGAAATGCGATGCTCTGTCGGGGAGCGCACAGTCGAGATGCAAGGACATCGCGGACGCCGACTACAACGCGGCGCGCGCCAACGCGAAGGCCGACGAGACCGCCGCAAAGCAATAGGAGCGACCTTAGCGAAAGGACATCACCATGCGGAATACCCTGAAATTCGTGGCCAACCTGGTGATCATCGGATTCGTGCTGGGACGCGCGTACAACGAATGGCAGCACCGCCCGCGCACGTTCGTCGCGCGCCGCAGGCCGCCGCGGCGCATCCAAGCTCGCGTGGGTTGACGCACGCGGATACGGCGGAACTAGGGCCGGCAATCCCGCCGGCCCCCCACGAGCTCCAGAGCTACTGAACTCGCCCGGTGGTCTTCACTCCGTAGAACGCGTACACCCCCGTGGACCATGAGGTGTCCGCCATCACGGGCCAGTGATCCTTGTCGAAGCCCGGCGCATCCTTTAGACGCTCCTTGCTCACGTTGAGCACGAACCGCTTGTTGCCGGTGTCGAGCTGCAGCGCCTGCCAGGGCACCGCGAACAGGCGATCGCCCACGCCCATGAACCCGCCGAACGAGAGCACCGCATAACTGATGCGTCCGCTGTCCATTTCGATCATGAATTCCTTGATCGATCCGAGGCTCTCGTTGGAAGCATTGTAGACGTCGTTGCCGAGGAGCGTGTCCGCCCCCATCAACGCCGGGCCCGGCCCTCCCGAGGGGTTCTTGTACATGCCGTAGGTGTCGCGAGAGAGGTAATTGGATTCCATGAACATCTCCTGTGTGATGCGGCGATGAAATTCGCCGGAGGGAGGAGATTCCTCTTGCGAGGCCGAGATCGCTGTCGGCGATCCCGCCCGCCGGGCACGCGCCGGATCGCGCGCTGCTGTGAGAGCTTCCTGACGCGGAACCCTCGCATTCCTACTTTGTACAACAAAGTACAATGTCGGCGATGATCGAGTATCTTGGGAGCAGCGCAGCGTCAGGTAAAACCTACGCCCCGCATCAGGGCGTGACCGACAAGCCGTGACCCCCCGGGCCACTAGCATGAGATTGGCGCCCACATGACAGACGGAACAAGACCCTGAACATACGATTTTTCGGAACCCGTGGGCGATATGGGCACCTCTGGCCCTGGATCCTGTTGCTCGGCGGCGCGCCGGCCGCCACGCTTGCCCAGACCCCCGCGCCGCTCGAGGAGTGGCAATACTCGAGCGGAATCGTGCTCGAGCGGCTGTTCAAGCCCGACGTCCCGGACTGGCGCGTGATCGCCGGCGCCGCCGGGGTCAACAAGCCGATCTACGACGGCTCGGCGCTGACCCGCACGCAAGCCGGGCCGGTGATCAACGTCCGCTACAAGGACATCGCATTCGCCTCGGTCGGCGAGGGCGTGGGCGTCAACCTGCTGCGCGGGGAAAACTATCGTGCCGGGTTGCTGGTCGGCTACGACCTCGGGCGCAGGGTCTCGGACGACGTGGGCCACTTGCACGGCATGGGGGACATCGGCCGGTCGGCGGCGGTCAAGGCATTCGCGTCGTACGCGGTCTCGAAGTCGTTCCCCCTGGTGCTGCGCGCCGACGTGCGCCAGATGGTGGGCGGGGTCGACGGCATGGTCGCGGACTTCGGAGCGTACATGCCTCTGCCGGGCAGCTCCAAACGCCTGATCATGTTCGCGGGACCCTCGGTGACCTACGCCGATCATCGCTACATGCAGCGTGAGTTCGGCGTCAATACGACACAGTCGGAACGCTCCGGTTACCCCGTCTACGATGCGCATTCCGGCACCAATTCCGCCGGACTGGGCTTCAGCGCCACGAGCTTCATCACCGACCACTGGTTCGTGAATGCCGACGCCGCCGTCAACCGGCTGCTCGGCTCCGCGCGCGTGAGCCCCATCACGGCGCGTACCAACCAACGTGAGCTCGCCGTTTCGGTCAACTACATGTGGTAGCGTACGGGTTTTCGAGCTCGGGTGATTTCGATGAGGGGGCTGCGAGCCGCGGGCGACTGCGTGACCTGTTCCGATGTGCGGCGCGTCGGTCCCGGCCATGCCCGGGATGCGGTCTCCATCCTGCATGAGGCGGCGCGCTGGGCGCTCGAGCGCGGCATCGAGGTATGGGCGCTCTCGGAGCTGCGCGAGGCGGACTTCGCCGCCGCGGCGCGGCTGCGGCAGCTCGTCATGGGGTTCGATGGCGGCCGGGCGGTCTCCACGATGCTGCTGCAGCCATCCGACGCCCTTTACTGGCCCGAGATTCCCGCAGGCACCAGCCTCTTTTTGCACAAGATCGCCGTGCGCCGCGCGCATGCCGGCCAAGGTTGGCCGGCCAGCCTGGTCGATTTCGCGGTTGCGGATGCGCGCTCGCTCGGGGCCGCGTGGCTGCGCCTCGACACCATCCACGGCTCGCCGCTGCGCGGGATCTATGAGGAGCTCGGCTTCGGCGTCGTCGACGAGCCCCCGCTGACGATCGGCGGCCGCAGGATGATTCGAATGGAGCGCGCGCTGTGCCGCTCAACGTGATCGCGACGACATGGCCGCTGCTGCTCGGCATGGGCGTCCTCATGCTGGGCGCCGGCTTGCAGAGCACGTTGCTCGGCGTACGCGCCACCCTCGAGGGATTTCCCACGGTGGTCACGGGCGTGATCATGTCGTGCTACTACGTCGGCTATCTGGTGGGGACCAAGGTCGCCCCGCCGTTGTTGCGCCGGCTCGGCCACATCCGCGTGTTCGCCGCGCTGGCCGCCTGCGCCTCGATCGCGATCCTGGTGCAGGGGTGTTTCGTGAATCCGCTCGCCTGGGCGGTCATGCGGCTGCTGTCCGGCGTGTGCTTCGCGGGTATTTACGTCGTGGCCGAAAGCTGGCTGAATCATCGAGCCTCCCGCGACAACCGCGGCCGGCTGTTCGCGGTCTACATGCTGGTTCTCTACGTCGGCCTCGGCTCCGCGCAATTCCTCCTGGTGCTGTCGAATCCCGGAAGCCCGACGCCGTTCATGCTGGTCTCGGTGCTGATCTCGCTCGCGATGGTGCCGATCGTGGTCTCCGGCCAGCAGGTGCCCGAGCACGCGGTGCCGAGCAAGGTACGGCTGCGCGAGCTGTATCGAAATTCCCCGCTCGGCGTGGTGGCGGTGACGGTATCGGGGTTGATCTCCTCCATCATTTTCTCCATGGGCCCGGTCTATGCGCGCCTGGCCGGGCTCGACACCGGCGCCGTCGCCGCATTCATGGGCGTCAGCATCCTCGCGGCGGTGCTGACGCAGTATCCGGTCGGGCGGCTCTCCGACCGCGTCGATCGGCGCACCGTGATCGCGGTGGTGTGCATGCTCGCGATGGTCGTCGCGGGCAGTATCGTCGCGTTCCCTGAGATTCCGCGCGCCGCGTTCCTCGCGCTCGCCGCGCTGTTCAGCGGCGTCGTGCTCACGCTCTATTCGCTGTCCGTGTCCCACGTCAATGACAAGCTCGAGCCGGCGCAGATGGTGGCCGCGAGCAGCGCCCTCCTGATGCTGAACGGCACCTCGGCCGCCATCGGGCCCGTCCTCGCGGGCAGCCTGATGACCGCGTTCGGCCCGCATGCGTATTTCGCGTCTCTCGCGAGCCTCACCGGCCTGCTCGCCGTCTACGACCTGTGGCGCAAGTACCGGCGCCGTCCCGTGCCCCCGACCCAGAAGGGCCCGTTCGTTCGCGCGCAACCGCGTGCATGAGATTTGAGGCATCATTCGGCTCGGCTGCGTGAGGTTTGAGCGATGATCCGACTCGACTGTGCGAGATTTGCGCAATGATTCAGCTCGGCGTGGACTTCGGCGGCACCAAGATCGAAGCGGCGGCGTTGTCCGAAAGCGGCGAGTTCCTCGCGCGGGTTCGCGCACCGAATCCCGGATCCTACGACGCCGCGATCGGCACCGTGTGCGCGCTGGTCGATCGCGTCGAGGCGGCGGTCGGCGACGCCCAGACCATCGGTGTCGGCATCCCGGGCTCGCCCTCCCCGCTCACCGGTTTGATCCGCAATTCCAACTCGGTCTGGCTGAACGGCCGCAGTCTCAAGGCCGATCTCGGCGCCGCGCTCGGCAGGCCGATCCGCATCGCCAACGACGCCAACTGCCTGGCGCTGTCCGAAGCCGTCGACGGTGCCGCCCGCGATTCCAAGATCACCTTCGCGGTGATCATCGGAACCGGCTGCGGCGGCGGCCTGGTCATCGACGGCCAGCTGGTCAAGGGGGCCAACCGCGTCAGCGGCGAATGGGGCCATATCGCGCTGCCGGCTGCCGATCTCGAGCAAGGCGAGCGGCCCCGGTGCTGGTGCGGGCGCGCGAGCTGTCTCGAGATGTGGATCTCCGGCAGCGGCATGCAGCGCGATCACCAGACACGGTACGGCGAGAAGCTGACCTCCGAGGCCATCATCGCGCAGATGCGCGCCGGCAACTCCCACGCCCGCGCCACTTTGGACCGTTACGTCGATCGTCTCGGGCGCGGCCTCGGCGTCATCTGTAATGTGATCGACCCCGACACCATCGTGTTCGGCGGCGGCCTGTCCAACGTCCCCGAGATCTTCGCCGCGCTGCCCGACGCGATCCGCCCGCACGTGTTCTCGGACACCTGGTCCGCCACCCTCGCGCCCGCGCGCTGGGGCGATTCGTCCGGCGTGCGCGGCGCCGCGCGGCTGTGGCCGCTCCCACCGCACGACGAGTCCCTCGCGACCACCTCGTCCCTCGTGGCCGCCCCGCCCATCGCGACCGCCGCGGCGCGTGCCGTCCCGACACCTGC
>DATAUO010000208.1:0-1994 GCA_036268215.1 Steroidobacteraceae bacterium
CGGCGGGGGGGCCGATACCGCCAATTCATCGTCCGGTCACAGTTCATACTCAAAATCGCCACGCCAATGAAAAAGATCGATCTCGTGTACTTCAACGCGGGCGGAGGTCACCGGTCAGCAGCGGTCGCACTCGATGCGATGATCCGCGAGCTCAAGCTGCCCTGGACGGTCCGGCTGGTCAATCTCTTCGAGGTGCTCGACCCGCGCGACGTGTTCGGCAAGACCATGGGCATGAAGCCGGAGACCTATTACAACGCGCGGCTGCGGCGCGGCTGGACTCTGGGGCTCGGTCAGGAGCTCAAGGTACTGCAGGCGCTCATCCGCTTCGGGCACAAGACCCTCACCGCGCAGGTGCGCCGCCACTGGCGCGAGACGCAGCCCGATCTCGTCGCGTCCCTGGTGCCGAATTTCAACCGCGTCATGTTCGAGGGCCTGTCGTCGAGCCGACCGGGAGTGCCGTACCTCACCATCCTGACCGATTTCGCGGATCTGCCGCCGCACTTCTGGATCGAGCCGAGCCAGGCACAGCACTTCGTGTGCGGCACGCCGCTCGCGGCGGAGCAGGCGAGGGCGGCCGGCTATGGGGATTCACGCATTCATCGCACGTCGGGCATGATCATCCGGCCGGACTTCTATCGCGCCCCGGTGCTCGACCGGCGCGCCGAGCGCGCCAAGCTCGACCTGGACCCCGATCGTCCGACGGGCCTCGTGATGTTCGGCGGGCACGGGTCGAAGATCATGCGGCAGATCGCGCGCCGGCTCGACGACACCCAGCTCATCCTGGTCTGCGGCCACAACGCCGAGCTGGCGGACGAGCTGCGCGCGATGAGCGCATCGGCGCCGCGCGCCGTGATCGGATTCTCCGCGCACATCAGCCACTTCATGCAGCTCAGCGATTTCTTCATCGGCAAGCCGGGTCCGGGCAGCATCAGCGAGGCCGTGCAGCAGCGGCTCCCGGTGATCGTGGCCCGCAATGCCTGGACCATGGCCCAGGAGCGCTACAACACCGAATGGGTCGAAGAGAATCGCGTCGGCCTGGTGCTGAGCTCGTTCAAGGAGGTGCGGGCGGCCGCGGCGGTGATGATCGCGCGTCTCGAGGAATTCCGGGCCGCCACCGCGCGCATCGACAACTGCGCGGTGTTCGAGATCCCGAGGATCATGGAGCAGCTGCTGAAGGCCGGCCGCGCCGCCGCCTTGGAGTTTCCAAGCCGGGCATCACGCCGGCGCGGGGGGGCGGCCCTCGCCGCCCGAAATATCGGCGGAAAGGTGCAGCAGATGCGCCGCTCCCAACGCGGGCAGCGCCGAGAGGAGTACTAATGCGCCCCAGAAATCGAACGCGTTGGCGGCGAACTCGCCGCTCCACGCCTGGGCAATCAGCATTGCGCCATAGAGAACGGGGCCCGCGATCACGGCCGCGCGCAGCCACGGCGCGCGCATCGGCCTGGCGCCGAAGAGCAGCCTGACCGCACCGACGAGCGCGACCGGGCCGACGGCGCCAAGGGCCGCTCCTGCCGCCACGAGCGCCATCTCGCCGGGGCCGCCGCCTATGCGGCCGCCGAGCAAGCCGCCGAAATTTTGCAGGGCATCCGCGCACGCAAGCGTGAGCGGCGCGAAGCACAAGATCATCTCGGGTACTGCGACCCAGTTGGAAATCCTCAAGTTGCCTTTGACCATCGAGGTAATCCTCTCTTTGAGCGCCGCGATCACACACCCCAGAGCCCAACCGACCGCGTCGCGTTCACGGTCGCAATGCCGGACCTCCGCCATCATCGCCGCGGCCCAATCGCCTCGCCGGGCCGGAAGAAGCCGCGCGGAGATCCGGGCCAATGCCAGCGAAAGCCGCCTGACGGCCGCACGAAGAATCCCGCCGGCCCGAGCGCGCGACGCGCTCATGAGGACGCCCGCGCGGGACGGATGACGCACATCGCCTCGCGCCCTTCCGCGATCTGCTCCCTGGCGAACGCGACGCCTTGCGCGGTCAGCCGGTACATGTG
>DATAUO010000209.1:0-41155 GCA_036268215.1 Steroidobacteraceae bacterium
GCAGCATGTCGAAGCAAGCCGCGCCGCCCTGAAAATAACCGAAGGTGTCGCCCAGGCAGAGAATGCGCTCGCAACCCAGAGCCCGGACCGCACCGAGGCACGTCTCGAGTGCGGGCAAGTTGCCGTGGATGTCCGACAACAACGCCAGCTTCACGACGCGTCCCGCAGGATGCCGACCATCTGCCGCACGCCTTCCGCGAGCGTGATCGTCGGCCGCCAGCCGAGCGTGCCGGTGACCCGCCCGGTGTCGAACCTCGCCCGATAGTCCTCCTGCGGGTCCTGATCCCCCGATGCGGTCGCACGCCGTTGGCTGCCCGTCTCCTGCAGGACGAGGTGCGCGAGAGCACGCATGGAGATCGGCGCGCCGCCGCACACGTTGAAGACACCATTGACGTCGCGGTGCTCGATCGCTCGCAACACGGCCAGCGCTGCATCGTGTACGTGCAGGAAGTCCTGTTGCCGCAGCCCGGAGCCGAAATATTTCAGATCCTCCCCCGCCAATGCCCGTTCGACGAAGATGCGCAACACCGTCTGCTGCCGCTGCGTGGGCCCGTAGGGTGCGCAGATTCTCAGGATAGCGTATGACGGCAGCTTTTCCCGGACATGTCCTTCCGCCCGCAGCTTCTCGATCGCGTACGGACCGATCGGGTTGGTCGGCGACGTCTCGTCCACCACCGCCCCGGCGACCTCTCCGTACACGGAAACGGTTGAGCAGTACACCAGTCGTATACCGCGAGCGCGGCAAAACTCGACGATGCAGGAGTCGATCTGCTCATTCACACGCGCGACGCGCTCCGCGGCCGGGCCCGTGAGGGAGGGCGGAACCGCTGCCGCACAGTGGGCGACCGCGGACAACGGCTGCAGGCTCCGCAGCGCTTCGAGTGCGGACGCGGCAGTCAAATCCAGGTTCATCCTGCCGACAGCGGCCGCTACGTGATGGGTGTGACCGAGGCCGATGGTGTCATATCCGGCGGCAGCCGCGACGGACGCGACTTCTGCGCCAACCAGGCCGCTCGCACCCGTCACTAGAATCCGATCTGGCACGAGGCATGCTCAACGGCCATGAGCTGACGACCCATTCGATGCCGACGGGTGAGTGAAGCGTCCCGAGTAACAGGCCTCCTCGGCGTGAAAGAACACCTCGCTGAGCCCGTTATCGTGCACCAGCGCGCGTACCTCCTGTTCGCTGAAGCGGCGCGCGTTGCTCGGGCTGTACCAGTCGAAATTGGTGACCACGGAGGTCTCGCGGCCGAGCTCTTCGTTCCAGAAGCACTTGAGGAAATTCCAGTAGACGAAGCGCTGAATGTCGTAGCGCCCGCCCTTGATGCCAAGCTCCGGAATGTCCGGTGCGTCGAACTGCACGTTGAGTTCGCTCAAGCGCCGCCCGAGCTCGGCGAGCTGCTCGGACATGGCCCACAGCTTGCTCCGCTCCAGCTGACCGCAGCGGACCCGGAAGTAGTCATCGAGCAGCTCGCGCGGCAGCGCCTTCTTTGCATAGAAATAGCAGGCGAGCTCGCCGCCGGCTCGATTGACTATGCGCGCCAGCTCGGCGAAAGTCCGTTCCGGACTCTCGGTGTGCATGATCACCTGGTCGCAGCTGACGTAGTCGATGGCGCCGTCCTCGATGTGCGTTGCTGCGATGTCGCCCTGCACGAAGAACAGATTTTCGAGGTGCCCGTAGTTGCGGGCCGCCTGGCGGGCCGCTCCGGAGAAGTCCATGCCAATGACCAGCGCGTGCGGTGCGAGCTCTGCGAACCACGCGGGCTTGTAGCCCAGTCCGCATCCGGCATCGAACACCACACGGCAGCCAACCAGGTGGGCACGCAGCGCCTCCTCCGATTCGAACCCATAAAGCTTCAGATACCAGGCGCGCTGAAAGGCGTACAACTGCTCTTTCTCGCTGCTGTCGCCGTATTTCCCCCACTTCTCGGAGAAGGCTTCGTTCGTCTGCTGCTGTCGGGCATGAGCCGACACTTCACTGCGCATCGCGAAGTTGCCATCGAGCGTCAGCGGTGAGCGCAGCACCCCGTGCAGGCGGTCGATGAATGTCCGGGAGCTCATGCGGAGAGAGTGGTCGCCGGCCGGCGCTCGAACATGAGCGGCGAGCAGATGAGAAGCCGCCGGGTTTGTTCGCCGGACGAATGCTCGTTGATGAGTGCCTGTGTCATGTCACGCTCCAGTATTGGCAATTCGCGCCCGAGCCGCTCGACAGCTGCTTGCGCATCCATTCTTATCGCCCAGTTCGTTCTCGTTGATGCGCATCACGTCCGAACTTCGCGCTCATCCGGAGGCTGCCGGCGGCGCGTAGTCGTTGCGGCGACCAACCTCGCGCCGCAACTGCTCGATCTCGGCGCGCAGCCGCTCGTACTCGCGTATCTTGATGTGCAGGAAGCGCGCCGTCAGAGCCGCCTTTTGCTCGATGCCTCGCGGGGTGAGCAGGTAGCGGTAGGCGAGCTTTTCGTCGCTCTCGCGGAAGCGATTCGACTTGATCCAGCCTTTGTGAACCAGCGCGCGTATGCAGTAATTGACCTTGCCCAGACTGAAGCCGAATTCGGAAGCCAGGTCGCGCTGGCTGGCCTTCGGATTGGCCTCCAGCAGCCGCAGCACCTTCAGTCCGGTTTCGTCGCTTGGCATTGCGGCCTGATGTTCAACCATTGAACGCTATAGCCTAGTGGCGCGCGCC
Source organism: Steroidobacteraceae bacterium (assembly GCA_036268215.1). GTDB lineage: Bacteria > Pseudomonadota > Gammaproteobacteria > Steroidobacterales > Steroidobacteraceae > Bog-1198. The sequence goes on from DATAUO010000209.1 coordinate 2,684, forward strand.
ACGCCGTGTCAACATACGCACGCAGCCGCACCAAACGCTCCGACGCGGCGGGCCGCAGATCATCGGATCATTCCCATTCCAGGAACAGCAGGCGAAATCGCTCCGTTTCATACGCCACGGTCATGTTCTTGAGACCGGCCGGAGTCGATTCGAACAACTTGTCGTATTCCTTGCGATCGAGCAGGCAGGCATTGATTCGATACTGGCCGACGATTCGCCGAACCGCTTCCGCGTGCAGCACGGGGAAGCGCGAGAAAGACTCCTCCACCGACATGCCGCAGTAGGGATTTCCGATCGCGAGGCAGTAGGCATACTGCCAATCGTTTCGCATCAGCATCTTGGTGTAGTGCTCGTTGTTGCTGCACACGCGCGCGCCCGATCCCCAGCGCTTCTCGATGCGGCGCTCGATTTCCTCGATGTGCGGGTTGTCCGGGGCCACCACGCTCACGAGAAACCTGCTGGCACCGAGCTCGAGCAGATCGACGAGCAGGAACGATGCGCCCAGACCGAGCAGTCCGGCCGGACCCAACCGATCATGGAGGAGGTACGCTCCGGCAAGCACGGCCCACGGCGTCACGACCTCGACGTAGCGCTCCGGCTCGCCGAGGAATCGCGTGGCACGGAACGAGGTCAAGAAGGCGGCGATGACCCCGCAGACAGCCAGTGATACACAGTATCCGAAAGCGCCGTGCCTCAGATCCGCGCCGCGCACAGCGGCCCAGCAGGCGGCCACGGTGAACGGATTGAGGAGCACGATCACCAGGACTGAGTTTTCGTAGGCGTAACGAAAGCCCTGCGCGAAGCCCTGCTCGGTGAAGCGGCGCCAGATATCGAGGACCAGGTCCCGCCAGATACTGTGACGCCGCTGCAGGATGTAGATCGCCGCCATCGAGCGTGCATAAGCGCGAATGAAGCGGACCGTGTGCCGAAGATAGCCGAGCGCGTAGCGGGGGTGCAATGCGATGAAGAGCGCCAGGCCGAGCGCGGCGCCGAGCGCAGGCGCCCAGCGCCCGGTCAGGATCAGCAAGAGGACGCTGAGGAGGCACAAGGCCTGCTGGCCGAACGTGTTGAACCCCCAGATGAGCCACCCCAGGATCGGCAGCGCGATCCAGGAGATGGTGGGCGCGAAGCTCGCGCAGTACGCCGCGAAGAAAAACGCGGTCAGCAGCAGCAGACCTATGCCGCGCGAGCTGAGCCCGAAATTCCTCGCGCTGAGCGCATGATAGAACTGCGGGGTGAGCGCGAACAGGCACGCAGCCGCGCCGACGAGATCCGCCGGCCATGCCTCGTGGCGGCACAGGAATGCGGCGATCGCGGCGAGCAGCGCCACATGCAGCGCGTTCAGCACCGGGTTGAGGAGCCGCTCGCTCCAATACAGCGCTCCAACACGGAAGTGGGCGATGATCCAGTGCAGATAGAGCGGAACCGCCCCGACGTAGCAATCGTTGAAGAGATCCGGAATGCGGACGAAGAGCCGAAAACCCCCCTTGCGGATCCGGCTCGTCAGAAACACGTGGACGGGGTGATCGGAGCCTATGCGTCGATTGATGAATGATTGCGAGGCGGACAGGCAAAACGCCGCAGCGATGCCGAGGGCAGCCAGCCACGGCGTGCTCAACATGGCCGGATCGGACGGCCCCGCCCATCTGCTCGCCGGCGATGATCCGGGCGGGCATACGCGTCCGAGCGGCGCTCAAGCACAGTAGCGCGCCAGCCAGTTCTCGACGCTGAGGAGCGACCAAATGAACAGCCTGCGGTTCTGCTGGCCCGACAGGTGCTCGTTCACCAGGCTCTCGGTCGCGGTGCGGTCGAGAAGGCTGTAAATTCGAGCAGAGCCTCCGAGCAGCCGCGCGCGCACGTAATCGATGCTCTCGCCCTTGAACCACGAGGCATCGGGCGCCGAGAAACCCTGTTTGACGGCCTCGAGGATGTCGCTTGGGATGTACCTGCGCATGGCATCGCGCAAGATCTGCTTGCCGTCGTTGGTCCTCAGGAAATACTTGCCCTGCTTGTCGCCGGGCTCATTCTCGTTGATGCGCACCACCTCCGCGAGGTTGTTGAGCTTCAGCGAGACAGGGCAGCGCATCGCGAAATCGACCAGATCGTTGTCGAGGAACGGCACGCGGGTCTCCAGGCTGTGCGCCATCGAGAGCTTGTCCTCGACCACGAGCAGACCATGCAGGAAGGTCTTCGCCTCGAAATACAGCGAATGATTGATGTAGTCCTCGGGCCGCTCGAGGCGGTTTTTATGGTTCGCAAAGACGTCGCGGAAGATGTCTCGCGTCCACACGTGCTTGACCTCGCCCCAGATGGGCGCGAACAGCTGCTTGATTTGACGGTTGTCGACCAGGCGCTGCCAGAACGCGTAGTACTGATCGACGTACTGCTCGAAATTACCGGCCGTCGCGGCGCGGTAATAGCGCCAGGGATACCCGCCGAACAGCTCGTCGCCGCCGGCGCCGGACAGCACGACCTTGACGAACTTGCTCGCGAGCTTGGCCGCGTAGAAGTTGGGGTAGCTCTGGCCGACGCGCGGCTCCTCGATGTGCCACGCGAGCGCGGGCAGGGCGCGCTCCATGTCCCCGGCCTTGAGCACCATCTCGTAGTGCTCGGTCTTGAAGCGCGCCGACATCGCCTCGGCCCTGGTGCGCTCGTCGAAGCTGAGCTCGATCCCGGATGCGGAGCTCAAATCGAAGCCGCAGGTGAAGGTCTTGAGATAGGGATGGGCGCGCGCGGCCTCCGCCGTGATCGCTCCCGAGTCCATCCCCCCGCTCAGATAGCTGCCCAGCTCCACGTCGGAAACGAGCTGGCGCGTGACCGCTTGCTGGAACAGCCGCTCCAGCTCCTCGCGATATTCGACCGGGTCGGCGCGGGTCTCGGGCTCCGTGAACTGGAAATCCCAGTACCGGGTGGGGCTCAGCGCCTGCGCGGGCCGCGCGGGGTCGAGGATTGCGAAGTGTCCCGCCGGGAGAATGCTCACGTCGCGCAACAGCGTGCGGTTGGTGAAGAAATTCTGGAAGGTGAAGTACTCGAGCAGCGCAGGCTCATCGAGGCGGCGCTCGATGCCGGGGACGGCGATTATCGCCTTTTGCTCGGAGGCGAACGCGAAGGTTGCCCCTTGTCGGCTGTAGTACAACGGCTTCACGCCGTAGCGGTCGCGGGCCAGCAGCAGACGCCGCTCGACCCGGTCCCAGAGCGCGAGCGCGAACATTCCGTTGAAGGCCTCGAGGGCGGAGGGCCCCCAGGCCGCGAGCGCCGTCAGCACCACCTCGGTATCCGACGCCGACACGAAGCGATGCCCCTCGCGCTCGAGCCGGGCGCGCAGCTCGCGGAAGTTGTACATCTCGCCGTTGTAGCTCAGCACCCAGCGCCCATCGGCGCTGTGCATCGGTTGCGCCGCGGCGGGCGAGAGATCGATGATCGCGAGCCGGCGGTGGCCGAGGCCCACGTTGTGCTCGCACCAGTGGCCCTCGCCGTCGGGTCCGCGATGCGCGATCGCATCGGTCATGCGCTGCAGATCCGCCCGGTGCACCGGCGATCCGTCGAGCCGAACGATGCCGGCTACGCCGCACATCAGCGGATGCTCTTGATCGCGTCGACGACCCGGCGGTAGTCGTCCGGGCTCATGCGGTTGTGCAGGGGAATGGCCATTGTCTGCGCGTCGCAGTCGCGTGCGCCCGGGAAGTCGTCCGGCCGCGTGCCCAGCCGCTCGCGGTAGTAGCCCAGCATGTGCGCGGCGTGAGTGCCGGGACGCGTGCTGATCCCGAGTTTTTGCAGGCGGTCCATGATTTCGTTGCGGGGCAACGGCGACTTCGCGGGATCGACGTACGTCACGAACGCCTGCCAGGCGTGCGTTCCGTCGGCCGGCCACTGCGGCATGCTCAGCCACGGGACGTCGGCGAGCTCGGAAGCGTACCATCGCGCGTAAGCGTCGCGCTCGGCAATGAAGCGGTCGAGCTTGGTCATCTGCACGATGCCCACGGCACCTTGAATGTCCGTCATGCGGTAGTTGAAGCCGAGCAGATTGAAGTCGGCGAGCAGATAGGGACGCGCGCCGTGGTGCCGCTGCTCCTCCGAGATCGATGCGCCGTGGTTGCGCAGCATGTTCATGCGCTCGGCGAGGGCATCGTCGGCGGTCGTGACCATGCCGCCCTCGCCGGTGGTGATCGATTTGCGCGGATGGAACGAGAACGCCGCCGCCGCCCCCAGGGTGCCGGCCGAGCGTCCGCGATACGATGCGCCGGCCGCGCAGGCGGCATCTTCGATGATGGGAATGCCTTTCGGCACCACGCGCCCCAGCGCCTCCATGTCCGCGCACAGGCCGAACAGATGGACCGCGATCACCGCCTTGGTCCGCGAGGTGAGCTTGCGGGCCACGTCATCGGCGATGACGTTGTAGCTGACGCGGTCGACGTCGGCGAACACCGGCGTGCCTCCGCAGTAGACGACGACATTCGCCGTGGCCACCCACGTGAAGGCGGGCACGATGACCTCGTCGCCCGGGCCGATGCCGAGCGCCGCCAGGATCAGGTGCAAGCCGGTCGTGCAGCTCGTGGTCGCGAGCGCGTGCCGGACGCCGTGGCGCGCGGCGAACACCCGCTCGAATTCGGCGACCTTGGGCCCCTGGGTCAGCCATCCGGTGGCGAGCGGCTCGCGCACGGCTTGCCATTCGTCGTCCCCGGTGCTCGGCAGCGATATCTGGATGCTCTTGGTCATGGGGCGGCGCTCACGCGCTCAGGCCGGCAGCGCTCCTGCGCGCGGCGACCTCGGAGCGATGGCCGCTGCGCCAGTCGATCAGCTTGCGCAAGCCCTCCATCAGATCGATGGACGCATCGAAGCCGATCTCCTCGCGTGCGCGCCGCGGATCGCCGATCCGGTTGCGCACCAGCGTCGCCTGGCTGCGCGGCGCGAAGTTGATCGGCTGCTTGCAGCCGGTCAGCACCAGCAGCATCTCCGCCAGCTCCTTGAGCGAGGTGCGCTTGCCGGTACCCACGTTGTAGAAGCGGTCCTTGGTGGCGGCCCTCATCGCGCACAGATTGGCGGCGCCGCAGTCCTCGACCGCGACGAAGTCGAAGGCCTCGCTGCCGTCGCCGAGGATCGTCGGTCCGTTGCCTTGATCGATGGCGTCCAGCATCTTCATGATGACGGCGATGTATGCGCCGTGATAGTCCTGCCGCGGTCCGTACACGTTCATGTAGCGAAGGCCGACGAAGTCGAGCCCGTAGCGGAAATGGAACGCGCGCAGCATCGCCTCGCCGGCGATCTTGGTGGCGCCGTAGAAGTTCTGATTGTTGAACGGATGGTCCTCATCCATCGGCTCGCGCACGGCATCGCCATATACGGATGCGGACGACGAATACACCAGGCGTTTGACGCCCTTCTTGATGCAGGCTTCCATCACGTTGAAGGTCCCGCGGACGTTCACGTCGAAAGCGCTGCGCGGGAATTCGTGGCACTGCAGCAGCCAGAGAGCGGCGAAGTGGAACACGCCGTCGGCGCCATCCAAGGCCGCCTCCAGGATGTCGGTCTGGAGGATGTCGCCGCCCACGTCGAAGACGCGCACCCGAGGATCGCGGAGCGCGCCGGCGATGTTGTCGTGCCGGCCGCGCACGAAGTTGTCGTAGATCACGATCTCGCGCACGTCCTCCTTCACCAGCTCGTCCAACGTGTGGGAGCCGATCAATCCGGCCCCGCCGACCAGCACCAGTTTCTTGCCGCGTATATCCATCAACCTCGCTCCGCAACGGAAAAGCTCGTCTGCGCCCGGCGCCGATAGCCGGAGATCTTGAAGTGCGCCAGCGCGAGCAGCACGCCGGCGAGCAGCCCGGAGACCATGCCCACCAGGATCACGAGGGTGACCTTGGGGCTCGCCTTGACCTCGGGCGTCACCGCGGGGTCGATGACCGTGAAGGCGAACTCCGCCCGGCCCTGCGCCAGCATCAGCGTCTTGGTCTCGGTCTCGATCAGGTTGGCCAGGGCGCGCTGCACCTCGACCGAGCCGGTGAGTTTCAGCTGCCCCTCCAGGTAAGTGATGTTGCGCTGTGCATCGGTGGCCGCACGCGCGCGGATCACCTCGTTGGCCAGCGCGACATAGTCGTTGGCCCAGGTCGCGGCCTTGGCACGGTCGCGCCACGTCACCGAAACGCCGATCATTCCGCTGCGGCGGTCCTCATCCACGTTCACGACATCTTTCTGAAAGCGGCGCACCGCGCGCCATAACGAGGACGTTCCGCCGGAATCCGCCGTCAGCTCGGCCGTGAGGCCGTGCCGCTCGACGAATTGCTGGGCGAGCTGATGGGATTTCAGGACCGCATGCGCATCGCGCGCGGCGGCGCTTCCCGATCCGAGCGTGACGCCCGCCAGGCTTGCCAGGCCGCCGAGCTGCCCCAGATTGCCGCCGCTGCCGCCGCCCATGTTGTTGTCGCGTGCGTCCGAGATGGTGACCTCCGCGCGAAACAGGGGGGTGGTGGTCAGCGCATACGCGGCGGCGCCCGCGGTGCACACCACCGTGACCAGCGCGATCAGCAACCGGTAGCGCGTGAGCACCTGCCAGAAGACGATCAGGTCGATCTCTCGATCGGAAGCTTCGGCTTCGCCATGGGAATTCACTCGTCACTCCTTGGGCGACCGCGACGGGCGGTTGCCGTGGCCGCGCGGCCAACCCAAAATTGTAAGCGGCCGTCGCGGATATGGCTAATCCATCCGCCGGCACCCGGGCCTCATCCCGCTACAAGCGGCCATCGGATTCGTCGGCGGGAAACAGGTATTTCACGTCGTAGAGCACGTGGCTCTTGCGGCCCAGCCCGCGGATGCGCGCCGACCCGAGCTCCTTGAACCGGTCGTGCGCGACCGCCAGTACGATGGCATCGTAGCTTGCGCGGCGCGGCGCCTTGATGGTGGCGAATCCATACTCCCGCCGCGCCTGCGCAGGGTCGACCCACGGATCGTGCACCTCGACCGCGGCACCGTAGCGCTCGAGCTCGGCAATGATGTCGACGACCTTGCTGTTGCGCAGATCGGGGCAGTTCTCCTTGAACGCGAGGCCGAGGATCAGCACGCGCGAGCCCGCCACCATGATGCGCCGCCCGGTCATGAGCTTGATGACCTCCTGAGCGACATAGGCACCCATTCCGTCGTTGATCCGGCGGCCGGCGGTGATCATCTCCGCGTGATAGCCGATCTCGGTGGCCTTGTGGGTCAGGTAGTAAGGGTCCACGCCGATGCAATGTCCGCCGACGAGGCCGGGCCGGAACGGCAGGAAGTTCCACTTGGTGCCGGCGGCCTTGAGCACCTCTTCGGTATCGATGCCCAGACGCTTGAAGATCAGCGACAGCTCGTTGATGAGGGCGATGTTGACGTCGCGTTGGGTATTCTCGATGACCTTGGCCGCCTCGGCGACCCGGATGCTCGACGCGCGGTGGGTGCCCGCCGGGATGACCGAGGCGTACAGGCGGTCGACCAGGTCCGCCGCCCGCGGCGTCGAGCCCGATGTGATCTTGCGGATCGTGGGCAACCGATGCTCACGGTCTCCCGGATTGATGCGTTCCGGGCTGTAGCCGCAGAAGAAATCTCGATTGAAGGCGAGCCCGGAGGACTGCTCGAGCACCGGGACGCAGACCTCCTCGGTGCAGCCCGGATAGACGGTGGACTCGTACACGACGACGTCCCCCGGGGAGAGCACCTTGCCCACGGTTTCGCTCGCGGCCCGGAGCGCACCGAGATCGGGGCGTTTGTAGCCGTCGACGGGAGTCGGTACGGTGACGATGTAGACGTTGCAGCGCTTGAGATCCGCCGCCCGCGCGGTGAAGCGCAGCAGGCGCGCCTCGGCGAGCTCTGCGGCGCTCGCTTCGAGGGTCCGGTCCCGTCCTCTCTTGAGCTCCTTGATCCTGTCGGCGTTGGTGTCGAAGCCAACGGTCTCGTAGCGCTTGCCGAACTCGACTGCCAGCGGCAGGCCAACATATCCCAGTCCGATGACCCCGACCCGGGGACGAGCCGATTCGCGCATTGACGCTCCGTGCCGAAATTCCACATTGTAAACGATGCAGATGGGAGTTCCGCATTCCGCGGCACCGCGCGACAACCCGGCGGCGCCTCGAGGGAACACACGCTCATGAGCGAAATTGCGTCCGCGGAGCTCGCGGCCGTCGCGGCGGCGCTGAGAGATGTCACCGAGGATGTCGGCCGTCGCCTCGCGGAGCCGGGGAACGAGCCGCGATGGAGTGAATTGGAATGGAGGATCGCGGAGGCGGTGTGCGGATTGCACGGTGTCGCCGCGCTGCTGCAGGAGGGGTTTCGCGGTCGAGGGCCGGCAAGGTTCCGGGACTTCCTCGAGGCGCAGAGCGGCCATGCCCTGGCGCGCCATGCCAGGATCGCCGCGCTGCTTGGCGCCTTGGACCGCGAGGCGTGCGCCGCCGGTGTGCCGCTGGTGGCGCTCAAGGGCGCTGCGCTGTATGCGCGAGGGCTGTATGGGCCCGGTCTGCGCCCCATGGGCGACATCGACTTGCTCGTGCGCGAGTCGCAGCGGCCGGCGCTCGAGCCGGTCCTTGCCGCCTGCGGCTACGAAGCCGCCTACTCCAGCCGCCGCCACGACGTGTTCCATCCGCTCGGCGGTCCGCAGACCTGCACGCATCGTCTCGGCGAGCACATCGACAATCCGATCAAGATCGAGATACACACGCGCATCTCGGAGCCGTTGCCCGTCACGAAGGTCGACATCACCGCCCTCGTCATGCCCGTCGATGCGCAGCCGGGCATCAACGGGTACCCGTCCGGTGCGGCCTTGCTCGGCCACCTTGCCCTGCACGCCGCCGGCAACATGCGCGCACGGGCCCTGCGTCTCGTCCAGCTCCACGACATCGCCTTGCTGGCGCGCACGCTGACGCCGGCCGCGTGGATCGAGGCGCTCGGAAACGGCAGCCTCGGCTGGTGGGCGCTTCCGCCGTTGCGGCTGACGGCGCGCTACTACCGCGGCGTGATCCCGGAGTCGATCGAGGCCCGGCTCGCCGGCCTTTGTCCGCCGCTGCTGCGGGCTCACTCGGCGCGCGCGCGCGTCTGCGACGTGTCGTGGTCGCGGCTCGGCATCCAGGCATTTCCGGGCATCGAGTGGTCGCGCACCCCGGCAGAGGCTTGCCGCCACATGCTGGCCCGAATGGTCCCGTCGCGAGTCGCGCTGCGCGAGCTCGAGCGGGGAGCGGCGCAGATTCCCGCCGCCGGCGAGGTTCCCTGGTACGGCTTGTCGCACGTCTCTCGGATCGTGCGCTGGATCTTCGGCCGACCGCCGCGCGTGCAGACGTTGCTCTCGGTACGGGCCGCGCTCGAAGGTTTGAATGTTTTACACGCTCGGAACTTCGGCGCGAATGCGTCATCCCACAGTCAACGAGACGACGACAAGTGCGTTCAACGATTTTGATTCGCGGAAGCAACGGCGGCATTAACTCCCTGTAAAGTTCGGCGGGCGAGGGCCTATCTGTAGGAAAATTCGGTACACTCCAGCCTTAGGGCGGCTCAAGAAAGCTTCGCCCACGCCGAGACTTAGGTCTGGGCGCTAAGGAGGGGGGAGTGTCAGGGAGGTTAGAGTTGGATTCGAAGCCAAGACAATCGCGCGGCGACGTGGTGCGCCGCTCGGTCGACCTGCCCCGGCCGGTAAAGCGCTTCATCACCATCTGCACGGACACCCTCATGACCGCGGCGGCTTTATGGGCCGCGCTCAGTCTGAAAGCCGGGACCGCCGTATTCAACCTGGCCGATTGGCCCGCGTACCTCGCCGCCATCGCCGTAAGCACGCCGATCTTCATCCGCATGGGTCTCTATCGTGCGGTGATCCGCTTTCTGGGACACAAGGCGGCTTTCGCGGTCGCGGCCGCGGTATTGCTCTCCGGCATCGTCTTGGAGACGGTGGGAGCCGTGCTCAGGATACCCGCGCTGAGCGCGAGCGTCGTGGTCATCTACTCGTGCCTGCTGCTCCTCTACGTGGCCGGATCGAGACTGACGGTGCGCCACTATCTGTTGACGCACTACATCCAACCCACCGTCGCGCGCGTGGCGATCTATGGAGCCGGAGATGCCGGTGCCCGGCTAGCGACCGCGCTCTCGACGACACGCGCTTTCGATCCGATGATCTTCATCGACGACAAGAAGAGCTTGCACGGCCGGATGATCAACGGCATCAAGGTGCATGCGCCGGAGGATCTGCCGATCCTGATCAAGGATCGAGGCATCGACCGGATCCTCCTGGCCATGCCATCCCTGACGCGCCGCCGCCGCCGCGAGATATTGAGCCAGCTCGAGCCGCTCGGCGTGCACGTGCAGACCGTTCCCGAGATCGAGCAGCTGGTCACCGGCACCGCGCACGTTGGCGACATCCGCGAAGTGGATGTGAGCGACCTGCTGGGCCGCGACTCGGTGCCGCCCAAGGCCAACCTCTTCGACGCCTGCATACGCGACCGGGTGGTGATGGTCACGGGCGCCGGCGGCTCGATCGGTTCCGAGCTTTGCCGCCAGATCATCGGCCTCGGGCCGAGGCGCCTGGTTCTCTTCGAGATGTCGGAGCTCGCGCTCTACAACATTCAGCGCGAGCTGCAGAGCTGCGCGGCCCAGCGTGCGCTCAACGTGGATCTGGTCGGCCTGATCGGCAACGCGCACCACAAATATCGCTTGCGCGACATCCTGCAGGCGTACCGGGTACAGACGGTCTACCACGCGGCCGCGTACAAGCACGTGCCGATCGTCGAGCAAAACGTGATCGAGGGCATCCACAACAACGTCATCGCCACCTGGTATGCGGCCGAAGCGGCTCACGAGACCGACGTCGAGACCTTCGTGCTGGTGTCGACCGACAAAGCGGTGAACCCGACCAACGTGATGGGCGCGACCAAGCGCTTCGCCGAGATCGTGCTGCAGGGCCTCCAACGCCGCGGCAGCAAGACGCGCTTCTGCATGGTGCGGTTCGGCAACGTGCTGGCCTCGTCGGGCTCCGTCGTACCCCTCTTCAACGAGCAGATCAAGGCGGGCGGTCCGGTCACCGTGACCCATCCCGAGGTGATCCGCTACTTCATGACCATTCCCGAGGCCGCGCAGCTCGTGATCCAGGCGGGCTCGATGGCCGATGGCGGCGATGTATTCGTGCTCGACATGGGCAAGCCCGTGCGCATCGGCGATCTGGCCCGGCGCATGATCAACCTGATGGGATTGACGGTGCGCGACGAGCAGCACCCGGACGGCGACATCGAGATCTCCTATACCGGGCTGCGCCCGGCCGAGAAGCTCTATGAGGAGCTGCTGATCGGCAACAACGTGACCGGAACGGAGCATCCGATGATCCTGCGGGCGATCGAGCATTCGCTGCCGTGGGAGCGCGTCCAGTCCCATCTCGAGGAGATCCTGGTCGCCATGAGCCGATTCGACTGCCATCGTGCGCTCAACCTGCTCGGCGAAGTGGTCGAGGAATATCGTCCCGCGCCGGAATCCCACGATCTCGTATGGGCACGGCAGAGCGCCCTGGCCGCCGACGATCGCAAGGTGACCAGCCTCAAGCCGCGGCGCATCGTCAGAAACACCGGTCCCACCGATACCGCTCACCCCTGAGAGTCCATCGACCTGGGTCGATGACGTGCGCATCCGTTGACGTGAATCCCATCGTTCCCGGGGCGGGGGTGATAGGGTAAGCCCTCCGGCAAGGTCGTTCCGCGGAGTCTCTAGTGTCAAAGCCAAGCATTCTGGTCACCGGCGGCGCCGGCTATATCGGCAGCCACGTGGTGCGGCAATTGGGCGAGGCAGCCGAGCGGGTGGTCGTCCTCGACAACCTGGGCCGCGGCTTCAAGCAGGCCGTGATCGCCGGTCAGCTCGTCGTCGGCGATGTGGGCGATTATCCCTTGGTGACCCGTCTCATGGATGAGCACGGGATCGACACCGTCATGCATTTCGCCGCGCACACCATCGTCCCCGAGAGCGTGGCACAGCCGCTCAAGTACTACGGCAACAACACCTGCTCGACCCGCTCGCTGCTCCAGGCCTGCATCGACAAGAAGGTCAAGCACTTCGTCTTCTCCTCGACGGCGGCGGTCTACGGCATCCCCGACGGCGGGTTCGCGGCGGAGGATACGCCGACTCGCCCGATCAATGCCTATGGCAGCTCCAAGCTGATGAGCGAGTGGATGCTGCGGGACGTCGCCGCGGTCAACGACCTGCGCTATGTCGCGCTGCGCTATTTCAACGTGGCCGGATCGGATCCGGGCGGCCGCATCGGCCAAGCCACCGTGGGCGCGACGCTGCTCACCAAGGTCGCCTGCGAGGCGATGGTCGGAAAGCGGCCGCACGTGTCCGTGTTCGGCAGCGACTACCCGACGCCCGACGGCACGGGGATGCGTGATTACCTGCATGTCGAGGACTTGGCGACGGCGCATCTGAACGCGCTCGACTACCTGCGTTCCGGCGGTCAGCCGGTCACCTTGAACGTCGGCTACGGGCACGGCTATTCGGTGCGCGAGGTCTTGCAGATGGTGGAGGCGGTGGGCGGGAAAGCCCTGTCGATCCGCGAGGAAACGCGCCGTGCCGGAGATCCCGCGTATCTTGTCGCGCGGGCCGACCGGATTCGCCGCGAGCTCCATTGGAAGCCCCGCTACGACGACCTCAAACTCATCGTGACGCACTCGCTCGCTTGGGAGCGCAAGCTCCTCGAGCACCCCTGGAGCTAGGCAGGGACCGCGCCGGGAGGCCGGAAAGCACCGCACCGGCACGCGGGCAAGCACCGCGCCGGGAGGCCGGCAAGCACCGCACCGGCACGCGGGCAAGCACCGCGCTGGGAGGCCGGCAAGCACCGCGACGGCACGCGGGCGAGCCCGCGACGGCACGCCGGCAAGGACCGAGCGGCCCGGTGGGCCGTCAGCGGACGTGCCCGCGCAGCCAGGGCACCAGCACTTCGAAGTTGAACCCGTCGGTCGGGTAGAGGTCCGCGATGAACGCGTGCGCCTCTTGCGCGTCCGCGGCGAGCGGATGGGCGTTGATGGCGAGGAAGGTGTAGGCCGCCGCAAACGCGGTTCGGCCATTCGCGTCGATGAAAGGGTGGTACTGGGCCAGGCTCTCCCACAGCGCCGCGGCGTCCTCGATCACGTCGACATAGTGGCCGGTTCGCGCTCGAAACAGAGCGGCCTCGAGATGCCCGGGTCCACGCACGCCGGGCCGGCCGCCATAGCGGCTGATCTGGTCCGCGTGGATGGCCATGATCTCGGGCAGGGTCAGGTGGTCGCTCATCGGGCCAGAATCCGGTAGAGCTCGCCATACTGATCGTGGCTGCCGTGGTAGGCGCGCAGCACGTGGTCGCGCGGACGGGTGTTGCGGCGCTTCTCGATGAGGTTGAGGAGCGCCTCTTCGATCACGGCCTGCAGCTGACGGCCTTCGGCATGCGCGATGGCGCGAATCTCGGCCAGAATCTCCGACGCCACCTGGGTCGCGAATTTTTCCTTGCCATGCATGCACACCTCCACGGGTAAGCGGGCAGCGCCGGCGCCCGCACGCCCAGTGTGTCATGATGAATCATGATATGTCATGAAATTCTCGTACCGTCGGCTGCCTGCTTTACTTGAACTGTCAAAACCGCTAGGCTTCGCGCTACTTTTCCCAGTTAAATCAGAATATTACGAATGAAAATTACCATCTTTGGCTCGGGCTACGTGGGGCTCGTCACGGGAGCCTGTCTCGCCGATGCCGGCAACGACGTGGTGTGTGTGGACGTCGACGAGCGCAAGACCGCCATGCTCAATCGGGGCGAGATCCCGATCCACGAGCCGGGACTCGATGCCATCGTGAAGCGCAATTTCGAGGCCGGCCGCCTGCGGTTCACCACCCGCGCCGCCGAAGGGGTGGCGCACGGCCTTTTTCAGCTCATCGCGGTGGGGACCCCGCCCGACGAGGATGGCTCCGCCGACCTGCGCTACGTGCTCGCGGTCGCGCGCTCGATCGGGGAGCACATGACGGAATACAAAGTGGTCATCACCAAATCGACCGTGCCCGTCGGGACCGCCGACAAGGTGCGCGATGCCGTGGGCAAATCATTGGCGGCGCGGGGCGCCAAGATCGATTTTGATACCGTATCCAATCCGGAATTCCTCAAGGAGGGCGCGGCGATCGAGGACTTCATGAAGCCCGATCGGGTCGTGGTCGGAACGGACTCCGAGCACGCGACCGAGCTGATGCGTCTGCTCTACGAGCCGTTCACTCACAACCGCGACCGCATGATCGTCATGGACGTTCGCTCGGCCGAGCTCACCAAGTATGCCGCGAATGCCATGCTCGCCACCAAGATCAGCTTCATGAACGAGCTTGCGAATCTCGCCGAGCACTTCGGCGCCGACATCGAGGACGTGCGCCTGGGGATAGGCTCGGATCCGCGCATCGGCTATGCGTTCATCTATCCGGGAGTCGGCTACGGCGGATCGTGCTTTCCCAAGGACGTGCAGGCGCTGAAGCGCTCCGCCGACGAGGTGGGTTACGAGGCGAGCGTGCTCAATGCCGTCGAGCGCGTGAACAATCGGCAGAAGCACGTGCTGTTCTCCAAGCTCAAGGCGCATTTCGGCGATCTCCGGGGCAAGACCATCGCGATCTGGGGGCTCTCCTTCAAGCCCAACACCGATGACATGCGCGAGGCCGCGAGCCGCGTGCTGATGGAAGCGCTCTGGGACGCCGGCGCGAAGGTGCGGGCCTACGATCCGGTCGCCATGGGCGAATGCCGGCGTCTCTACGGCGAGCGAGCGGATCTCGTGCTCTGCCAGAACAGCCGGGAGGCCTATGTCGGCGCCGATGCGCTCGCGATCGTCACCGAATGGCGCGAGTTCCGCAGCCCCGACTTCGATGCCATCAAGCGCGCGCTCCGCTCGCCGGCCATCTTCGATGGGCGCAACCTCTACAATCCGGAGTTCATGGCTCGCGCGGGATTCAGCTACTACGCCATCGGCCGCGGCAAGCGAGCCGCATCGAGCGTGCAGTGATGGCGCTCTATCCGGTCATTCTTTCCGGCGGTGCCGGTACGCGCCTCTGGCCCTTGTCGCGCGAGATGTATCCGAAGCAGCTGCTCGCGCTGACGAGCAAGCAGACCATGCTGCAGGACACCGCTTTGCGGCTCGCCGGTATCGCCGGCGCGAAGCCCCCGATCGTGGTGTGCAACGAGGCCCACCGCTTCACCGTCGCCGAGCAGCTGCGCGCGCTCGGGCAGGAGGCGGCCGGCATCCTGCTCGAGCCGGCCGGACGCAACACCGCGCCGGCGGTCGCGCTTGCCGCGCTGCGGGCGATGGAGCTGGACCCCGGGGCGACCTTGGCGGTGGCCCCCGCGGACCACGTGATCCGGGACGCCCGCGCCTTTCAGTCGGCGGCCGAGACGGCGGCGGGGCTGGCGCAGGACGGCAAGCTGGTCACCTTCGGCATCGTCGCCCATGCGCCCGAGACCGGGTACGGGTACATCCGGCGCGGCGAAGGGGAGGGGCCGGCCTATCCGGTGGCGCAATTCATCGAAAAGCCGCCGCTCGACGTGGCCGCGCAATTCGTCGCGTCCGGCGACTACTACTGGAACAGCGGCATGTTCGTCTTCATGGCGAAACGCTACCTCGCGGAGCTCGAGACCTTCGCACCGGACATCCTCGCGGCATCGCGCGCGGCCTATGCCGCGGCCAAGACCGACCTCGACTTCGTGCGCATCGACGCGGCCGAATTCGCGAAATGCCGCAGCGAGTCGATCGATTACGCGGTCATGGAAAAGACCCGCGACGCGCTGGTGCTGCCGCTGGATGCCGGCTGGAGCGACGTCGGCTCGTGGTCCTCCCTGTTCGATGCCTTGCCGGCGGACGAGGAGGGGAACGTGCTGCAGGGCGACGTGCTGGTGCACGACACTCACGACTGCTACGTGCACTCGACCAGCCGGCTGGTCACCGCCGTGGGAATGGACGATCACATCATCGTCGAGACCAAGGATGCCGTGCTGGTGGCGCCCAAGGATCGCGTGCAGGACGTGAAGGAGCTGGTTTCGGCGATCAGGAAGGCCGGCCGCAGCGAGTCTTCCCTGCACCGGGAGGTCTTCCGGCCCTGGGGCAGCTACGACAGCATCGACAACGGCGATCGCTTCCAGGTCAAGCGTCTCACGGTCAAGCCGGGCGGCGTGCTGTCGCTGCAGATGCATCATCATCGCGCCGAGCATTGGATCGTAGTACAGGGAACGGCCCGCATCACCTGCAACGACAAGACCTTCCTGCTGTCGGAGAACGAATCCACCTACATCCCGATCGGCGCCACGCATCGCATCGAGAACCCCGGCAAGGTGTCCCTGCACATCGTCGAGGTACAGTCCGGGTCCTATCTCGGAGAGGACGACATCGTGCGCTTCGAGGACAGCTACGGCCGCAAAGGGACCAATACTTGAAAGCAATCTCCTGCTTCAAGGCCTATGACCTCCGGGGCAGGATCCCCGACGAGCTCGACGAGGACGTCGCCTACCGGGTCGCGCGCGGCTACGCGCAGTTCCTCGCGCCCAAACGGATCGTGGTCGGCCGCGATATCCGCCTGTCGAGCGCGGGCCTCGCCGACGCGGTGAGCCGCGGCTTGGCCGACAGCGGCGTCGATGTGTACGACATCGGCGTGTGCGGCACGGAGGGCGTGTATTTCGCGACCTTCGACGGCGGTTACGACGGCGGCATCATGATCACGGCCAGCCACAACCCGAGCGACTACAACGGCATGAAGTTCGTGCGCGAGGGTTCGAAGCCGATCAGCGGCGACAACGGCCTGAAGGAGATTCGCGCCCTCGCCGAGCGCGCCGAATTCCCGCCGGCCCCGCGCAAAGGGGTCCGCCGGCACACCGACGTGTCGGATGCCTATGTCGCGCATCTGCTGTCTTACCTGGACCCATCCAAGTTGAAGCCGCTCGATATCGTGGTGAACGCCGGCAACGGCGGCGCCGGGCTGGTGATCGACCGGCTCGAGAGCCTGCTGCCGTTCCGGTTCCACAAGGTGCACCATCAGCCTGACGGAACCTTTCCGAACGGCATTCCGAATCCAATGCTGCCGGAGAATCGCGCGCCCACCGTCGAGGCGATCCGGCGCGTCCACGCGGATCTTGGCGTGGCCTGGGACGGCGACTTCGACCGCTGCTTTCTGTTCGACGAGCGCGGCGTCTTCATCGAGGGCTACTACATCGTGGGCCTTTTGGCCTCGGTGCTCTTGCGCGGCGCCAAGGGTGGCCGGGTCGTGCACGACCCGCGCCTCACCTGGAACACCGAGGAGATTGTGCGGGCATGCGGCGGCGTGCCGGTGTTGTCCAAGTCCGGCCATGCCTTCATCAAGGATCGCATGCGCGAGGTCGACGGCGTGTATGGCGGGGAGATGAGCGCGCATCATTACTTTCAGCGCTTTGCTTACTGCGACAGCGGCATGATTCCGTGGCTGATCGTCGCCCGGATACTGAGCGAGACCGGCAAGACGCTGTCGGAGCTCGTGGGGGAGCGCATTCGCGCGTTTCCGGTGAGCGGAGAGCTCAACTACCGCGTGCCCGACGCCAAGGCGACGATCGCCGCGATCGAGGCCCGCTACGGACGCGACGCGACATCGCTCGACCGCACCGACGGCGTGTCGTTCGAATTCGCGGATTGGCGCTTCAATCTGCGCAGCTCGAACACCGAGCCGCTGATCCGCTTGAACGTCGAGGCGCGCGGCTCGGAGGACCTGATGCGCGCGAAGACGGCCGAGGTGCTCGGCGTGCTGAAGTCGCAAGGCGCGGTCGCCGCCGATCATTGAGCGCACGGCAATGATTCCCATTCCAAAGCTCAGCGTCGTGATCCCGGTGTACAACGAGGAGGCGGTGCTGCCGAAGCTGTTCTCGCGGCTCTACCCGGCGCTCGATGCGCTCGCCATCGCCTACGAGATCGTGTTCGTCAACGACGGCAGCAAGGACAAGTCCGCGGCGTTGCTGCGCCAGCAATTCTCGGCCCGGCCGGATCACACCAGGGTGGTGCTGTTCCACGCCAATTTCGGGCAGCATTCGGCGGTGATGGCGGGCCTGGCTTACGCGCGCGGCGAGTACGTCGTCACGCTGGACGCCGACCTGCAGAATCCGCCCGAGGAGATCGGCAAGCTGGTGGCCAAGCTCGAGGAGGGCTACGACTACGTCGGCACGATCCGGCAGCAACGCCAGGACTCGCTGTGGCGGCGATGGTTCTCGAGGCGCATCAACAGGCTGCGGGAACGGATCACGCCGGTCCGCATCACGGACCAGGGCTGCATGATGCGCGGCTACGCGCGCTCGGTGGTCGATGCGCTCAATCAGACTCGCGAGGTCAACACCTTCATCCCTGCGCTCGCCTCGCTGTATGCGATGCGGCCGGTCGAGGTGCCGATCTCCCACGAGGAGCGCTTCGCGGGCAGCTCGAAGTATTCCATGTACAGCCTGATCCGGCTCAATTTCGACCTGATCACCGGCTTCTCGGTGGTGCCGCTGCAGCTCTTCTCGATGACCGGCATGGTGGTCGCGCTTTTGTCGGCGGTGCTGTTCGTCGTGCTCGCCGTGCGGCGAATCTGGCTCGGTTCGGAAGCCGAAGGCTTGTTCACCCTGTTCGCCTTCGTGTTCTTCCTCATCGGCGTTGCGCTCTTCGGCATCGGTCTGCTCGGTGAGTACGTCGGCCGCATCTATGCGCAGGTGCGCGAGCGCCCGCGCTACATCGTCGAGGCGGTGCTCGAGCGGGGCGGCGCGCAGACCGCGCACGAGCTGCTCGTGCCGCACGAGCGCCTGGGCGACGATCGCGACGGGACGGATACACGGCCGACGGCGAGCGCGCGGTGACCCGCGCGGTGGTGTTTGCCTACAGCGAAGTCGGCGTTCGCTGTGTCCGCGAGTTGCTGGCACAGCGCGTCGAGATCCCGCTGCTGTTCACCCACGAGGACGATCCCGGCGAGCGCCGCTGGTTCGGCAGCGTTCGGGATCTTGCGGCGGCTCGCGGCATCGAGGCGCGCGCGCCGGAGAATCCGAACACCCCGGAGTGGATCGACGCGGGCAGGGCAGCCGCCCCGGATTTCCTGTTCTCGTTCTACTACCGCCACATGCTGAGCCCGGATTGGCTCGGCCTCGCCCGCCGCGGCGCCTTGAACGTACACGGCTCGCTGTTGCCGAAGTATCGCGGCCGGGCGCCGATCCACTGGGCGATCCTGCACGGCGAGACCGTGACCGGCGTCAGCCTGCACTACATGACGGACAAGCCGGACGCCGGTGCCCTGGTCGATCAAGAGCCGGTGCTCATCGGCGAGAACGACAACGCGCTGGAGGTCTCGCTCGCCGCCGCCGAGGCGGCTGCCCGGCTGATGCGGCGCAGTCTCCCGGCCCTGATCGCGGGAACCGCGCCGGCGGTTCCGCTCGACCTCACGCGGGGGTCCTACTACGGTCGGCGTCGCCCCGAGGACGGACGCATCGACTGGTCGCGCTCCGCGCGGTCCGTGCACGACCTGGTGCGCGCCGTGGCGCCGCCGTTTCCAGGGGCCTTCTGCGAGGTGAACGGGTGTAGGCTTGCCGTCGACGAGACGCGCTTGGACGCCGGGCCGGCAAGGTATCCCGGGCGGGCGCCATGCCTCTACGCCGACGAGGGCGCCTGGTACGCGGACTGCGCCGACGGCCGGCGGCTGCGCCTGGTGCGCTTCGCGGTCGACGGCCAGCCGGTCGTGGGCGATCGCGTGCCCGCGCCGCTGGCGCGGCAGCCCGTGTCGTTGACGTGACGCGCGGCGGCTTCGGATTGGTCAAAAGGGGATCACATTGAAAAACGTTCTCATTCTCGGGGTGAACGGCTTCATCGGCCACCACTTGAGCAAGTACATCCTGGCGCACACCGACTGGAACATCTACGGCATGGATCTGCAGTCCGAGCGCGTCGGCACCTTGCTCGGCAACCCGCGCTTTCACTTCGTGGAGGGCGACATCACCATCAACCTCGAGTGGGTCGAATACCACGTGCGCAAGTGCGACGTGATCCTGCCGCTGGTCGCGATCGCGACGCCTGCCACCTACGTGCGCGAGCCGCTGCGGGTGTTCGAGCTCGACTTCGAGGCCAACCTGCCCATCATCCGCCACTGCGTGAAGTACAAGAAGCGCGTGGTCTTCCCCTCGACCTCCGAGGTGTACGGGGCCAGCAAGGACAAGGAGTTCGATCCGGAGACCTCGGAGCTCGTGCTCGGGCCGATCCACAAGCAGCGCTGGATCTACTCCTGCGTCAAGCAGCTGCTCGACCGGATCATCTACGCCTACGGCCAGCAAGGTCTGCAGTTCACGCTGTTCCGTCCATTCAACTGGATCGGTTCGGGCCTCGACAGCATGGACGACCCCAAGGAGGGCAGCTCGCGCGTGCTGACGCAATTCCTCGGGCACATCGTGCGTGGCGAGCCCATCAAGCTGGTGGACGGCGGCCGGCAGACCCGCGCCTTCACCTACATCGACGATGCGGTCGAGTGCCTGACCACCATCATCGACAATCCGGCCGGAATCGCCGACGGCAAGATCTACAACATCGGCAACCCGGCGAACCTCTACTCGATCCGCGAGCTCGCGCAGATGATGCTGGACATCGCGCTGTCGCGGCCGGAGTACGCGCCCACCGCGCGCAATACCAGGCTGATCGACATCTCGGCCCTGGACTATTACGGCAAGGGCTATGCGGACATTCCGGCGCGGCTGCCGTCGATCAAGAACACCACCGCTGAGCTCGAGTGGACCCCGAAGACCGACATGCGCGCGGCGCTCAAGGCGATCTTCGACTCGTACGCGCACGCGCTGCCCTCGGCTTCGGCTCTGTTGTCGCGCGACGCCTGAGGAACCGAGGCCGGTGCTTGGCGAAGTTTCCCGCGATGCTTGAAGATGCGCACATCGGCCTCAAGGTCGACGTGGACACGCTGCGCGGCACGCGTGAGGGCGTGCCCCGGCTCGCGGCGCTGCTCGAGAAGCACGGCGTGGGCGCCACGTTCTATTTCTCGGTGGGCCCGGATCACACCGGCCGCGCGATCCGACGCGTGTTTCGCCGCGGCTTCGCCAGCAAGGTGGCGCGTACCTCGGTGGTCAAGCACTATGGCCTGAGGACGCTCCTGTACGGCGTGCTCCTGCCCGGGCCGGACATCGGCCGCAAGGCGGGCGGCGAGATGCGGGCGGTGCGGGATATGGGATTCGAGGTCGGGCTGCACACTTTCGACCACGTGCGCTGGCAGGATCACGTCGCGGAAGCGGATGGCGCCTGGACTCGCGCCGAATTCGAGAAGGGCTTGCACGCTTTCGAGCGGGTGTTCGGCGAGCCGCCCCGCTCGCATGCCGCCGCCGGCTGGCAGATCAATGCGCACGGGCTCGAGCTGGAGCAGGAGCACGGCCTCGACTATGCCAGCGACACGCGCGGAGGGCGGCCCTTCCTGCCGGCGCTCGCGGCCGGCGCCAGCCGGTGCCCGCAACTGCCGACCACGCTGCCGACCTTCGACGAGCTCCTCGGCCTGGACGGCATCGATGAGCGGACGGTCGCCGACGCGGTATTTCTACGCTCCCGGGCGGCCTGCACGGACGCTGCGGCGGCCGGTCAGGCGGCCGCCGATCGCGCGGCCCCCCGCGCGGGCGCCGCTTCCCCGCCGCAGGTGCCTGCGGACACCCGGGCCGGCGCAGACTCCGCGCCGCAGGTGTTCACTCTGCATGCCGAGCTCGAGGGCATGCGGCTTGTGGGTGCGTTCGAATCGCTGCTCGTGAAGTGGCGCGAGGCGGGCGCACGCCTGACGGGCATGGCCGACATCCGCGAGCGTGCCCTGCGCCGGCCGTTGCCGACGCGCCGCGTCGTCATGGGGGAGATCGCCGGGCGCTCGGGGCGGCTCGCGGTGCAAGCTTCGGACGCCGTGGCGGCATGAGCGAATCGTCGGCTCTCGCCCCTCACGAGCGCTGGACCTACGCGGCGGTGGCGGCGCTCCTGGCCCTGGTGTGGCTGGCGGCGTCCGGCGCCCGCCCGCTGTTCAACCCCGACGAAGGCAGATACGCCGAGATCCCGCGCGAGATGTTGAGCGGCGGCGATTGGGTGATTCCCCATCTGAACGGCCTGGCATATCTGGAAAAGCCGCCGCTCCAGTATTGGGCGACCGCGATCTCCTACCGATTGCTCGGGGTCAGCGAGCTGAGCGCCCGGCTGTATTCCGCGCTGACGGCCTTCGGCACCCTGTTGTGCACGGCGCTGATCGCGTCCGCCGGGGAGGGTGCGCGCGCGGCGATCGGCGCAAGGACAGACGCGCAGGGCGGCGCGCGAGCGGGCTGGCGCGCAGCGGCCGTGCTCGGCGGAATGCTGATGTTCGTCGCGCTCGGCCAGATCCTCACGCTCGACATGAGCCTCGCCTTTTACATGACCCTGAGCCTCGCGGCCTTCCTGCAGGCGCAGCGCCGCCCGCGGTATCGAGCGTGGATGCTGCTGGCATGGGCGGCCGCCGGCTGCGCGGTGCTGACCAAGGGCGTCGTCGCCGCCGCCATTCCCGCCGCGGTGCTCGTGATCTACAGCGTCTGGTCGCGCGATTTCGCGCCGTGGCGGCGTCTCAATCTCGCCTGGGGCCTGCCTCTGTTCGCGGTGATCGCGGTGCCGTGGCATTGGCTCGCGGCCCACCGCGACCCCGGCTTCCTGCAGTTCTTCTTCATTCACGAGCATCTCGCGCGCTACCTGACGCCGAGCGCCGATCGCGCGGAGCCGTGGTGGTTCTTCGGCGGGGTGTTCCTGGCCGGCAGCTTTCCATGGACCTTGCCGGCGCTCCGCGCTCTGGCGAGCGGCTGGCGGCGCGAGGCGCCGGGATTCGATGCCGGCCGATTCCTGTGGATCTGGCTGCTGTTCGTCATCGCGTTCTTCTCCCTGTCGGATTCCAAGCTGATGCCGTACATCCTGCCGGGCATGCCGGCGCTCGCGGTGCTGATCGCCCGGCTGCCGCCGAAGGCCCTCGAGCGCGACATGAGGGTGAGCGCCCTGCTCACCGCCGTGGCGGGTATCGCACTTGCGCTCGCGAGCCTCGAGTGGACGCACGTCGTCGCCTTCTCATCGCGCAGCGCCTACTTCACGCCGCTCGCGCAGCCGTTGCTCAGGGTCGCGCTGCTGCTCTTCGTATCCGGTGCCTTCGTGCTGGTACGCGCCCGCGACGCGACCCGCGCCGCCATCTTCCTCGGGTTGGGATGGGCGCTCTCGTGGCTGCTCGTGGTGCGCGCCGCCTCCGTGCTGTCCCCCGTGTATTCGGGGGTCGACCTCGCGCGAGCGCTGCCCTCGACGCTCGGCGCCCGAGTGCCGGTCTACAGCGTGGCCACCTACGACCAATCGCTCACCTTCTACTTGCGGCGTCCTGTCACGCTCGTGGCGTATCGTGGCGAGCTGGATTACGGGTTGCAGCGGGACCCGTCGGCCGAGATCACGCAGGATGCCTTCCGGCGCCTCTGGTCGGCACAGCCCATGGGTTACGCGATAATGGAGAAAGGAATGTTTCAGGACCTGAGCAATGCGGGAGCGCCCATGCGCGTGCTGGCGTCGACCGAACGGCGCGTGCTGGTGGCGCGGCAATGAGCTTGCTGACCTGGATATTGATCCTCACGGGGGTCGGCTTGAACGCGTCCGCGCAGCTGCTGCTCAAGGTCGCCGCACGCGGCCTCGCGCACTTTTCGCAGTTCGATGCGGATACGCTCGCCGGCAGCATCTGGATCCTGATGCGCAGCATTCCCTTCTGGTGCGGCCTGTGCTGCTACGTCGCGAGCATGTGCGTGTGGCTCGCCGCGCTGACCAAGGCGCCGGTCAGCACCGCCTATCCGATGCTCTCGCTCGGCTATGTGGCCGTCACCGCCGTCTCCGTGCTGTGGCTCGGAGAGACGCTGTCGGCCGGCAAGGTGCTGGGGATCGCCCTCATCTGTCTCGGCGTGGTGCTGGTATCGCGGAGCGTGGCATGAGTCCCGTGAAGCCGTTTCTGCCTTTCACCCGGCCGTCGATCGACGAGGCGAGCATCGCCGCGGTCGGGGACGTGTTCCGCTCCGGTCAGCTTGCAAGCGGGCCGAAGGTGTTCGCCTTCGAGCGCGCGCTCGCCGGCTATCTCGGCGGCGGCCGGCATCTGCGGGTGATGACCTCGGCGACCGCCGGCCTGGAAATGGCGCTCGAGGTGGCCGGCGTCGGCAAGGGCGACGAGGTCATCGTGCCCGCCATGAGCTTTGCCGCGAGCGCCAACGTCGTCGTGCGGGTCGGGGCCCGGCCGGTGTTCGCCGATATCGATCTCCAGACCCGCAACATCGACCTCGCGCACGCCGCCCATCTCGTCACGTCGAAGACCCGGGCCATCATGCCCGTGCATTTTGCCGGTCTCGCGGTCGACATGGATGCGCTCTACGCCCTGGCCGCCAAGCATGGCCTGCGCGTCGTCGAGGACGCGGCGCATGCGATCGGCTCGCGCCACCGTGGGCGGCCGATCGGCAGCTTCGGAGATCTCGTGGTGTTCAGTTTCCACCCCAACAAGAACATGACCAGCATCGAGGGCGGCGCGATCTCGACCGCCGATCTCGGCGCGGCGCAGTTGTTCGAGCAACATCGATTCCACGGGATCAAGCGCAACGATGCCGGCGAGATCGACGTGATGTTCCCGGGCGCGAAGAGCAATCTCACCGATGTCGCCGCCCAGATCGGCATCGACCAGTTGCGCCGCCTCGATCGGTTCAACGCCCGGCGGCGCGAGCTCGCGGACCGCTATTTCGCCGAGCTCGATGGCTTCGCCGGCGCCGTGCTGCCCGCCGGGGGCGATGACGGACACAGCTGGCACATGTTCCAGGTGCTGATCGACTTCGGGGCCCGGGGCATGTCGAGGCCCGGATTCCAAGGTCTCATGGCCGACCGCGGCATCGGTATCGGCGTCCACTACCCGAGCATTCCCAGCCTCGAGTTCTACCGGGAGCTCGGCTTCAAGGACGAGGACACGCCGGTCGCGGCGCGCGTCGGGCGCGAGACCGTGACCCTGCCGCTGTTTCCCGCCATGAGCGATGACGACGTGTCGCGCGTCTGCCATGAGCTCAAGGACCTTTTGAGATAGTGCGGCGGGTGTCGGGGCTCGCGCCGGACCTCAAATCCGCGGTGGGGGCCGGGTCATGCCGCGGCGAACGGGCTGCGCGTCCGCGCTGCAGACGAATAGGATCCGATGGCCGTCGCGCGCGAGGCCGGGCGTATTGCGGGGCAAAATTGGTTGGCGCAGACTTGGCCGCGAGCATCCGCTCGGAAGGAAACCACCATGAATCGCTCTAGCTTTTTCGCCCTCGGCGTTGGCCTGCTGGCGGCGGCGCCGGTCTACGCAGCGTTGCAACCCGGGGCGCAAGCGCCGGACTTCACCACCCAGGCGACGCTGGCGGGCAAGGAGTTCAAATTCTCGCTTGCGGAGGCGTTGAAGAAGGGGCCCGTGGTCCTGTACTTCTACCCGGCCGCGTTCACCCCTGGCTGCACGGTCGAAGCACACGAGTTCGCGGAGGCGACCGACAAGTTCCAGGCGATGGGCGCCACCGTCATCGGCGTCTCACACGATCCGATCGACAAGCTCGACAAGTTCTCGGTGAGCGAGTGCCGCAACAAGTTCGCGGTCGCGGCTGACGCCGATCAGACCATCATGAAGTCCTACGATGCCGTGCTCAAGGGGCATCCGGAGTATGCCGATCGCACCTCGTACGTGATTGCGCCCACGGGCAAGATCATCTACCGGTACACCGCCATGGATCCCGACAAGCACGTGGAGAACACCATGGCGGCCGTACAGAAATGGCAGACCGAGCACAAGAAGAGCTGAGCAGGCCGACGCGCTCGACACGCATCGGCAAACGGCTGCGCTAGCGGTCCGTGCGCGCGCCGAGCGCTAGCCGCCAGCCTTGCAGCTCGAGCCGGCCGTTTTCCCGGCAAATCGATCCCGGATCCACGAGATCTGCGCCGGCGTCGACTTCTCCATCGTCGGGTCGTGGTCGAGACCGGGATAGCTCTTGAAGTTGACCGGCTGCCTGGCGTCGCACAGACGCTTGACCGCCTCGCGCACGGCGACGATCGGCACCGTCTGATCGCCCTCGCCGGCGATCACGAACAGCGGTCCGGCGATCGGCTTGAAGCCCTCGGCATTGCCCTCGAAGAATTGGTGCACGTAGGGGCTCTTGTTCCAGCCGTCGCGCAGCAGCGTTCCGGCCGGCAGCGAGGCATAAGCGGCATAGCCATAGTAGAAGCAGCCGTTGGTCGTCACATCGTCGTAATGAGCGAGGACACCGTCCGAGATCAGATCCTTGGGGTCGAATTCGGGGAAGCGCGCGTGAATTCCGGCGGCCATGAAAGCGAGGTAGAACCCGACCCCCGGCGTGCTGGCGAGATGGGCGAAGAAGTCCGACTCCCGCGCGGCGCCCGCCACGGAGACCGCGCCGAGGTAGCTCGTATCGTGGAGATCGTGCTCGAGCTCTGCCACTCCCCAGACGGCGAGCCCGCCTTGCGAGTGTCCGTCCGCGACCCACCGGTCGCTCAGTCCCGCAACCGCGGCATGGGCCGCGGGGATGGAATAGATCACGTCGTGGGCTTGCGCCGTCTTGTTCACGTACTGGTGCGGCCCCTCGGTGCCCAAGCCGTGATAGTCGGTCGCCACCACGGCAAATCCGGCCCTGACGAAGGGCATGAGGCCTTCCTCGCCGTAGTAGACGTCCTTCATCGCCGACGGTGCGCACAAACGGGCGACACCGCTGGTGCCGTGGGCCCAGGCGATCACCGGCCAGCCCCCGGCGGGTGCGGTGCCGGCGGGAATCAACACGACGCCCGAGGTCGCCACGTCCCGCCCGGTCGCATCGAGGGAGTGATAGAGAATGCGCACCGCGCTCGCTCCCTTGGGCAGGGCGTAGCCCGCAAAGGCTTCCTTGCGCAGGAGGTCGCCAGGCCTGGTCGCCTTGAGATTGGCCGGCGTCGAGTAGAAATCGGTGAGCGGAAGGCGATCCGCCGCCTCCATCTTCTGCGCTTCCGCCAAGGACTTGGGTAATTCCTGCGCACCCGCGCAGCCTGCCCCAAGGCCGACTGCACCCATGCACAGGGCTGCCAGCGCCCGCGCGCGGCTGGCGCTCATGTCTTGGGCTCGAAACTGAGCGAGACGCCGTTCATGCAATAGCGATCTCCCGTCGGCCGCGGTCCGTCCGGAAACACGTGCCCCAGGTGTCCGCCGCAGCGCGCACAGTGCACCTCGGTGCGCGCCATGCCGAGACTGCGGTCGGTGGTGGTGCCGACCGCCTTGGGCAGCGGCGCGAAGAAGCTCGGCCAGCCCGACCCGCTGTCGAATTTGGTGGACGATTCGAACAGAGGCAAGCCGCAGCCGGCGCACTTGTACATGCCATCGCGGTGCTCGTGATTCAGCGCGCTCGATCCGGGGCGCTCGGTGCCGTGCTTGCGCATGACGGAGAAGGTCTCGGGCGCCAGATCCTTCTTCCACTGCTCGTCGGTACGCTGGATCGGGGATTCGGATTGCTCGCTCATCGGGACCTCCTCGGCCGGGCCGTGCTCGTTGGGAAACTAGCACGCAGCCGCCTCGTCCTCAATGGTCGTGGGCGCGCGGCATGAGCAGCTTCGCGATCAGCGACGTCCACCCCGACTGGTGCGACGCGCCGACCCCGCGGCCGGAATCTCCGTGGAAGTATTCGTAGAAGGGGATGCAGTTGCGGTAGTGCGGGTCGGCTTGCAGCTCGGGCTGGTGGCGCAGCACCGCCCGCTCGCCGTTCGCGTCCTCGAGGAAGATCGCGGCCAGGCGCCGTGCCAGCTCGGCCGCGACCTGCTCGAGGGTCAGGTGCTTGCCGGAGCCCGTGGGGCACTCGACCTTGAAGTCGTTGCCGTAGTAGTGGTGGAACTTCTGCAGCGACTCGACGATGAGGAAGTTGAGCGGGAACCAGATCGGCCCGCGCCAATTGGAGTTGCCGCCGAACTGGCGCGAATCGGACTCGCCGGGCGTGTAATGCACCGACTGGTCCGCCCCGTCGACGTTCAGGACGAACGGGTGCTCGAGATGCACGCGCGAAAGGGCGCGCACGCCGTAATCGGACAGGAATTCCGTCTCGTCCAGCATGCGCTTCAGAAGCCGCTTCATGCGATGACCGCGCAGCAGCGACAGGAGGCGCCGCTGGCCGCGCCCGGGCGAGTCCCAGTGGGACACCAGCGCGGCCAGGTCGGGCCGATGGCTGAGGAACCATTCCAACCGCCTGCGGAATCCCGGCAGCCGGTCGAGCATCTCGGGCTCCAGAGTCTCGACCGCGAACAGCGGGATGAGTCCCACCATCGAGCGTATGCGCAGGCGGATCTTGTCGTCGTTCGGCAGATTGAGCACGTCGTAGAAAAACTGGTCCTGCTCGTCCCAGAGGCCGATGTCCGCGCTGTACATGCAGCTCATGGCCTCGGCGATGTTCAAGAAGTGCTCGAAGAACTTGCTGGCGATGTCCTCGTACACGTGGTTGTGCTCGGCCAACTCGAGTGCGATGCGCATCAGGTTGAGCGAGTACATCGCCATCCAGCTCGTGCCGTCGGACTGGTTGATGTAGCCGCCGGTCGGGAGCTGGGCGCTGCGGTCGAACACGCCGATGTTGTCCAGTCCCAGGAATCCGCCCTGGAAGATGTTGCGGCCGGCGTTGTCCTTGCGGTTGACCCACCAGGTGAAGTTCAGCATGAGCTTGTGGAACACGCGCTCGAGGAATTCCAGGTCGCCGACGCCGCCGTTCTGCTTGCGGTCGATCTGGTAGACGCGCCAGGCGGCCCAGGCATGGACCGGCGGATTCACGTCGCCGAATGCCCATTCGTACGCCGGGATCTGTCCGTTCGGGTGCATGTACCACTCGCGCGTCAGCAGCACGAGCTGGTGCTTGGCGAACTCGGCATCGATGAGCGCGAAGGGGATGCAGTGGAACGCCAGATCCCAGGAGGCGTACCAGGGATACTCCCACTTGTCCGGCATCGAGATGACATCGGCGTTGTTGAGGTTGCGCCATTCGATGTCGCGGCCGTGCTGCCGGGACTCGGGCGGCACGGGCTGCCCCGGGTCTCCCTTGAGCCAGCGCGGAACGTCCAGATAGTAGTATTGCTTGCTCCAGATCAGCCCGGCGAACGCCTGGCGCTGGACCACGCGCTCGTCCTCGGACGCGATGCCGCGCTGCAGATCGGCATAGTATTCGTCGGCCTCGCCCCGCCGCTCCATCATGAGGCTCTCGAAGTCCTCGAAGGGGCCGGTGATGTCGCGCCGCGACAGGCGCAGCCGGCACTGCGCCCGGCCGCCGGGCGCGATCAGGGAATTGAACCAGATACCGGCCTTGGTGCCGGTCTTCGCCGGGTTCACCCGCTCGGTGCGTCCGTCGACGATGCGCTCGTGGAAGCCATCCTTGGAATAGCCGTACGTATCCATGCCCCAGAGGCGCGCGGCGTTGGTCTCGTTCTCCGTGAACAAGAGCTCGGCGTGACCGTCGAAGTAGCAGCGGCTCATGCCGAGCGCCGCCGGCGCGATCGCAATGGCCGAGTCGCCGGCCGCGCGCAAGCTCGGCTTGGCCGATCCGGGCTCCCAGGTCCAGGTATTGCGCAGCACGAGCTGCGGGATCAGGTGCAGCACGGCCGGCGCGCCGCCGCGGTTCCACGCGGTCACCTGCATGAGGATGTCGCCGGGCTCGACCTGCGCGTACTCGACGAACACGTCGAAGTAACGGTCGTCCGCGAAGATGCCGGTATCGAGCAGCTCGTACTCCGGATCCTGGGTGCCGCGCCTGGCGTTCTCGGCCACGAGGTCGGCGTAGGGGAAGGCGCGCTGCGGATACTTGTAGAGCATCTTCAAGTAGGAATGCGTCGGCGTCGCGTCGAGATAGAAGTAGTGCTCCTTCACGTCCTCGCCGTGATTGCCTTCCCCGTTGGTCAGGCCGAACAGCCGCTCCTTCAGGATGGGATCGGCGCCGTTCCAGAGCGCCAGCGACAGGCACACGAGCTGATCCGCATCGGAGAGGCCGGCGATGCCGTCCTCGCCCCAGCGATAGGCGCGGCTGCGGGCGTGGTCGTGGGGAAAGTACTCCCACGCGGTGCCGCCGGGGCTGTAGTCCTCGCGCACCGTGCCCCACTGGCGCTCGCTGAGGTAGGGTCCCCAGTGCTGCCAGCCATCCTGGCCCACGACGTTGCCGAGCAGGCGCTCGCGCTCGATGTTCATCAGAACCTACCTACCTGGAGATTCTGCGTTCCAGCAGAATCCAAGAGCGTAGTATCTCAGCGACACTCCACGCCTGCGCGAAGCAGCCGCGCGCATTGTGAGGTGCGTCACCATCGAAGATCTCGCTGATGGTGCCGAGACATGCCGCATTCACGTGTTGAGCCATCGGGCTCAGGAACGATTGCGCCAGCCGGGCATCGCCGAACGAGCGATAATGGGCGCGCGCAAAGGGCCCGAGCAGCCAGCTCCACGCGGTACCCATGTGATAGGCCGCATCCCGCTGCCGCGGGTCGCCCACGTATCGGCCGACGTAGCCCGGCTCGCCCGGCCCCAAGCTGCGCAGGCCGTGGCTGGTGAGGAGCTCCTCCGCGCAGCGGGTGACGATCGCGCGCGCCTGCTCTGAGCCCACCGCGCAATAGCGCAACGCCAGCGCGAGCACCTGATTCGGACGGACCCAGGCATCCGCCGCGCCGCCTTCACCGTCGATCACGTCGAACAGACAACCGCGCTCTTCGTTCCAGAAGCGCTGGAAGCTCGCGCTGCCGCGCGCGAGCCAGGTTGCGCAGAGGCGGCGCGAATCGGTGTCGCGCATGCGCGCGGCAAGACGCGCGGTCACGTCGAGCGCGTTGAGCCACAGCGCGTTGATCTCCACCGGCTTGCCGATGCGCGGAGTGAACACCACATCGCCGTGCTTGGCGTCCATCCAGGTCAACTGCACACCGGGCTCGCCGGCACGCAGCAGCCCGTCCGACGGATCGGCGCGGATTCCGAAGCGGGTGCCGGCGAGGTGGGCGTGGATCACCTCGATGAGGCGCGGATAGACATCGCGCACCAGCGCGGGATCGGCATTGACGTGCAGATAGTCATCGAGGGCCTCGAACATCCACAGCGTCGCATCCGCGGTGTTGTAGGACGGCTTGCCCGATTCGGCGAAGCGGTTCGGGAGCATCCCCCCCTCGATGAACTCCGCGTACGTGCGCAACAATCCCGCGGCGAGGTCGAATCGGCGCAGCACCGTGGCGAGCCCCGGCAGCGAGATCATCGTGTCGCGGCCCCAGTCGGTGAACCACGGGTATCCCGCGATGATGCTCCAGCCCTCGCGCACGGCAGCCGCCGCGGATTCCCGGGTCTCCGCCCCGTGCTGCGGCTGGGCCGATGATTGCGTGATCTTCCGGCGCACCACGAATTGATCGGAGGCGCGCGCGAGCGCGCGTATCCAGCCGGGCGCGGTCTTCGGCAGGACCTGGGTGAGCCGCGCCGCGCGAGCGGTGAGCGCATCGAGAGCCTCCGCTCCCGGGCGCGTCGGTGTCGACTCGGCCGTCGCGGTGAGGAACACGGGTGCGCCCCGCGGCAGATCCGCGGTCAACGTACCGGGCATCAGGAGATCCTCGGCGGCATCCAGGCCGCGCTCCTCCTCCACGCGGTGACGGAAGCTCCAGTACCACGCCGGCGTGCCGCTCGCGGCGGATTGCGGCATCGACACGCGCAGGGTCGGCGCGCCTTGCGCCGCCGTGATCCGAAGCTCGCCGTCCCCGGCCTCGACCCGATACGGGTGGGCGCCGAGCGAGTGCGTGTGATAGTCGCGATATACGACGAAAGGCTTCAAGGTCACGCGCATCGGCGCCGCGGCGCGCAGCAGCTGCAGACGCAGGTACGTGGTGTTCTCGCCCGGTGCCATGAAGATGCATTGCTCGAGGAGCGCATCCGCGATCGCGTAGCGCCACACCGGAATCCCGTCGGCAATGGAGAACGACTCGAGATGCTCGAAACCCCGGCCGCTGATGGTGCCGTCCACGAATTCGTTGCAGGAAAGGTCGGTCTCCACCCCGAGGTAGCGGACGCCGACCTCCATCTTTGCCGCCATGAGCATGCGCCCGACCGGCGGATCGAGGCTGGCGCAGAGGAAGCCGTGATAGCGGCGCGTGTTGGCGCCCGCGACGGTCCCGCAGGCAAATCCGCCGATGCCGTTCGTCACCAGCCACTCGTAGCGGCTGGCATCGTCCCATGAGCCGCAAAGATCGCGACCGAGGCTCATTTGCGCGGACATAAGCTTAGGTCGCTATTCGATACTTCGGGTGCGTCCATTCCTAGTAGAATAGGCCTTTTGATCAAGGACATGCGATGGCGTCGATCTCAGCCGGGCGGAAAACCGCCCTCATTTGCGGCTCGGTCGCCTATGACACCATTCTGCGGTTCCACGATCGTTTCAAGTCGCACATCCTTCCCGACAAGATCCATGTGCTGAATGTCTCGTTTCTGGTACCCGACATGCGCCGCGAGTTCGGCGGCTGCGCCGCGAACATCGCTTATGGCCTGCGGCTCCTCGGGGACCGGGGCACCGCCATGGCCACGGTGGGACACGATTTCGGCCCCTATCGCGAGCACATGCAGGGGCTCGGGATGGACCTCGACCGGATCAAGGTGGTGGACGGCACGTTTACCGCACAAGCGTTCATCACGACCGACCTCGATGATAACCAGATCACGGCGTTCCATCCGGGCGCAATGCAGCATGCCCACCTCAACCGGGTCGCCGACGCGGGTGACGGCGTGGCGCTCGGCATCGTTGCCCCGGACGGCCGGCGCGCCATGATCGAGCACGCCGAGCAATTCGCGGCTGCCGGCATCCCGTTCATATTCGACCCGGGGCAGGGGCTTCCCCTGTTCGACGGCGATGAGCTCAAGCGCTTCATCGGCCAGGCCCGCTGGGTTGCCGTGAACGATTACGAGTGGAGCATGCTCGAGCAAAAGACCGGATATTCGGTGGCCGACGTGACGCGCCAGGTCGAGGCGCTCATCATCACCCGTGGGGCGGCGGGCTCGCTCATCCATACCCCCGGCCGCACCATCGAGGTGCCCTGCGCGAAGCCCGACGCGGTAGTCGATCCAACCGGTTGCGGGGATGCCTACCGCGCTGGTCTAATTCACGGCCTGCTCGAGGGGCTGGACTGGGAAACCACGGGCCGGGTGGCCTCGCTCATGGGCGCGATCAAGATCGAGTGCCGGGGCCCCCAGAACCATCGATTCGAGCAGGCAGAATTCGATCGG
Source organism: Steroidobacteraceae bacterium (assembly GCA_036268215.1). Lineage (GTDB taxonomy): Bacteria > Pseudomonadota > Gammaproteobacteria > Steroidobacterales > Steroidobacteraceae > Bog-1198. Next base: position 35,924 of record DATAUO010000209.1, read on the forward strand.
CGCTATCGGCAAAACTTTGGCTAGGGCGAGGACTTGACATATGGGTAAGAGCTACCTGTTCACTTCGGAATCGGTGTCCGAGGGCCATCCCGACAAGGTCGCGGACCAGATATCGGACGCCGTTCTCGACGCCATCCTGGTCGCGGACCCGAAGGGCCGGGTGGCCTGCGAGACGCTGGTCAAGACCGGCGTCGTCATCGTCGCCGGCGAGGTCACGACCACGGGCTGGGTCGATGTCGAGGCCATCGTTCGCAAGACCGTGCTCGACATCGGATACGACACCTCCGACATGGGCTTCGATGGCGCGAGCTGCGGAGTGCTCAACATCATCGGCAAGCAATCGCCCGACATCGCCCAGGGTGTCGACCGCAAGGACGAGCGCAAGCAGGGCGCGGGCGACCAGGGCCTCATGTTCGGCTACGCCACCGACGAGACCGACGTGCTGATGCCGGCGCCGATCACGCTCGCGCATCGGCTCGTGAAGCGGCAGGCCCAGGTGAGAAAGAGCGGCAAGCTCCCCTGGCTGCGCCCGGACGCCAAGAGCCAGGTGACGTTGCGCTACGAGGACGACAAGCCCGTCGGCATCGAGGCCGTGGTGCTCTCGACGCAGCACGCCGACAGCATCTCGACCAAGCAGCTGCGCGAGGCCGTGATCGAGGAGATCCTGAAGCCGGTATTGCCGGCGAAGTGGATCGACAAGCGCACCAAATACCACATCAATCCCACCGGCCGGTTCGTGATCGGAGGACCCGTCGGAGATTGCGGCCTGACCGGGCGCAAGATCATCGTGGACACCTACGGCGGCTTCGCGCGCCATGGCGGCGGTGCCTTCTCCGGCAAGGACCCTTCCAAGGTGGACCGCTCGGCCGCGTACGCCGCGCGCTATGTCGCCAAGAACATCGTCGCGGCCGGACTCGCCGAGCGCTGCGAGGTGCAGGTCTCCTACGCGATCGGCGTGGCCGAGCCCACGTCCATCATGGTCGAGACCTTCGGCACCGGAAAGCTCTCGGACGCGCGCCTGACGCAGCTCGTCCGGGCGCACTTCGACCTGACGCCTTACGGGCTGCGCGAGATGCTGGCGTTGGCCCGTCCCATCTATCAGAAGACCGCGAGCTACGGGCACTTCGGCCGCAAGGAGCCGGAGTTCACCTGGGAGCGCACCGACAAAGCGGCCGCGCTCGCCGCGGAGACCAAGGCAACCCGTGCCGCCTGAGGCGGAGCGAAGGAGACTTCGATGAATGCAGTGATCAAGCAAGCCAGCGACTTCCTGGTCAAGGACCTGGATCTGGCGGACTGGGGCCGCAAGGAGATCAAGATCGCGGAGACCGAGATGCCGGGACTCATGGCGATTCGCCGCGAGTTCGCCGCGTCGCAGCCGTTGAAGGGGGCGCGAATCTCGGGCTCGCTGCACATGACCATTCAGACGGCCGTGCTGATCGAGACCTTGCATGCGCTCGGCGCGGAAGTGCGCTGGGCGTCTTGCAACATCTACTCGACCCAGGACCATGCCGCCGCCGCGATCGCCGCCGGCGGGACCGCGGTGTTCGCCGTCAAGGGCGAGACACTGACCGAATATTGGGACTACACGCACCGCATCTTCGAATGGCCGGACGGCGGCCACTCCAACATGATCCTGGATGACGGCGGCGATGCGACGCTGCTCCTCCATCTCGGCGCCAAGGCGGAGAAGGACGCGTCCTTGATCGCGCATCCGGGCAACGAGGAGGAGCGCAGCCTGTACGCGGCCATCAAGTCCAAGCTCGCGGTCGACCCCCAGTGGTACTCGGCGCGCCTCGGCAAGGTCCGCGGCGTCACCGAGGAGACCACCACGGGGGTCAAGCGCCTGTATCACATGGCCAAGGACGGACAGCTCGCCTTCCCGGCGTTCAACGTCAACGATTCGGTCACCAAGTCGAAATTCGACAACCTGTACGGGTGCCGCGAGTCGCTGGTGGATGCGATCAAGCGCGCCACCGACGTCATGATCGCCGGCAAGATCGCACTCGTGTGCGGCTACGGAGATGTCGGCAAGGGCTCGGCGCAGGCATTGCGCGCTTTGTCCGCGCAGGTCTGGGTCACCGAGATCGATCCGATCTGCGCATTGCAGGCGTCCATGGAAGGCTATCGGGTCGTCACCATGGATTACGCGGCGGACAAGGCGGACATCTTCGTGTCGGCCACCGGCAATTTCCATGTGATCACGCACGAGCACATGAAGCGCATGAAGGATCAGGCCATCGTGTGCAACATCGGACACTTCGACAATGAGATCGAGGTGGAGGCGCTCCGGGCCCATGCCTGGGAGAACATCAAGCCGCAGGTCGACCACGTGATCTTCCCGGACGGCAAGCGCATCATCCTGCTCGCGGAAGGGCGCCTCGTGAACCTCGGCTGCGGCACCGGCCACCCGTCGTACGTGATGAGCTCCTCGTTCGCGAACCAGGTGCTCGCGCAGATCGAGCTCTATACGCACCCCAAGAAATACCCGGTCGGCGTTTACGTGCTGCCCAAGCACCTCGACGAGAAGGTGGCGCGGCTGCAGCTCTCCAAGCTCGGTGCGCAGTTGACCGAGTTGACCGAGACGCAGGCGCGCTACATCGGGGTCGACCGGCACGGTCCCTACAAGTCAGATCACTATCGCTACTGAGAAGGCAACGTGTCCACAACCTCGAAGGTGTATCCCGACGCGGCCACGGCGCTGCGCGGGGTGGTCAAGGATGGAATGACGCTGATGTGCGGCGGATTCGGCGCCTGCGGCATTCCGGAGAACCTGATCGCCGCCCTGCACGATTCCGGCGTCAAGAATCTCACCGTCGTTTCCAACAACGCGGGGCTCGACGGCGTCGGCCTCGGCGTGCTGTTGCAGACGCGGCAGATCCGCAAGATGATCTCCTCGTATGTCGGCGAGAACAAGGAGTTCGAGCGGCAGTACCTCGCGGGCGAGCTCGAGCTCGAATTCAACCCGCAGGGCACGCTCGCCGAGCGCATCCGCGCGGGTGGCGCGGGTATCTACGGCTTCTACACCCGCACGGGAGCCGGCACCCTGGTTGCCGAGGGCAAGGAAACCCGCGTCGTGGACGGCGAGACCTACGTGCTCGAGAAGGGCCTGGTCGCCGACGTGTCGCTGGTCAAGGCGTGGAAGGGCGACGCCGAGGGGAACCTGGTCTATCGCAAGACCGCTCGCAACTTCAATCCCAACATGGCGACCGCCGGCCGCGTCACCGTGGCCGAGGTGGAGCAGCTGGTCGGGGTCGGCGAGCTCGATCCGGACGGCATCCACACGCCGGGCATCTTCGTCCAGCGCATCATGCAGGGGCCCAAATACGGCAAGCTGATCGAGAAACGCACCGTGCGCAAGCGCGAGGAGGCCCGCAATGCCGTGGTCGCGTGAGGATCTCGCGGCGCGCGCCGCCCGCGAGCTCGAGGACGGGTTCTACGTGAACCTCGGCATCGGCATTCCGACCCTGGTCGCCAACTACATTCCGGAGGGCATGAAGGTCGTGCTGCAATCCGAGAACGGCATGCTCGGCACCGGACCCTTTCCATTCGAGGGCGAGGAGGACCCGGACCTGATCAACGCCGGCAAGCAGACGGTGACGGCGCTGCCCATGACCTCGTACTTCTCGTCGGCCGACAGCTTCGGCATGATTCGCGGCGGCCACATCGATCTTGCGATCCTCGGTGCCATGGAGGTGGCCGAGAACGGCGATCTCGCCAATTGGATGATTCCCGGCAAGATGGTCAAGGGGATGGGCGGGGCCATGGACCTGGTGGCCGGCGTCAAACGAGTGGTCGTCGTCATGGATCACACCTCGAAGGACGGCGATCCGAAGTTCAAGTCGCGCTGCGAGCTGCCGCTCACCGGCACCAACGTGGTGGACATGGTCGTCACGGACCTCGCGGTGTTCTCTCGGCCGGATCGCAAGGCGCCCTTCAAGCTGATCGAGCTCGCGCCCGGAGTCACGGCGGACGAGGTGCGCCGCAAGACCCCGGCGCGCTACGTCTAGGGAAGCTTCCACCTGATGCCCAAGCTGGGGTATCTCGAGCGGCTGGAATCGGAGAGCGTGCACATATTCCGCGAGGTCGCCGCGGAATGCGAGAACCCCGTGCTGCTCTACTCCGTCGGCAAGGACAGCTCGGTGATGCTGCACATCGCCCGCAAGGCGTTCGCGCCCGCCAAGCCGCCGTTTCCCTTGCTGCACATCGCCTCGGGCTGGGATTTCCGCGAGCTCCTCGAGTTTCGCGATGCCGTTGCGCGCGAGGTCGGCATGCAGCTCCTCGTGCACACCAACGAGGAGGGCGTGAAGGCGGGAGTGACGCCTTTCACGCACGGCGCCGCCTACTCCGACGTCATGTTGACGCAGAGCCTGCGCCAGGCGCTCGACCGGCACGGCTTCGACGCTGCGTTCGGCGGCGGCCGCCGCGACGAGGAGAAGAGCCGCGCGAAGGAGCGGGTGTTCTCGTTCCGCTCCGCGCAGCATCGCTGGGATCCGAAGAACCAGCGGCCCGAGCTCTGGTCGCTGTACAACGCGCGCAAGAACCCGGGCGAGAGCATCCGCGTGTTTCCGCTCTCGAACTGGACGGAGATGGACGTCTGGCAGTACATCCGCGCCGAGAGCATCCCGGTCGTGCCGTTGTACTTCGCGAAGGAGCGGCCGATGGTGCGGCGGGCGGGCCGCCTGATCATGGTCGATGACGAGCGCCTGCCGCTCCCGGCGGGGGAACCCATCGAGCGGCTCACGGTGCGGTTTCGAACCCTCGGCTGCTACCCGCTGACCGGTGCGGCCTTGAGCCACGCGGGCGATGCGGCAGCCGTGATCGGCGAGATGCTCGCGGCGCGGACCTCCGAGCGCGAGGGACGCGGCGTCGATCGCGACGGGGCCGCCTCCCTGGAGCAGCGCAAGCAAGAGGGCTACTTCTGATGGATGCGCCGTCCGAGACCCGCGGCCTGCTGCGCTTCATCACCTGCGGGTCGGTCGACGACGGCAAATCCTCGTTGATCGGGCGCCTCTTGTACGAGGCCCGGATGGTCCTCGACGATCAATACGCGGCGCTCAGCGAAGACTCCAGGAAGATGGGAACCCGCGGCGGCGAGATCGATTTTGCGCTGCTCGTCGACGGTCTGCAGGCGGAGCGCGAGCAGGGCATCACCATCGACGTGGCCTACCGGTTCTTCGCCACGCCCGCGCGCAAGTTCATCGTGGCCGACACGCCCGGTCACGAGCAATACAC
>DATAUO010000210.1:0-2878 GCA_036268215.1 Steroidobacteraceae bacterium
GCGCGAAGCAGACGCCGCGCTCCGTAGCCGCCATGAGCAAAGGACCGAGCGCCGTTCGACGATACGCATGGACGATGCGCTCTCCCGCGCCGCCAGAGCGATACGCAGACGGCGTCATGCCGAGGCTGCGCGGCGCATGACCGTAGACGCGGCTGGTGGATTCGAATCCCGCTTCGCCGATGGCATCGATGACGCTCTTGCCCGATTTGAGCCCGGACTTGAGCTGCTTCAGACGCGCTGCGTCCTGATAGGCCTTGGGCGACACGCCCACGATCGCCTTGAACGTGCGCTGCAAGTGGGTCGGCGAGAGGTGCGCCCGCCTGCCGAGCTGCGCCAGGGGAAGCGCCTCGGCCGCGTGCTCGTCGATGTAGCGGGCCAGCTCCTGCATGCGCTGGACGACGCGCTCGGGGCCAGACTCGGCGCGCGGCAAGGACGCGCCGGACTTGCTATTGGGAATGGTCATGTCCGTCTCCATTGAATTCGAGTGAGCCCAGACTAGCGGCCGGCCGGGGCCGCGACACTCCGGTTCTTGCCGAGTTGGAAAAAGACGCCGGGCCGCGCTCCGGCGGAGCGCGAACGGCAATCGCCCACGCGGCGGCCGCGTGCCGCGCCGCCAGGCTAGGCCGCAGGCTTGGGCTTGCCGGAGCTCCGCCGCAGCAGCGTCAAGGCCAAAACCGCGGATGCGATCATCAGGAACAGGCTGACGGCGTTCAGCACGGGGGTCGCACCCTCGCGCATGCGTCCGTACATCATGACCGTCAGGGGCGCGTCGGCGCCGACCAGCATCAGCGTGGTGTTGAAGTCCGCGAACGACATCAGGAACGAGATCGCCGCGGAGCCGAGCAGGGCGGGCCGCAGGTACGGCAGCAGGATGGTGCGGAATACCGCGGCTCTCGATGCGCCGAGGTTCAGTGCGGCTTCCTCGAGCGTGCGGTCGAACCGACGTAAGCGAGCGCTGATCGTGAGCGTCGCGATGGTCGCGATGTACGAGAATTGCCCGAGCACCACGAGCGGCAAGCCCGGCCTCAGGAAATCCAGCTCGAGCCCGAAGGTGTCGTCGGCGAAATCGGCCACGCGGCTGGCGAAGGCCAGGATCGAGATGCCGAGGATCACGCCCGGGATCACCAGCGGCGCGAGCATCAGGATCGACAGCGCCTGTTTGCCGGGAAACCGGCCGCGCTCGATCAGGAAGGCGTTCGTGGTTCCGACCAAAGCCGACAGCAGCGTCACGCAGAGGGCGACGATGCAGCTCGTGCCGATGCTGTCGAGCAGCTCGCTGTCGGCGAACAGGCCCGTGCGGCCGGCGGCCGAGTTGCCGAGAAACCAGTCGAGAGTGAAACCGTGCCACGGCGGAGCCGGGTAGGGCGCGTCGTTGAACGCGAACACGGCGACGACGGCCAGCGGCAGGAATAGGAAGGCGAGAAACGCGGCCACGTAGCCGACGGTGGCGGCGCGCAGCCAGGCGGGTCTCGGTAGCGAGGGGATCATGGGCCGGCTCCCGGCGCGGCGTCGGAGCGCGTCGGCCCCGGATGAGCCGTGAGCCCGCGCATCGGCCGCCGATCCTCGGGCCGGGCGTGTCTCAAGTGCTTCTCATCACGTCGCCGAATCGCTGGCCGCTCAAGCGCAGGCCCAGGATGACGAGCGCGGTCGACAAGCCGAGCAGCAGGAAGCCGAATGCAGCGCCCTGTTCCCAGTTGAAGCGCGTGATGAACTGGTTGTAGATCTGCTCGGTGAACCACTGCGAATTCTTGCCGCCGAGCAGGGTCGGGGTCAGATAGTTGCCGAGCGTCAGCATGAACACCACGATGCAGCCGGCGGTGATGCCCGGCGCCGCATGCGGAATCACGATGGTGCGGAGGACCGACATGCCGCCGGCGCCGAGATCGTACGCGGCCTCGATCAGCGAGTTGTCGAGGCTCTCGAGGCTCGACACCAACGGGACGACCATGAACAGGAGCGAGGTGTAGACCAGGCCGACCATGATGGTGGAGTCGCGATACAAGAGCTCGACCGGCACGGAGGTGATGCCGAGCTTCACCAGGATCGCGGGCAAGACGCCCGACTCGCGCAACAGGATCATCCAGCCGAGCGTGCGCACCGTCTCGCTGACCCAGAACGGTATCAGGCAGACGATGAACAGCAGGGAGCCGGCGCGACCGCGCGCGATTTTGGCGATGACCCACGCAATTGGAAAGGCCAGCAGCAGGGTCAGGAACGTGGCGAGCACCGACATGACCGCGGTGCGCAAGAACACGTGCCAGTAGAGCGGCTCGGTGAAGAATGTCTTGTATTGCGCCAGGCTGGGCGCGTACTGCCGGGGGCCGACGCGCTCGCGGAAGGAAAGGATGGCGAGGTCCACGTGCGGCAGGATGATCAGGGCGAGCAGCCAGATGAGCGCGGGCGCCAGCAGCAGCCCCAGGGTCAGGCGCGCCTGCCAGCCCGCGCTACGCACTTTGCTCCGCTGCGCCGGTGCGCGCGGGGAAACACACCGCCCGCGACGGGTCGAAGCTGAACACGATCTTTTCCTGCGGCTTCAGATCGGAGAGGCGGCCGGTCTGCGGCAGGGCGATCCGGAACTCGCGCCGGGTGCGCGCCTCGGCGAGCAGGACGGCGGAGTTCGCGCCGTCGAACAGCACGCTCTGCACCTCGCCCTCATGGCGCGGCTGATCCTGAGGCAGCTCGGCGGCGCTGCGCGCGATGTTGGCGACCTCCGGGCGCACGAACGCCTCGACCATATCGCCCGGCGCGACGGCGCCGTGGCGCCGCGCCAGCACGGTCCAGCCGTCGGAGGTGGCGATCTCGGCCAGCTCGCCGTCCTGGCGCGAGACGCGGCCGACGATGCGGTTGTTCGCGCCGACGAAGCCCGCGACGAACGGAG
>DATAUO010000211.1:0-5547 GCA_036268215.1 Steroidobacteraceae bacterium
ACGGGCACGGTGAGGCGCTCGCACAGCACTCCGGGCGCCGTCTCGAGGCGGATGTCGCTCGGCGATTGCGCCGCGTGAAAGCGGCGGACGTTGTCGATCGCGCGCTCCAACGCGCCGATCTGCTCCGGCGTCAGCGCGCGCTCGGCTGCATTCATCTCGTCGGCGGTCACGCGCAGCGTCGTCGGCGCCGCCTGGTCGAGCTCGCGGGTCAGGGCGTCGAGCGCGGCGTCGCCTCCGCGACGGACCCGGTCGATGATCGCGCGAGCTTGCGCGCGGACCCCGTCGGCATCGCGCTGCGCCGGGCGCGCCAGCGCCTGGCGGCGCTCGGCGGCGGTCAGTGTGCTCCAGTCGAGAATCTGCATCGATCGTGTGTTCCGGTTGTGGGCGCCGCTCGCGTCCGCGGCGCTGAGCGCTAGTCCAGCATTTTCTCGACGGGCAGCACCAGCACGGAGCTCGCGCCCGCGCTCTTCAGGTCCTCGAGTGTCTCCCAGAACACGTTCTCGCGGCACACCGCGTGCACCGCGACCCGGTCGCCGCGCCCTTCGAGCGGGATCACCGTGGGGGATTCGCTGCCCGGGAGGAGCCGCGCGATGGCCGCGAGCGCCGAGCGCGGCGCGTGCAGCATGATGTACTTGCTTTCCTTGACCTGCTCGACCCCGTCGATGCGCATCAGCAAGCGGCGGGTCCACTCGCGTTTCTCGGCGGCGATGGGAACGGGCGTGCGGATCAACACGGCCTGGCTCGCGAGGATGGTCAGCGCTTCGCGCAGGTGATTGGCGGCGAGCGTCGAGCCGGTCGAGACCAGGTCGCAAATGAGGTCCGCGCGCTTCAGGCGCGGAGCGATCTCCACCGATCCCGACAGCACCACCACCTCGGCGGAGACGTCGTTGTCGGCCAGGAAGCGCTTGAGGATCTGCGGATAGGTGGTCGCGATGCGCCGGCCCTCGAGAGACCGGACCCCCTCGTAGGCAAATCCGTCCGGCACCGCGAGGCAAAGCTTGCAGCGCCCGAAGTCGAGCTTGCGCACGGTCTCGAACAAGGGCGCGACGCCGCGCTCCCCGAAAGCCAGGCGCTTTTCCTCGACCACGTTCAGACCCACGAGGCCAAGATCGCAAACGTCCTCCTGCACGAGGTCCGGGATGTCGTCATCGCGCACGAACAGCACGTCGAGCGGCATGTTCTCGCCGTAGCACATGAGCTGATCCTTGCCGCGGCTGTACTTGAGCCCGCAACGGGACAGGAGATCGAGCGAGGCGTCGGTGAGCCGGCCGCTCTTCTGGATCGCGATCTTGAGCCGCATGGTGTCCTGAGCGGCGCTCACGCCGGCGCCTCTTCGGTGGGTTTCATGCCGGCCGCCCGTTCAGCCGCTCGGTGACCGCGCGGTATCCGCCGCTCCCCGACGTGAGATAGCGAGCCACGCGCCCGATGGTGGTCACGCTCACCCCCGTGAGCCGGTGGATCTCGCGATAGGGCAGGGCGCGCTCCAGGAGCTCGACCACGGCCCACCGGTCGGCCATCGCCTGCAGCTCCGCCGGCGTGCAGAGGTCGCGAAAGAAGCTGCGGCACTCCTCGACGCTGCGCAGCGCGAGAATGGCCGCGCAGAGCGCGCGCTCGTGATGCTGCTCCTGGCGCTGGGTGGGCGATCGATGGGCTTTCACAAATTGCCTCGCTCGAGCGGGGAAGCTCCTTGCTGCATCGCTCGATGTATTAACGTGCTAGTACATTAATGCATTGGAAAGTCCATCGCAACGCCCATATTCGGTTAAATGGCTTGACCCGCCCGCCGCGCCTGCTAAAATTCAGGGGCCCATCTAGACCGGCTGAGGGAAAGGCCCTTAGAAGCCGGGGCAACCACCCGATCAGGCACCCGCCTCGAGGGAACGGTGCCAACTCCTGCGGAACCGGCATTCAGTTCCGATAGATGAGCCGCCGATCATGCGTCAGTCGACGCACTGGCCGCGAGCGCTGGCGCTACAGGGGTTCCCGAACCTGTATGTACGGAGCTCGAATTGGCCGATAAACCCGCCGAAGTCATCGATGAGACGCTGCGACTGCCGCAGCCGCACGCCCTTCACTACGGCGATGTGCTGCCGGATGCGCGCATTGCGTTCCGGCTGGCGGGTCCCGCGAATGCGCCCGTGGTTGCGGTTCTCGGCGGCATCTCGGCGCACCGCGTGGTGTCCGGGAGCGAAGGATGGTGGCCGGAGATCGTCGGCCCCGGGCTAGGCGTGGATACCCGCCATTACCGCGTGCTCGGCATGGATTACCTCGGCGGCCGCGGATCGAGCTCGACCCCGGAGCGCGGCGGACGCTTTCCTCCGTTGAGCTCCTACGATCAGGCGCACGCGCTTCGTGCCATCCAGCGCCATCTCGGATTGCCGCCGCTGCACGCCATCGTGGGCGCGTCCTACGGCGGAATGGTGGCGCTGTGCTTCGCGGAGCGATGTCCCGATGCCGTGCAGCACATCGTGGTGCTGAGCGCGGCGGATGGCGCGCAGGCGCTGTCCACGGCCTGGCGCAGCGTTCAGCGGCAGATCGTGCGCGAGGCGATCGCGCGCGGCGACGGCCCTTCGGGCCTGAAGCTCGCGCGCGCGCTCGCCATGGCAACCTATCGCAGCTCGGTGGAGTTCCGGCTGCGCTTCGGCGGAGCGCCGGTGCGCGTCGAAGACCGATTCCGGTTTCCGATCGAGGAATACCTGTTCGCGCGCGGCGACGACTACGTGCAGAAATATCGCGCCGAGTCGTTTCTCGTTCTGTCCGAGTCGATCGATCTGCACCGCGTGGACGCCACCCAGGTGCGCACCCCGGCGACCCTGATCGCCGTGCGCGAGGACCAGCTCGTGCCGTTCGCCGACATGCAGGCGCTGTCCGCGCGGTTGAGCGGGCCGCGCCAGCTCATCGAGATCAATTCCATCTTCGGGCACGACGCGTTCCTCAAGGAGCGCGCGGCCCTGACCCCCATCATCAAATTGGCCCTGGCGGAGCAGATGTATGAGCAGCAAGGCGAGCCCGAACCCTAGCAAGAAGATCACCACCCGGTCGGTGCGCGCGGGATTGGAGTCCGATCCGCAGCACGGCTCGGTGGTGCCCCCGATCTACCTGTCGTCGAACTTCGCCTTCGAGAAGTTCGGCAAGCCGCGCAAGTACGATTACACCCGCTCGGGCAACCCGACGCGCGACCAGCTGGGCGGAGCGCTCGCGGACCTCGAGGGAGGCGCGGGGGCGGTCATCACCTGCACCGGGCTCGCGGCCATCACGCTGATCCTCTCCACCCTGCCGGGAGGTGCCCGCGTGCTCGCTCCGTTCGATTGCTACGGCGGCACGTACCGTCTGCTCGCGGCCTGGCAGCGCCAGGGCCACATCACGGTGGATTTCGTCGATCAGGCGGACTCGAAGGCTCTCGGCGAGGCGCTCGCGCGGCGTCCCGCGCTGGTGTGGATCGAGACGCCGAGCAATCCGTTGCTCCGGGTCGTGGACATCCGGGCGATCACCGAGCAGGCCCGCGCGGCGGGCGCGCTCTCGGTGGTCGACAATACCTTCCTGTCGCCGATCTGGCAGCGGCCGCTGGAGCTCGGCGCGGACCTCGTGATGCACTCGACCACCAAGTACCTGAACGGGCACAGCGACGTGGTCGGCGGCGCGGTCGTCGCGGCAACCGCGCAGCTGCATGAAAGCCTCGGCTGGTGGGCGAATGCCATCGGAGTGACCGGCGCACCGTTCGACAGCTTCCTCACCCTGCGCGGCGTTCGCAGCCTGCATGCGCGCATGCGCGTGCACGCAGAGAACACCGCCGCGGTGGTGGAATTCCTGACACGCCACCCGTGCGTCTCCCGGGTCTACTACCCGGGCCTGGCGGGTCATCCGGGCCATGACATCGCGCGGCGTCAGCAGAGCGGCTTCGGCGCCATGTTGAGCTTCGAGCTCGGCGGCGGGGAGCCGGCGGTCGAGGCGTTTCTCGCCGGCCTCGAGTGCTTCACGCTGGCGGAGTCGTTGGGCGGCGTCGAGAGCCTCATCTCGCACCCCGCGAGCATGACTCATGCCGGCATGGAGGAGGCGGCGCGCCTGACGGCGGGCATCGGCCCCGGCTTGCTGCGCGTGTCGGTCGGGATCGAGGATCCCGCGGACCTCGTCGCGGACCTGGCGGCGGGCCTCGATCGGGCGCTCAAATTCCAGCCAGCACCGCGTCTGCGGCGTCGCGCGTCGTGACCGCCTGCCCGATGCGGGCGAGGTCCGCCGGAAGCACGCCGTCGGTGATGGCACGGCCCACCGCCACCTCGATGGCGCGGGCCTCGCTCTCGAGCCCGAGCGAGTAGCGCAGCAGCATCGCGGCGCTGAGAATGGCCGCGTAAGGATTGGCGATTCCGCGCCCCGCGATGTCGGGGGCCGAGCCGTGGATCGGCTCGAACAGGCCGCCGCGCGCGGACTCGCCGAGCGAGGCCGAGGGCAGCAGCCCCATCGAGCCTGCGAGCATCGAGGCCTCATCGGTGAGGATGTCGCCGAACATGTTCTCGGTGACGATCACGTCGAAGTCGGCGGGGCGCCGGATGAGATGCATGGCGGCCGAATCCACCAGCATGTGCTCGAAGGCGATGTCCGGGAACTCGACCGGCATGAGGCGCTCGACGACGGAGCGCCACAGGCGTGAGGTTTCCAGCACGTTGGCTTTGTCGACCGAGACCAGCTTGCGGCGTCGGGCGCGCGCAAGGCCTGCCGCGAGCCGGACGATGCGCTCGACTTCGGCGACGGTGTAGCGGCAGAGGTCGGTCGCCTCGGTCGCGGTGCGGGTCTTGTCGCCGAAATAGATTCCGCCGGTGAGCTCGCGCACCACCATGATGTCGACGCCCTGCAGCAGATGCGCCTTGATCGGCGAAGCGTCCAGCACCGCGGGATGCGGTACGACCGGCCGCAGGTTCGCGAACAAACCGAGTGCCTTGCGCAGGCCGAGCAAGCCCTGCTCGGGCCGCACTTTCGCGTCCGGAGCCGACCACTTGGGACCGCCGACGGCTCCGAGCAGCACCGCGTCGGCGCCGCGGGCGACCTGCAGCGTCGCTGCCGGCAGCGGCTCGCCGGTGGCGTCGATGGCGGCCCCGCCGATGAGGCCCGGCTCGAATTCGAACCGGTGTCCGAACTTGGATGCGGTCCGCTCGAGCACGCGCACCGCCTCGGAGGTGACCTCGCCTCCGATCCCGTCGCCCGCGAGCACCGCGATCAACGCCTTCACGCCGTCTCGAAGCTCTCGATGTCCGCGAGCCGGCTGCGCAGATAGCCGAGCTCGTCGACGCCGTTCATGAGGCAATGACGCGCGAATGTCTCGAGTGGAAATGCGGCCGTGCCGCCGTTCGGCAGCTCGAGCCGGGCGTTGCCCACGTCGATGGTGATCTCGATGCCCGGGTGCTCGATCAGCCACTGCGCGGTCGCCTCGTCCACGGTGACGGGCACGAGGCCGTTCTTCAGCGAGTTGCCGCGAAAGATGTCGGCGATCTCGGTGCTGATGACCGCCCGGATTCCGTGATCCAGCAGTGCCCACGGCGCGTGCTCGCGCGAGGA
>DATAUO010000212.1:0-13308 GCA_036268215.1 Steroidobacteraceae bacterium
CTCGGGCTCCTCATTCTCTATCTCCTGCTGAGCTGGTTGCCGACGCTGCTGGCGGAGGAGGGATTCACCAAGGCTCAGGCGGCCGGCGCGCAGATCGGCTTCAACATCGGCGGCGCGCTCGCGGCGCTGCTTCTCGGACAACTGATCGAGAGCCGCCATCGCAACCTGAGCCTCGTCATCACCTTCGTCGCGGCCCCGGTGCTGGTGCTCGTGCTGGGCAAAGGCCCGCATGATTTCGCCTCGCTGCTCGTGGTGACCTTCGCGCTCGGCGGCGCCATCGTGGGCCTGCAGGGCTACTTCTATGCGGCCGGCGCCCTGGTCTATCCGACCGAGATTCGCGGGGCGGGGATGGGTGCGACGGTGGCCGCCGGACGCATCGGGTCCATCGTCGGCCCGAAGCTCGGCGGGGCGCTCAAGGCCGCAGGGCATACACCCTCGCAGGTGCTGCTCGACCTCGTGCCGCTGGTGGTCCTCGGCAGCATCGCCGCGCTCATCTTTACCTGGCGGCTCGCCCGCCGCGGGATACCGCAGCCCCCCCGTGCAATCGGACCTTCATGAAACTTTTCACGCCGCGCGGTGTTATGGCGGAGAGGGCGCGCGAGAATACCAACGCCCAGGGGTCGCATCCGAGGTTCCATGAATCGTCTCAGCCTCTTCGCAGCATTGGCACTCGCCGTGATGGCGCTGGCCGCGGTGGCCATGGGGGGCATGCTGCTGGCGAGCATCTTGCCGTGCGGTATGGCGTTGGCGTGACTGCGGGATGACCCGCGCCGATGGGCGAGCCGCGACGCATCGACCGTGGCGCGTCAGATCGTCGGCAGGTGCCGCGGCTTGGGGCCGAGCGGGAACGCCGCATCGATGCGCGCGATCTCGGCGTCGGTGAGGCGCAGCGCGAGCGCGGCGGCATTGTCCGCGAGGTGACGGTCCGAGGCGGCCTTCGGGATCACGAAGCACTCGGGGTTGCGCAGCAGGAAGCGCAGCGCCACCTGTCGGGCCGTGGCGCCGTGCGTCGCCGCGATCTCATGCAGCGTCTTTCCACTGGCGGTGCGCGCATCGAAAGGCGCGGGCGACTGGCCGAAGGGCGTGTAGGCGATCAGCGCGGTGCCGTGCTTTCGGCACCAGGGCAGCACGGCGTGCTCGGCGGCGCGCTCCCCGAGGTGGTAGAGCACCTGATTGCAGGCCGGGTGGCCGTCGCCCGCGATCGCAGCGGCTTCGTCGAGGTCGTCCTCGTCGAAATTGCTCACGCCCCACGAGCGGATCTTGCCGTCGCGCACCAAGGTCTCGAAGGCGCCGATGGTCTCCTCGAGCGGATGCGATCCGCGCCAGTGCAGAAGATAGCAATCCAGGCGATCGGTCCGCAGTCGGCCGAGCGACTTTTCACAGGCGGCGACCGTGCCGTGCCGCGAGGCGTTGCTCGGGAGCACCTTGGAAACCAGGAACACCTCGTCGCGCCGGCCCTCGATGGCATCGCCGATGAGGCGCTCGGCGGCGCCCGCGCCGTACATCTCGGCGGTGTCGATGTGATCGAGGCCGAGATCCAGACCCTGGCGCAGGGCGGCGATGGCGGCGCGCTGCGAGGTCTCGTCGAGCTTCCAGGATCCTTGTCCGACCGCCGAGATCCGTCGGCCGGTCGGGCCGAACGGGCGCGGGTCGCGATGCGCGCCGCTCAACACGAGTCCTTGGCCAGGCGCCGCGACATGCGCAGCGCGGCCTCGCGGCCCTGGTAGTAGCCCTGGACGACGCCGAGCTGGTCGAACCCGAGTGTCTGGTAGAACGCGCGCGCGGCCTCGTTGCGCGTGCGCAGCTCCAGGTTGATGCGAAACACGCCGGCCTCGACCGCGGTGATCGTGAGCCACTCCATCAGGCGGGTGCCGAGTCCCTGGCGGCGATGATCGGGAGCGACCGCGAGCAGGTTCAGGTGCGCGACCTCCTCCCCGAAATGCATGATCGCGAATGCGGCGATGGGGCCCGAGCGTCTCGCGACCACCACCGAGGACTCGGGACCGGTGATGAAGTGCTGCACGCGCGACGGGGTCCACGACCAGGTGAGGCCCTGCTCGATCAAGTCGCGCGACATCTCGGCGATCTCCCGCGCGTCGGAAGGCCGGGCCAGGGCGACGTTGGCGATCTCGGGCATGTCAGGGCTCGTCGACGCGAAGGATGCTGCGGGGAGGGTCGCTCAAGGGCGCTGCTCCGTGGATGCTGCGGCGAGGCTCGCTCACGGCTGCTCCGCGCCCGCCTTGTTGGGGGCCGGCGCGCGCCGCGGCAGACCGGCCGCCGCGGCGGGCAGGAGCTTCATGACCTCGGCGAGGCCACGTTCGAGCTGCGGGTCGCGGCCCTTGAGCACCAGCAAAGGATCCTGCTCGACCATGATGTCCGGATCCACCCCGTGCCCCTCGATGATCCACCGCCCATTCTCGTCCGCCGTGCCGAACTCTGGCACAAAAATGGTGCCACCGTCGAGCAACGGTCCGTGATCGGCGATCCCGACCACGCCGCCCCAGGTCCGCTTGCCGATGGTGGCACCGATCCGCCATTGACGGAAGGCGTGCGCAAAGATGTCGCCGTCGGAGCCCGTGTCCTCGTTGATCAGCGCCACCTTGGGGCCGGTCTCGACGACGCGCGGATAGGTTTCCCCGACGCGTTGATTGCGCCCGAAGCTCATGCCGTGGAGCGAGCGCGCCAGGCGCTCGATCAAGAGCTCGGAGACGTTGCCGCCGCCATTGTCCCTCACATCCACCACCAGGCCTTCCTTGCGGACCTGCGGGTACCACCATTTGATGAACTCGCGCAAGCCGGCCTCGCCCATGTCGGGTACGTGGATGTAGCCGACGCGGCCGCCGCTGGTGCGATCGACGTACGCGCGCGCCTTCTCGACGTGCTCGAGGTACTTGAGCGCGGTCTCGCTCGCCAGCGGCTCGTAGCGAATCGTGCGTGCGTCCTTGCCGGCGGGCGTGGCGGCGATGCGCCATTCCACCGGCTGGTTGGGCGCGGTCCCGAGCAGCTCGTAGGGATCCGTGCCCTCCCTGAGATCGCGTCCGCCGATGGCGAGCACGTAGTCGCCCACGTGAGCGTCGACGCCGACCTCGGTGAGAGGGGAGCGATAGCGCTCCTCCTCGTTCTGGCCGCGATAGATCTTGGCGATCCGGTAGCGGCCGGAGGCCGCATCCAGCTCGAAGCGCGCGCCGGGCAGCCCGATGAACGGCCGTTTCGGCAGGCCGAGGTCGCCGCCCTCGACGTAGGCGTGCTGGACGGTCAGCTCGGCGATCATCTCGGCGATGACGTAGTTCAGGTCGGCGCGCGAGCCGACGTAGTCGAGCAGCGGCCGGTACTTCGCGCCGATCTTGGCCCAGTCGTAGCCGTGCATGCTCTCGACGTAGAAGTAGTCCCGGTAGCGGCGCCAGCACTCCGCGAAGATCTCGCGCCACTCCTCCGAGGGAACGCGCGACGACGCAAGACCGGCGAGCGAGACCGTCTTGGAGTCGTCATCGTCCGAGTCGCCGCTCTTGCCGACCTCGACGTACTTGACCTCCTTGGAGGGAAGCTGGGCCAGCACATGCTTGCCGTCGGCGGTCGGCGACCAGTCGGTCACGTCCTCGATGACCGGCTTGGCCTCGCGATTCTTGATGGAATAGGCCATCACGGTCGGTTTGACGCTGGATTCGCGCCCGTAGAAGTACGGTCCGCCGCGCTGGTAGAGGAGGCTGTCGCTGCCGGCGTACAAGCTCGACAGGTCGTCCGGATCGACCGGCACGCGAATCGCGCGTGCCTCGATGCCGTCGAAGTCGATCCGCAGGGCGGCGGGCATGCGTTCGGTGCCCCGGCCGTTGCCGGCGGCGCCCGCCGACCCGCGCTTGGATGGGCTCTTCCTGCCCTCGTCGGCATCGTCCTCGTCGCGCCTCGCGTCGCCGGGCGCATCGTCGCGCACGCCGAAAGGGTTCTTCACGTCCTTGCGCAGCGTCACCGCGAAGATGCCGGTCTGCCGATCGGTGGCGAACTCGAACTCGACCGTGCTGATCAGGGGCTGATACTCGCGCTCGCTCAAGTAGTACAGCAGCTCGCCGTTCGGAGACCAGGCGGGCGAGTGCGCGCTGAATCCGGCGGGCGTGATGCGGCGTGAGACGCCGTCCGCCGCCGACCAGACGAAGATGCCGGCGATGTTCTCGGCATCGTTCAGCGTGTAGGCCAGGAACCGCCCGTCGGGCGACCAGCGGTAGTCCTCGGCGAGCTCGAAGGGATCGCGCGCGACCGCGGTCTTGCGCTTTCCCGCGATGTCGAGGGCGTAGAGCGTTCCGGTGCTGTCGGCGACCGCGAGGCGCCGACCGTCGCCCGACCAGCGCGGCGCGTAGTACCTGTGCGTGGACCCGTCCGTGACCGCCTCGGCGGGGCCGGTGCCGTCCTGAGGTCGAACGTAGACCTCTTCCTCGCCGCTGCCGTCGGACACGTAGGCGATGCGCTTGCCGTCCGCCGACCAAGCGGCCTCGCGGTCGTGCGCGGTCGAGGAGTGGGTGAGGTTGCGCGTCACCCCGTGCTCGACGGGCGCGCTGAACACGTCGCCGCGCGCGACGATGGCGACGCGCTCGCCGCCGGGGCTCAGCACCATGCTCTCGATGTTGTCCGCGGCGTTGACCGGGTGCGGCCTGGCAATGGTCGCGTCCGCCGGAACGGTGATCGACAACGCGCGATCCTCGAGCGTGCGCACGTCGAAGAGGTGCAGCTCGCCGTCGAGCTCGTAAACGATGCGTCCCTCCGCGTCGGCGGACGGCCAGCGCACGTCCCAGTCGCGATAGTGCGTCAAAGCCGTGGTCCGACGGGATTCGAGATCGTAGCGATACAGGTTGAAGACACCGCTGCGGTCGGAATTGAAATAGATCGCGCCGCCGATCCACATCGGGTCGCGGTCGGTGCGCGGATCGTCGGTCACGCGCGTGAGACCCGGCGTCTTCAGATCGAAGATGTACAGATCGTTGGCCCAGCCGCCCTGATAGCGCTTCTCCGCGCGAAAGTCGCGCCACAGCGGCGAATACACGATCTTCCTGCCGTCCGGCGAGAACGCGCCGGCCCCGGACATCGGCATGGGCAATGGGCTCGGCGCGCCGCCCTTCGAGGACACCGTGTAGAGGCGCGAGTCGCCCAGCCGATAGCCGTCGCGCGCGGACCGGAACAACACCGCCGCTCCGTCGGGGGTCCATCCATAGACTTGATTGTCGTAGCCCCAACGATCGGCGAGCGGGCCGGCCGCGGGATAGAACGTCAATTGCCGCGGGGCGCCGCCGTCGGACGCGATCACGTACACCTGCTCATCGCCGCCGTACTGGGCCGTGAACGCGATGGTGCGGCCGTCCGGCGAGAACCTGCCGAACAGCTCGACGCCGGCGTCCGAGGTGAGCCGCGTCGCGGTGCCGCCCTGCGTGCCGACGGTCCAGAGGTCGCCGGCGTAGCTGAACACGATGCGTTCGTGCCCGACGTTCGGAAAGCGCAGCAGCTTGGTGCCCGCCGCGCGCGCCGCGACACACGACACCGCGAGGAGTGCCGCGGCGAGCGCGATCTTGCAAAGCGTCGGCATGCGGGGAAGCGCGATCCGCCTACGCAATCTCTCGAGACCGGTGCGGACCCTCGCTAACGGCTGCGGTACCGATCGGTGGCGAGGACCAGCTCGTGAGTGTTGCCGGGCTCGAACGCCGAATGTCCCGCGTCGGGCACCAGGCGCAGCTCGGCTTCCGGAAAGGTCCGGTGCAGCGCCCAGGCGCTGTTCACCGGGCAGACCATGTCGTAGCGACCCTGCACGATGGTGGTCGGGATGTGGCGGATCCGCGGCACGTCGTCGAGGAGCTGGCTCTCGCTGCGCAGGAAGCCGCGGTTGACGAAGTAGTGACACTCGATGCGCGCCACCGCCAGCGCGAACTGATCCTCTCCCCATTTCTTGATGTTGTCGACGTTGCTCTGCAGATAGCTCGCGGACGCCTCCCACATGGACCACGCCCGAGCAGCCCCCAGCGCCGCGCGCTGATCGGTGCCGGTGAGCCGGCGGTGATAGGCGCTCAGATAATCATCGCGCTCGTCGGGGGGAATGGCGTCGCGATACGCTTCCCACGCATCCGGAAACACCTCCGAGGCGCCGTGCTGGTAGAACCAGCGAATCTCGGCGTAACGCAGCAGGAAGATGCCGCGCAGAATCAGCTCGGTGACGCGCTCGGGATGCGCTTCCGAGTAGGCGAGCGCGAGGGTGCTTCCCCAGGAGCCGCCGAACACCAGCCAGCGCTCGATCCCGAGATGCTTGCGCAGCCGCTCGATGTCCGCGACCAGATGCCAGGTCGTGTTCTCGACCAGGCTCGCGCTCGGCCGGCTGCGGCCGCTGCCGCGCTGATCGAACACCACGATCCGGTAATGCTGGGGATCGAAGAACTGGCGCGCACGCTTGTCGGAGCCCGCACCCGGTCCGCCGTGCAGGAACACCGCAGGCTTGCCGGCGGGGTTGCCGCATTCCTCGAAATAGATCTCGTGCACGTCGGAGACGCGCAGATAGCCGTGCCGAAACGGCTCGAGAGCCGGGTACAGCTCACGGCGCTCTTCGTGCTTCGGCGCCCGCCGGGCCGCGGGGGAGGGCTTGGCTCGCGAGGGCGACCGCGACCGGGACTTGGACGGCGCCTTGACCATCGACGTCGACCGGACCATGCGGGCGGCGGACCGCGCTGCGGGGCGCTTGGACCTTGCGGCGCCTTCGCGCTTCGATGATTTGGGGGCGCGGGATTTGCCCGTCGCGGCTTTGTTCTTCTTCATTACAGCTCCTCTTTCCTATCGGATCACGGCCGTACGACCATGGGTCCCAGCTTGCGTCCGCCGAGCAGATGCATGTGCAAGTGGTAGACCTCCTGACCGCCGTCCGCATTGCAATTCACGATGAGCCGGTAGCCATTCTTGGCGATACCGTGCTGGCGCGCGAGATCGCGCGCGACGATGAACATGTGCCCGATCAGCGCTTCGTCCTCTTCGGTGACGTCATCGGAAGTCGGGATCGGCTTCACGGGCACGATCAGAATGTGCACCGGCGCCGCCGGCTTGATGTCCAGGAACGCGACCACCCGGGAGTCGCGGTGAAGCATCGTCGCGGGGAGCTCACCGGCGATGATCCTCTCGAAAAGCGTAGGCATTTCATATGCCTCGGTTGTTTTGGGACAGCAAGATTAGCAGACGCCCGGACCGCTATCCGGGCGTCGACTTGGTGCGTTGCAGCAAACGCGGTCGCCGAGCGAAACTGCCCGTCGCTTCAATTGGTAATGGGAACGATTCTCATATACAATTGCGTTCATCATGGCCCAAGCCGGAGAGAAAAATTGTCACGCGGCTGACATCCGCCTGGCCGATCTCGCGCCCGGCGCGACGGCGCGGGTGATCTCCATTTCGGCTGCGGACACCCCGGCCTCCGGCGAGTTGGGCCGCCGCCTCGCGGAGCTCGGATTCCTGCCGGGCGAGGTGGTGCGCATCGTGGCCAAGGGCCTGATGGCGCGCGCGCCCATCGCGGTGCGCATCGGGACCGGCACGTTCGCGCTGCGCCTGTTCGAGGCGGCGTGCATTCGTGTCCGTCCGGAGCAGACGCAGCCCGCCTGAGGCCATGGAGGCCGTCCCCAGGGCCGCAAGCCCCCTCATCGCGTTGGTTGGCAACCCCAACTGCGGCAAGACCGCGCTATTCAATATTCTCACCGGCAGCCGCCAGAAGGTGGCCAACTACGCCGGCGTCACGGTCGAGCGCAAGGAAGGCAGCTTGCTCACGCCCTCGGGACGCAAGGTCCGAGTGCTCGACCTTCCGGGAGCGTACAGTCTCGATCCGCTGACACCCGACGAGCAGGTCACCGCCGACGTGCTGCTCGGCCGGCGCGCGGGCGAGAGCCAGCCGGACTTCGTGGTCTGCGTCACCGACGCCACCAACCTGCGCCAGAATCTCCGGCTGGCGCTGAGCTTGAAGCGGCTCGGTCTGCCGATGGTGATCGCGCTCAACATGATCGACATCGCACGCCGCAAGGGCATCGTGATCGATGCCGATCGCCTCGCCGCGGAGCTCGGGGTGCCGGTCGTCGAGACCATCGGCGTCAAGTCCACGGGCGTCGCGGGGCTGGTGGGGCTGCTCGACCGCCTGCCGCCGCCGGATGGCGCGCGCCCGCGGGCCGTGTGGATCACGCCGAGCGCGGCGGATCTCGAGCACGATCAAGCCGAGGTACGGCGCATCCTTGGCCTCGTCGGCGGCGATCGGCTGCATGGGGTGACCTTCAGCGATCGCGTCGATGCGGTGGTGCTGCATCCGATCTGGGGCACGCTGCTCCTCGCGACCATCCTGTTCCTGGTCTTCCAGGCCGTGTTCGCCTGGGCTCAGATACCGATGGACGCGATCAAGGCGGGCGTCGCATCGCTCGGCGAGTGGCTGTCGGCCGCGTTGCCGGCGAGCCTGCTGCGGGACCTCCTGGTGAACGGAGTGCTCGCCGGGGTCGGGAGCGTGCTGGTGTTCCTGCCGCAGATCATGATCCTGTTCTTCTTCATCCTGCTGCTCGAGGACACGGGCTACCTGCCGCGCGCTGCCTTCCTGCTGGATCGTCTGATGGGGAGCGTGGGACTCTCGGGGCGCGCGTTCATTCCGCTCCTGTCGAGCTTCGCGTGCGCCATCCCGGGCATCATGGCGACGCGCACCATCCAGAATCCCCGCGACCGGATCGCCACGATCATGATCGCTCCGCTGATGACCTGCTCGGCGCGCCTTCCGGTGTATGCGCTGATCATCGGCGCATTCATCCCGCACCGGGTGCTCGCCGGCGGTCTCGAGCTGCAAGGCCTGGTGCTGTTCGCGCTGTATCTGCTCGGCGTCGCGAGCGCGCTCGCCGTCGCGTTCGTGCTCAAGCGCTCGGCCGGACACCGGTCTCCAGCCCCTGATGCTCGAGCTGCCGGCCTATCACGCGCCGAACCTGCGCAATCTGGCGCTCGGGCTGTGGCAGCGCATCGAGATCTTCATGAGCCGCGTCGGCACCATCATTCTCGCGCTCATGGTGATCCTCTGGGCCCTGTCGTCGTACCCGGCGCCGCCGCCGGGCGCCGCCGGAGCGCCGATCCAGTACAGCATCGCGGGTCACATCGGCGCGTGGCTCGCCGTGCTGTTCGCGCCGCTCGGCTTCAACTGGCAGATCTGCATCGCGCTCGTGCCCGGCCTCGCGGCGCGCGAGGTCGCGGTCGGCGCGCTCGGCACCGTGTACGCGCTGTCCGCGACGGGCAACGACGTGAGCGGCGCACTGACGCCCTTGATCTCGCATTCCTGGAGCCTGCCGACCGCCCTGTCGCTCCTGGCCTGGTATGTGTTCGCCCCGCAGTGCCTCTCGACGCTCGCGACCGTCAAACGCGAGACGAATTCGTGGCGTTATCCCTTGATCATGGCGGCGTATCTGTTCGCGATGGCGTATGCCGGGTCTTGGATCACGTATCACGTCGCCTTGGCGCTCGTGAGATCATGAGCGGGCCGATGCGACTCGCAAGGGTGCTGCGGCAGAGCCGACTCGATCGTCGACCGGGGTGGTGCGATCGATGAGCGAATGGCTCGACAAGCTGGTGGTCTGTCTCGCGCTCATCGTGAGCGCGGGCTATGCCGCGGTTGCGCTCGGCCCGAAGCCGTTCCGGCGGCAGGTTGCGCTGACGCTGCTCGGCGCGGCACCGCGCACGCCGCGGGTACTGGGATTGCGGCGGCTGGTCGCGCGTCTCGGGGCGGCGGTCGCGGCCAAGGTGCCGGGCGGGTGCGGAGGCTGCGATGGCTGCGGAGAAAACGCGGGCGCGACGTCCCAGAGCGGCGCGAGCGACTCTCCGGCCCGAGGCGAGGCTGCCGCCGCCGAGATCGTCGTGCCGCTCGACAAGATATCGCGGCGGCGCGGAGCTTGATGCTGTCATGACGGGGCGCGTGGGAGGGGCGGCCTTCCGTATGCGATAATGCCGCCCGCACGCGATATCCGACAAGCCGGGTAAGAGTATTCCGACAGCGGAAACGCTCGGCGAGCGGATATCGTTGCGTTTCAGAGCTCAATCGGACACTGCATCATGTGGATCGTCAAAGTAGCGCTGCAGCGTCCGTACACCTTCCTCATGTTGGCGGCGCTGATCGTGCTGACCGGCGTCCTGGCGATCGTCAACACCGCCACCGACATCTTCCCCAGCATCAACATTCCCATCGTCGCCGTGATCTGGCGCTACACGGGCCTGTTGCCGGAGGAGATGGCGGACCGCATCGTGCTGTTCTCCGAGCGCACGGCCCAGACCGTGGTGAACGACGTCGAGCACACCGAGTCGCAGTCGGTGAACGGCGTCGCGGTGGTGAAGTACTTCTTCCAGCCGCGGGCGAAGCGCGAGCTGGCCTTCGCGCAGATCACCGCCGTCGCGCAGACGCAGCTGCAGGCCTCGCCGCCGGGGACCCAGCCGCCGTTCATCCTCTCCTACGACGCCTCGACGGTGCCCATCCTGCAGCTCGCGCTGTCGAGCGAGAGCATTCCGGAGCAGGAGATCTTCGACCTCGGCAACAACATCCTGCGCACGCAGCTCGCGACGGTGCAGGGCGCCGCGCTGCCGTATCCGTACGGCGGCAAGCAGCGCCAGGTGGAGGTCGATCTGGATCCGGCGGCGCTGCGCGCGCACGGCCTCTCCGGAAACGACGTGGTGACGGCGATCGGACAGCAGAATCTCATCCTGCCCGCGGGCACGCAGAAGATCGACACCAAGGAATACTTCGTCAAGCTCAACGCGAGCCCGACCGAGATCGAGCAGATGAACGGACTGCCGGTGAAGACCATCAACGGCAGCGTGGTCTACGTGCGCGACGTGGCGCACGTGCGCGACGGGTATGCGCCGCAGACCAACATCGCCCGCGTCGACGGCAAGCGCGCCGTGGTCATGAACGTGCTGAAGACCGGCGATGCCTCGACCATCGACGTGATCAACGGCATCAACGCGAAGCTCGGGCCCGCGCGGGCGACGCTGCCGCCCGATCTCAAGGTCGAGGCGCTGAGCGATCAATCCTTGTTCGTGCGTGCCGCGATCTCGGGCGTGGTCCGGGAGAGCGTGATCGCGGCCGCGCTCACCGGCCTGATGATCCTCCTGTTCCTCGGCAGCTGGCGCAGCACCCTCATCATCACGGTGTCCATTCCGCTGTCGATCCTGGCCTCGATCGCCTGCCTTGCCGCGCTCGGCGAGACCATCAACATCATGACGCTCGGAGGCCTCGCGCTCGCGGTGGGCATCCTGGTCGACGATGCCACGGTGACCATCGAGAACATCAACTATCAGCTCGAGCAGGGCAAGGACGTCGAGGCCGCCATTCTCGACGGCGCGCATCAGATCGCGCTGCCGGCGCTGGTCTCGACCTTGTCCATCTGCATCGTGTTCATTCCGATGTTCTTCCTCTCGGGGATCGCGCGCTACCTGTTCGTCCCGCTCGCCGAGGCGGTGGTGTTCGCCATGCTCGCGTCCTACCTCTTGTCCCGGACGCTGGTGCCGACGATGGCGAACTACCTGCTCGAGAAGCACGAGCAGGAGCAGGCCCATCGCAGCGGCCGCGGCTTCCTGGTGCGCTTCCAGCGGGGGTTCGAGCAGCGCTTCGAGCGCCTGCGGCATGGCTACCGAGCCTTGCTCGCCGGCGCGCTCGACGGCGGCATGCGCTTCGCGATGCTGTTCCTGGCGGCGATGGCCGTGACCGCGCTGCTCGCCTTTCCGCTGGGGCCGCTGCCGGGGCTCGGGCAGGACTTCTTTCCCAGCGTGGATGCCGGCCAGCTCAAGCTGCACTTCCGCGCGGCGGCGGGCACGCGCATCGAGCAGACGGCGATTCTCGCGGACCGGGTGGAGAGAACCATCCGCGAGGCGATACCTTCCAAGCAGATCACCAGCGTCGTGGACATCCTGGGGCTGCCGTACAGCGGCATCAATCTCTCGTACAGCACCTCGGCTCCCGTCGGGCCCGGCGATGCCGACATCTTCATCAATCTCGCCAAGAAGCACTCGTCGGTGGAGAAGTACCGGCGCGATCTGCGCCTCAAGCTCGCGTCCACGTACCCCGGAGTGCAGTTCGCGTTCCAGCCCGCCGACATCGTCAGCCAGATCCTGAATTTCGGCCTGCCCTCGCCCATCGATGTGCAGATCTCGGGAGCCAACATCCAGGCAAACGAGGCCTATGCCAAGCAGCTGCTGAAGAAGATGCAATACATCGCGGGCGCGGTCGACCTGCACATCCAGCAGCAACAGGACTACCCGCAGCTCAACGTCGACGTCGACCGGACCAAGGCCCAGCTGGTCGGACTCACCCAGCAGAACATCGCCTCGAACCTGCTCGTGTCCCTGTCGGGCAGCTTTCAGACCGCGCCGTCGTTCTGGATCGATCCGCGCACCGGCACGCAATACAACGTGGTATCGCAGACGCCGCAGTATCGGATGGCCTCGCTCAACGATCTCGGCAATACGCCGCTGAGCTCGGCCGGCTCCGCCGCCGGTGCGGGGGCCGCCGGCGCGGGCGGCGGAGGGGGGGTGGGGACGGGCGGCACCTCGCAGATCCTGTCGAGCGTCGCGACCTTTCATCGCAGCGTCGGTCCCTCGGTGGTCAGTCACTACAACTCGCAGACCGCGATCGACATCTACGGCAGCGTCCAGGACACCGATCTCGGCTACGTGCAGGCGCAAATGGAAAAGGTTCTCGACGATTCGAAGCAGGACGTGCCCAAGGGCTCGCACGTGGTCCTGAAGGGGCAGGTGGAGACCATGCGCTTGTCCTTCAAGGGGCTGCTGCTCGGTCTGATCGGGGCTGTGGTGCTGGTCTACATGCTGATCGTGGTGAACTTCCAGTCGCTGCTCGACCCCTTGATCATCGTCGCGGCCCTGCCCGCCGCGCTCGCCGGCATCGTCTGGATGCTGTTCCTCACGCACACCACGGTGAGCGTGCCTGCGCTCACCGGGTCGATCATGTGCATGGGCGTCGCCACCGCGAACAGCGTGCTGGTGATCAGCTTCGCCCGCGAGCAGATGCACGCGGGCATGAGCCCGGCCGCCGCCGCGCTCGAGGCGGGCTTCACGCGGCTGCGGCCGGTGCTGATGACGGCGCTCGCGATGATCATCGGCATGATTCCGATGGCGCTCGGCGCGGGTGATGGCGGCGAACAAAACGCACCGCTCGGCCGCGCCGTGATCGGCGGCCTGATTTTCGCGACCGTCGCCACGCTCGTCTTCGTCCCCGCCGTTTTCGCTCTGCTGCATTTCCGCAAGCGGCCGTCGAGCGCAACCGCTCGACCAGCAGGTCACTCCGCT
>DATAUO010000213.1:0-8009 GCA_036268215.1 Steroidobacteraceae bacterium
CGCGCGCTCGGGAATCGGCGGCGGCACTGCCGCCGCCGAGGCGCCCGGCGTCTCAGCGGCATTGGCGCCCGCGGCCCCGTTCGCCGGCCCGTTCGCGGCCCCGGAAGCGGCGCCTGAATTCGTGCCCGCGAGCTTGGGGGCCGCCGTGGCGCCCTGCCCGGCCGGGGTTCGCGCGCCGGTCGAGGCGGCGAGGCTCGCCGCGCCGCTCGGCGGCGCGGAGCCGGCGGCCGCGGCGGGAGCCGACGCGGCCCTCGGCGGCGCGCTCTGGCACGCCGCGAGCAGCGCGAGCACCGCCGGCATCGCGGCGCTAACGAATCGATTCGGCCGG
This sequence comes from Steroidobacteraceae bacterium, assembly GCA_036268215.1. Taxonomy (GTDB): domain Bacteria; phylum Pseudomonadota; class Gammaproteobacteria; order Steroidobacterales; family Steroidobacteraceae; genus Bog-1198. Next base: position 329 of record DATAUO010000213.1, read on the forward strand.
TTGCTCACCGATCTCCACCTTGCCATAGCGTCCGGGACTGAGGTCCGCCAGCGCGGCATAGCTCTTCTGCACCCACTCATCGTAAGCGCCGTCCTTGGCGCGCGCGGTGTTCACCTCGTACAACTTGATCGCCTTCTCCTCGAACGGAAAGGCCTGCTCCTCCAGCAGCACGTCGTACTGCTCCAGCTCGTCCTTGTTGAGATTCTTGGGCCGCTCCGAGCTCATCAGATCCTTGCCGAGCTGGCGGTACAGCTCGGCGCTCTCGAAGGTGGCCGCCGTGGTCACGTCGAGCACCTGATAATCCGCGGCCTGCTCGTAGCCTTTGAGCGCCGCCTCCATCGCCTTGCGCTTCTCCGCCAGCGACTTCTTGAGCGGCGCAACCAGTTTGATGCGCTTGAACTCCTCGCGCGCCGGGGCGGCGAGTGTCAGGGTTGCGTGGGCGGCGAGCGCGCGGCTTCGATCCGTGCGCGCCGCGGCGGCGGCACGGTCGGCCGCGACGATGTCGCGCAGCCATGAATCGCGCGCCGAGATGTCGCCGCTCTTCGCGGCCATCAGCGCCAGCTTGTTGCGCGCCTCCATCGCCGGATTCAGCGGCTGCGGGAAGTGCTTCACGAAGGCTTCCAACATGGTCTTGGACCGGGCGCCGTCGCCCGCCTTGTCGTAGAGATCCGCGGCCTGCAGGGTCGCCTCGCGCTGCACGTCCGCGGTCTCGGCGGGATTTTGCGCAATGCGCTCGAATTCCGCCGCCGCCTCGCGCGGACGGTTCGATTCCGCGTAAGCCACCGCCAGGTCGCGCGTCACCTCGGCCTGCAGCGGGCTCTGGGGGAAATTGCGCCGGAATCCCTCCAGCACGACGATGGCGCGATCCCACTGCTTCGCCTTGAAGAGCAGCGCGGCCGCATCGAAATCGGCGTTCGCCCGCACCTTCGAGCCCGGCGCCAGCGTTGCGACGCGCAGGAAGTCGTCCACCGCGCCGGCCCCGTCGCCCGCCCGGCTCTTCTGCTCGCCTTGCTTGTAGATGGAGGCCGCCAGGCGCTCGACGATGACCTGGCGCTCGGGATCGTTCGCGGGCATCAGCGTCTGCGCGTGGTTGTAGGCCTCTTCGGCCTTGTCGAACGCGCCCTGGTCGAAGTTCGAGTTGCCGATCACCGTCCACGCCACGCGCTGCTTGGTCGTGTCGACCGGCGGCTGGCGCGCGAGCAGGGCCTGCGAGGCGGCGACCGCCCGCGCATAGTCCTTGACGCCGTACAATTCGGTGGCCGCGCGCATCAGCACCTGCGCGCTCTCCGGATGGGATGGAAACGCTGCCGCGAATTTGAGCGAGCTGTCCAGGGCGTGCGCATGCACCTCGCTCTTGGCGGGGCCGCTCAGCGTCTCCTCGTGCTTCCCGTACGCCACGACCGCGGCATAGCCGGCGGCGGCGGCCTTCTCGTGCGTGCCGTAGCCGTAGGCCGTGCGCTCGTATTCGTGCGCGGCATCCAGGTACTGCCGGCTCTCGAACAGGGTATCGGCCAGCAGATAATTGGTCACGGCCGAATCCGGATCGTCCGGGAACGAGGTCAGGTAGGCGCGGTAGTATTTGGCGGCCTCCTGGTAGTCCGTGACGCTCTTGGTCCGCTGCGCCTGCGCGTGATAATACTGCGCGAGGTCCTTCAGGTTGGTCTTGAGCACGGCGACGACCTTGGGCTCCTTCTTGGGGTCGCGGCCCTGCCAATATGCCGTGCCGAAGCCGTAGTTCTCGACGAACTCCTGCTTGCCCTGCAGCACGAGCTGCGGAAACCCGCCCTTGGAATAGGCCTCGATCGCCTGCATCTCGAGCAACGGCGCATTCTCGTTGTTGCGATCCTGCGAGACGAAGGCGCGGTAGCTCTCCGCCGCGTCGGTGTAGCGCTCCTTCTCGATGTACAGGTCGCCGAGACGCGCGTACAGGAGATACGAGTACGGCCGCGGCGGGCGATGCCGCACGAACTCGTCGACCGACTTCGGGCCGTCGAGATAGGAAAACGTGATGCACATGACGCGCAGCGTATCCTCGAGAAGCTCGCGATTCGGGCGGCTCAGGGCGTCGATGTCGACCATGCGCTTCGCGCCCTTGGGCATGAGCACCGCGTCGAGCACCCCCGCGAAGGAGTCCAGGCTGCGCTCGTTCTCACCCTGCTTGAACAGCGACCAGCCATGCTTGTACAGGCTCTGTGTATAGAACGGCGATGACGGTCCAATCTTGATCACGGCCTCGTAGGCGCTCTGCGCTTTTGCATAAGCCTTGTCGGAGAACAACAGCTCGCCGCGGCGGAACTGCGCCTCGTCGATGTAACGGCTGTTCGGATAGCTCGCCACCAGCTGATCCAGCGCCGCCAGGGCCTTGTCGCGCTGCGTGTTCAGCTCGTACGCGCGGGCCAGCTGATATAGCACCGAATCATTGCGCTCATATTTCGGATAGGTCTTGAGCAGCGCCGAGTAGAGGTGGATGGCCTCGGTGGCACGCAGCCCCTCATTGGTCTCCAGCTCGCGCTCGATGCGCTCGGACTCCGAGCTTTCCAGGTTGAGATCGCCGAGACGCCGCAGCGCCTCGGCGCGCAAGGCCGCGTCGCCCGCGTTCAAGTCCAGGAATTTCTTGTAGCTGTCCATGGTCTTGTTGGCATCGACGTTCGTCGGCGGATTGGTGCTCACGTCGACTTGCTGCGACTCCAGGTCCTTGATGGTCGGAGCATCCTTGGGCTTCTGCGCGCCCAGCGCCGAAGCCGGCAGCAGGCCGGCGGCTCCCGCGGCAAGGGCGGCGACGGCGCAAGCGGCGGCGGAGAGGCTGCGAAGGATCATGGCTGGGGCTTCGCCGGCGCCGGCTTGGCGGATCCATCCGGCGCCTTCGCCGGCGGGTTCGCGGCATGGTCATAGATCGAGGCCAGCTCGTAACGAGCCTGGATCTGATAGGTGGAGATGCGCACCTTCTGCGCCTCCAGCTCCCGAATGGCGAGCACCTGCAGGTAGCGGTTCTGGCGCGCCGAGACGTCGGCGACCCGCTCCTGCATCTGATCGAGGCGCGCGCGTACCTCGGCCACGCGCGCCGCGTACGCACCGGTGTTGGTCGGAGCCGCCGCCCGCGCCTGGCTCACCAGCACCGAGCGCCGCTGGGTCTCCTGGATCTGCGCCTCCAGCTCCTTGACGGAGCGGCGCTCGTTCCACAGCCGCGCCTTGAAGCTCGCCGACAAGCGCCAGTACATGACGCCCTTCAGCAGCCGGAACTTGTCGCGCATCTCGGCCAGCTCGGGATCGTTCGGATGGGCCGCCAGGAACTCCTCGATGCGCTGCAGGCGCGCCCAGGTCCGCTGCTCGTCCGGCGTCCCGAGCGCGGCGACATCGTTGGACTTGTCGATCTCGTTGATGCGCGATTCGAAGTCCACGCGCTTGCGCGTCAGCGCCGCGAGATCCGTGGCGCTCATCACCGCGTCCGCCTTCGGCAGGCGCTCGTGGTAGGCCTCCTGGCGGGTGTCGAGCATGTCGTCGTAGACCAGCACATCCTCGCGCCACAGATCCAGATTGCGGCTCATGTAGTTGAGCTCGCGGTAATTCTTCAGTCCTTCCTGGAATTCGTTGCTGGCGAGCAGCTGGTAGAGATAGCGCGATTCGGGCGCGTTCGGCAGCGTGGTCAGCTGCCAGTACCAGGTGAGCGAGTCCTTCTTGTCGTCGTTCAGCAGGCGGTCGAGCAGCTTGCCCTCGCGGATCTGCTCGATCGAGTCGTCGATGCGCCGCATCTCGGCATCGAAGGAGTCGATGGCCGAGCTGTAGAAGTCCGCGGCCTGGCCGGTGGCCTGCAGCTGCAGATAGGCGTACGGCACGGTCAGAAAGGACTCCTGCACCGCCGAATCCAGGAGGTTGCGCTTGCGCAGCGCGAGCCAGGGAACCAGGGCGCGCTTGAAGTCGCCGCCCCCGGCATCCGCCCAGCCGACGCCGAGCAGCGCCTTGGTCGAGTAGGGTCCCTCGAGCCGAACGCGCTCGAGGATCGGCTTCGCCTCGGCCGGCCGCTGCGCCTGCAGCAACGCGAACCCCAAGGCCAGGTTGGCCTTGTCGCGCAGCGCCAGCAGCTCCTCGCTGCGCGTCACGATGCGGCCCACGCGATCGAGATAGGGAATCGCGTCGTTGAGGCGGTCCTTGCGCACCAGCGCGACGCCGAGGTTGAACTGGGCGTACGCGGTCCAATCGGGCGCGCCGTGCCAGCTGCCGAGCGCGGCGATGGCGTCGTCGTAGCGGCCCTGCTTCATCATCACCTGCGCCAGCAGCATGTAGCGCTCCGCGCTGATGCGCGGGTCGATCTTGTCGGAGACCTTGCGCAGCGCGGTCTCCGACTCCGCCAGGTAGCCGCGCTGATACCAGACCTTGCCGAGGTAGAACCAGGCCTTGTTGCGCACGGTCTCGGACACGTTCTGCTGCAGCAGCGCCTCGAAGATGCGCCCCGCCTCGACGTGCTCGCCGAGCGACAGATACAGGCCGCCGAGCAGCAGCTCCGCCTCGCCTTCGGTGTGCGGTATGCGATGCAGCTGCTTGGCCGCGAGCAGCCGCGTGATCGCATCGAAATAATCGTCTTGGTAGAAGTAGAACAGCACGTCGCCGTAGTGCAGGTCCTTCACGTCGCGGGGCGGCAGGCCGTTGGGATCCGGCGGCACGTTCTTGGCGTGCGCGGCTCCGACGCAGAGCAGCCAGCCCAGGAGGGGAGGCCCGAACCTGTTAATCGAACGTCGCACGCATCATTCCCAGTCTTTGATCGCAAACTCGGGCTGATGCTTGGCGACGTGATCCGTGATCTTGAGCTCGAGATACTTGGCGCCGACACCCTTGTCGAAGCTCAGCGTAGCGCCGCGCTTGTAGTCACGCTCGATCGGCCCCTTGCCGGTGAAGAACGCGACCAGCTCGTGCTTGCCCACCTTCAGATTGCCGAGGTAGAGCTGCTGCACGCCGCCTTTCAGGAGCGCGTCGGCCTCGCGCGCGGTGTAGAGATAATTCTTGACTTCCTTGTTGTCGATTTTCAGCGTGATCGAGTCGACCGCGAAGAAGGTGCCGACATCCATCGACACGTAGACCGCGACCTGGGTGTTCGCCGGGAAGAGCAGCTCCTCCTCGAGCACGAACAGGTCCTTGTTCAGGTCGATGACGTCCTTCTTCAGGCCCTGCACTTCCTGATCGAGCGACTTGAACTCGGTCGGCTGCGCATCGCCCGGCGCGGGCGGCGCGGCGGAGGCGCTGCCCGGCGCGTTCGGCGCGTTCGGCGCGGCGCCTGCCGCGTTCGGCACAGCGGCGGCGGCGGCCGACGGTGCGGGCGCCGGCGCGCTCGGAGGATTTGCAGTCGTCGCGGCCGGGTTCGTCGCGGCCGCGGAGGCCGGGGCCGACGCCGCGGCGGTATCCCGTACGGGCGCCGGCGGCGGCTGCGCTGCGGCGAGGACGCCGCCTGCCGCCAGCAACAGGGCACCCGTGATCGACATGGCTCGATGCTTGAGACTCATAACTGAACCTATCGTTTATTCGCGCAGCAATTCGCGAATGTGATCGAGGTAAGCGCGCTCATCGCCGCGCTTGTATCCAACGTTGGCATAACGCACCACGCCCGAGCGATCGACGAGGATCGTGACGGGCATTTTCTGCAGCAGGTAATCCTTGCCGATGTCCGAGCCGGTATCGAACAAGATCGGGTAGGACACCTTCATGGCGCCCGCGAACTCGCGCGCGCGCGCCAGGTCCTCGTCGACCGACACGCCGAGCACGACCAGACCCGCGCGCTCGTAGGTGGTGTTGATGCGGTCGAGCGCGGGAATCTCCTCGCGCGCCTCCCCGGCCCAGCGTGCCCAGAAGTTCACCAGCACGACCTGGCCGCGATACTCGGACATGCGCAGGTTCCGCCCGTCGAGTCCCTTCAGCACGAAGTCCGGCGCAACCTTGCCGATCAGGCTCGGCGCCGCGGCGATCGAGGCGTTCAATGCGGCGCCGATCATCATCAAGGCGGCGGCGAACGACGCTCTACGCATGCGGCACATCAATCACGCTGGTAACCCCGCTGTCCTGGGTGGGACACCCCGTAGACCGGAAGCTTTGCGCCCCCGCCTTTCGGCGGGTTTGCCCTGATCAGACCTTATGCAAAATCGCACAATGCGAGCCGCAGTGTCAACGCAACAGACGCTGGATAACGCCGTTTCAGTATGACTTGGCGCACATTCGCGGAAATTGCCGGAAACTCCGCACCACCTGGCGCGCGACGTCATCCGTCGCGGCAACGCGAGCCGTCGGACGATGTCACGATGGCCGTGCTCGAGCTGCATGCGACCGGCGGGCGGAGCGTGAGCGACGGCGCTTAGGTCACCCTGCCGCTCACCACGCTCGCGAGCGGCTCATAGGCGATCCATGCGTCGAGCGCGCTCCCGGTGCCGAGGGTGTTGTTGAGATTGGGGCCCGGCTGGCCCGCTCCCGGGTACAACGTGGCGAACGCCGCCTCCGCGCCCGCCCCATGCAGCGCGATGTAGTTGAGCACCACCATCTGCACCAGGTTGAACACGTTGTTGCCGGCGGGACTGCCGTTGGTGTTCAGCGACCCATCAGGATTGAAGTTGCCGATCTGCAGGCTCATCTCCTTGTCGCTCTGCATCGGCGTGGGGCGCCCTCGCGGGTCGAAGACCAGGAAATAGGTGGACGCGACGTTTTGATTGTCGGCGGTCCACACGCCCTTGCCGCGTCCGCCGGCCGAGCTGTCGATCATGCCGCTGCTCGCGAGGGATCCGTCGCTGAATACGTAGATCATGACGGGCTTGTTTACTCGCGCGGCATATTCCAGGCACGCGCCGATGCAGTTGCCGACGTTGAAGTCGCGTCCCTCGCCGGTGGCGCGGTCGCCCGTGTGATAGTCGAATCCGTCCATCTCGATGGTGCCGGCGGCGGCATTGCCGTCGATCACCAGCTTCATGATGGCGGCGGTCTTTTGATAGTCGGAGCTCGCCTGATACTCGGCGGTCGTGAAGATGCCGCCCGAGCCGACGATGTTCGGATCGATGTCCGGATTCACGGTGGCAGGGTTGCCGTACTGATTGACCGTGTACGCAGCCTTGGTGTATCCGCAGGCCGAGGTGCCGGTGGAACCGAGCGCGGCGGCGTTCATGGTCGTATCGGTGTAGGCCTGGACCGCCGAGTATTTCGCGTCGCTGATGCGCTTCACCGACTCCATCACCGCGGTGACATCGGAGGGCAGCGGCAGCAGCGTGCCCAGCTGGCCGGTGTTGACCAGGCCCTTGCTGTCCTGCGAGCTCGAGATCTTGGTCGGCGCCGCGCTCGGGATCATCATCGACATCGGAGCCATGGAGTTGCCGCCCGACATCGAGGCCTCCGAGCCGATGAGGTCGAGCAGGCCGCCGCGCGCGCCGTACTGCCAGATGGCGTACATCGGGTTGTGCGGATTGACGTTGGTGTCGTTCTGCGACAGCGCCGGGATCACGGTCCCCGTCGTGTTGGCGAGCGCGGTGCCCGTCTTGACGCGCGCCTTGATGCCTCTCAGGTGTGCGCTGTCGGTATGGAAGCGCAGGCCGAAGGTGGGATCGATGAAGGCGCCCGCGCTGGCACTGGGCGCCATGGTACCGGGCAGGCCGAGCTTGTTGTAGCCCGCCACCGACAGGAAATCGAGCTGCCCCTTGGGTCCGCCCACCAGCACGTT
>DATAUO010000214.1:0-9001 GCA_036268215.1 Steroidobacteraceae bacterium
TGTCGGCGCCGTTCAGGTGGGAGCCCAGATCCGGCGCCAGGATCTTCGGGATCACGGAGGACTCCCAGATCACCGGCTGCTTGTTGAGGAGCCGGAGCCGCGAGACTTCCCAGACCGTCGCCTGCGCGGCGAGCCCGAGCCGCCGCGCCTCCTCCTCGGTCGCCGCCCGCGGCTCGCAATGGAGCACGCGCGTCTGTAGCTTGGACCGCGCATCCAGATGCAGCCCGTTGCGCAACCCTCCGATCTTGGTGGTTTCAGCCTTGACGCGCGGGCGCGAGACGAAGGTGCCGCGTCCCTGCTCGCGCCGGACCACCGCCTGCGCGGCGAGCTCGGACAGGGCGCGGCGCACGGTGACCAGGCTCACCCCGGCGAGCTGGGAAAGCTGGGCCTCGGTGGGGAGCTGGTCCCCCTCGCGCAGCTTGCGCTCGTCGATGTACTGCAGGACGAACGCGATGGTCTTTTCGTACAGGGATTTCACGCAGGAATTCTACGTCCATTCCCGCATCTCGCGCGGGTTTTGGCCGGGCATGATACGCGCCTCGAGGGTCCGCGGCGGAGCGGATCACGTGCCGGTCGGTCGAGTCAGTATGTCATTGCAATGAATTGTAAAGCAGATTACATTCGCGTGGGGGAAACGCGAGGCATCTCGCGGGTTTTGCATGGGAGATTTGCGATGAGCCGAATCCTCGCCAGCTGGATTTCCAGCGCGTGCCTGTTGCTTCCTTTGGCCGCGATCGCGGGCGCCGCAGACGCGCAGGGTCCCGCCAAGGACGCCGCCTCTTCCGGGAGCACGGCGCTGGAGCCGATCGTCGTGACCGGATCCCTGATCCGCCGCACCGACACCGAGACGCCCTCGCCCGTCGAGGTGATCAACGCCGACGACATCGTGAAGAGCGGCCTGACCACGATCGCCGACGTGCTGCACTCCTTTTCCGCCGACAACAGCGGCACGCTCACCTCGAACTTCAGCGGCGCCATGGCGGGCGGCGCGAGCGGCGTCAGCCTGCGCGGGCTCACGGTCGATGCCACGCTGGTGCTGGTGGATGGACACCGCATGGCGGCCTATCCGCTGGCCGATGACGGTCAGCGGCCTTTCGTCGACATCGGCTCGCTGCCGCTCGGGGTGGTCGACCGCGTCGAGGTCCTGAAGGACGGCGCCTCCTCCACCTACGGCTCCGACGCCATCGCCGGCGTCGTCAACATCATCACCAAGAAGGAATTCACGGGGTTCGAGGCATCCGCCAACCTCGGCTCCTCATACAAGGCGGATGGCCTCGAGCAGCGCCTATCGGCGACCTACGGGCTCGGCAACCTCGCGAGCGACGGCTATAACTTCTACGTCAACGCCGAGTACCACCATCAGGCCGAGATCCAGCAGGAGGATCGCGGCTCGTACCTGAATCAGCTCGACCTCCGTCCGTACGGCGGCAACGATCTGCGCGGCGGCATCGTGCAGCAGGCGCCGCCCAACAACGGCGCCTATACGGCGGTCGGGCAGGTGGCGCCGCTCGGGACGCCGCCCGGCGGGACCACCCCGGCCCAGCTCGACCAGTACTTCCTGCTGCCGGGTTGCGCGCCGCAGAACCTGAACTACTCGGGCGGCTGCACCTGGGATCCCAATCTCTACAAGAAGATCCAGCCGCGCGCCGAGGGTGACGATCTCACCGCCAAGCTCACCAAGAGGCTGGGCGACACGTGGACCAGCGCGACGACCGCGTCTTATTATCATTCCGAGTCGGAGCAGTGGCGTCAGCCCAACCAATACCTCGACGGCACCACGACGGTACCGTTCGTGTGGGCCGGCGCGAACGGCACCCTGGTCGACCAGACCAACCCCGCGACCACCCAGATCGTCCTGCCGGCGAATCATCCGGACAATCCCTTCAACCCCGCGAGCGCGTACTTCAACGCCGCCAAAGCCTTCTACGGCGCGGCCTTCGCCAATTACATCGGCAAGCCGGCCCTGCTCAACATCGCGTTCACCGACATCCCGGTGCAGATCAGCCAGTACAAGACGGACGTCTATCGGATCGTCGAGGATCTCACCGCCGAGCTCGGCGGCTGGGACACCACCCTCAGCGCGGGCTTCGTGCAGGTCGCGACGCACATCACCTACACGGGCTACGTGCGTGCGAGCGCGCTGGACGCCGCTCTCGCCGACGATCAGCTGCGCATCGGCCAGAATGCGTACCTCAACCCGCCCTCGCTCTACGAGACGCTGGCGCCCGAGACCCACGACACCGCGACCTCGACCCTGGGCTTCGTCTCCGCGACGGCCTCGCGGCCGCTGACCACCCTGCCCGGCGGCGACCTGGGTCTCGCCGTCGGCGCGGATGCGCGCTGGACACGCCTCGACAATCCGGGCGAGCCGTACGCCGTCGAGGGCGACATCGTCATGGACGGCAGCTTCTACGCCAAGGGACATCAGGACGTGTACGCGGCGTTCGCGGAGCTGAATGCGCCGGTGCTGTCGAATCTCGAGATGGACGCCGCCGCCCGCGTGGACCATTACAACGAGGCGGGCACGGCCTTCACGCCCAAATTCGGCGTCAAATGGAAGGTCGTTCCGCAGCTTGCCCTGCGCGGCACGTTCGAGCGCGGCTTCCGCGCGCCCGGTATCGCCGAGAGCGGCAATTCCAGCGCCGCCTCCAGCACCTTCGCGCCGGTCGATCCGGCGCGCTGCGGCCCCGGGCTCGCCAACAAGCCGTCGGATTGCGGCCAGGGGTACGTGGCGGTGCTGTCGACCGCGAATCCGAACTTGAAGCCCGAGCACTCGCGTCAGTACACCCTCGGCTTCATCCTCGAGCCCCGGCGCGGCATCAACTTCACGGCCGATTATTTCAACATCAAGCGCACCAACGAGATCGTCGGCTCGCCGCTCGATCCGAGCAGCGCGGTGCGCGGGGCGCAGCAGGCGGGCACGACCTATCCGGGGCCCATCATTTACTACGCCACGCCCTACATCAATGCCTCCGAGTCGGTCACCTCCGGTTTCGACGGCGAGCTGCGCAACGTGTTCCCGCTGGGAGCATTCGGCACCCTGACCGCGAAGGCCGATGCCACCTATCTGGTCGAGTCGACCCAGATCATCGACGGCACCGAGTATCGCTACGCGGGCACCGTGGGACCGACGGCACTGAGCGGCGCGACCGGCACGCCGCGCACGCGCGGCTCTTTCACGCTGGAGTGGAGCCTCGAGCCCGTGACCATCGGCGCCACCCTCAACTATCGCAGCCACATGAACGGAGTCGATCCCTCGAACGGCCCCGCATGCCTGCAGCTGACCGACCCCAACCCGCACTGCTTCGTGGCGTCGTTCACCTACCTGGACATGTACGGGCAGTATCAGTTCTCCCCCAAGCTGCGCGTGACGGCCACCGTCAGCAACGTGACCAATCGCCTGCCCCCTCTCGACACGGCAACCTATGGCGGGACCAACTACAATCCCTCGCTGGACCAGCCGGGCGCGGTGGGCACGTTCTTCGAGCTGGGTGTGAACTACAAGTACTGAGGACCTCATGAGCAAGCTCGGGATCGCGGCGCTGACAGCATGTCTCGGGCTCATTTCCACCGCGGCAATCGCCGCGGACGCCGCCCGCATCGAGGTCGATGCGCGCGAAGCGCCGCGCGGCATCATGAAGGCGCATCTCGAGCTGCCGGTGAGCGCCGGCACCCTGCATCTCGTGTATCCGAAGTGGCTGCCGGGCCGGCACAGCCCAGCCGGCCCATTGACCTCGCTCGGGGGCGAGCGCTTCAGCATCGACGGCAAGAGCGTTCCCTGGCATCGCGACCCGGTGGATATGGCGTCCTTCACGGTGGAGATCCCGTCCGGCGCAACGCGGCTGGATGCCGATCTCGAGATTCTCACGTATCCCGCGCCCGACGGCGTCGTGCAAGGCCTCGAGACGCCGCGCACGGCGACCGAGTCCCTGCTCATCCTCGAATGGAACCAGCTCGTGCTGTATCCCGCCGGCATCCGCACCGACGAGCTGCCCTATCAGGCGTCCGTGCATCTCCCCGCGGGATGGAAATTCGCGACCGCACTGCGCACCGTGCGCCCGACGGCGGACGGCGCGGAGTTCTCCACGGTCTCGCTGACCACCCTGGTGGACTCGACCTTGCTTGCGGGCAGGCACTTCCGCGACATTCCGCTCGGCGGCAACCCGCCGGTCGCACTGCACGTCGCCGCTGACACCCAGGCGGCGCTCAACATGAGTCCCGCGATGCTCACGCACTACAAGCGCCTGGTACGCGAGGCGGCCGCGCTGTTCGGAGCGACTCACTACGACCACTACGATTTTCTCTGGGCGCTCACCGATCAGATCATGCCGGATGGCCTGGAGCACCATGAATCGAGCGACGACCGCTCGCCGCTCCGGGCGCTGCTCGACGATCCGATCCGCCGCGCCGAGGCGAACCTGCTTCCGCACGAATACACGCACTCGTGGAACGGCAAGTATCGGCGGCCGGCCGGGCTTGCGACGCCGGATTACCAGGCGCCGATGTTGGGCGAGATGCTCTGGGTGTACGAGGGACTCACCGAGTATCTCGGCGACGTCCTTGCCGCGCGCAGCGGTCTCCTGACCGAGCAGGAGTTCCGCGAGGAGCTGGCGCGCGATGCGGCGGCCCTGGACTCGCACAGCGGCCGCGAGTGGCGCTCCTTGCGCGATTCCACCACGGCGGCGCAGCTGCTCTATTACCAGTCGCGCGCCTGGGCCGCGCGCCTCAGGCGTCAGGACGATTTCTACTGGGAGCCCGCACTGCTCTGGCTCGAGGCGGACACGCTGATCCGGCGCGAGAGCAAGGGACGCAGGAGCCTCGATGACTTCTGCAAGGCCTTCTATGGCGGCGACAGCACGCCGCCCCGGCTCGTGCCCTACACCTTCGACGACCTGGTCAAGGCGCTGAACGACGTGCAGCCGTACGGCTGGGCCGGGTTCTGGAACGAGCGCCTGGACCGGCTGCGCCCGGGCGCGCCGCTCGAAGGCCTGAAGGCGGCCGGCTGGTCGCTGGTCCTCAACGACGATCCCTCGACCATGCACCTCGCGCACGAGGCGGACGACCGCGACCTGGACCTCCGGTACTCGCTCGGCTTCTACGTCGATGACGAGGGAGCCACCATCGGGGACGTCATTCCCCGCTCGCCCGCCGATCTCGCCGGGGCGTCGCCCGGCTCGCACATCGTCGCGCTCAACGGCTACAAGTGGTCCAAGGAGCTCCTGCACGACACGCTGGGCGCGCCGCCCGACCCCTCGGGCATGCTCACGCTGCTCATGCAGAAGGACGACGCCTTCAAGACGCTCGAGCTCAAGTACTCGGGCGGCGAGCGCTACCCGAACCTGTGGCGGCTCTCCGGGACCGACGACTTGCTGGCGAAGATCGCGCACCCCAAGGCTGCCCCCTAGGAATTGCAGCCGCAGGTCTCCCGGAATGCGCTCATGAATGCCGCCGGCGGCTCCTCGCACACCGAGGTGCAGACGAGGTACGCGCTCTTTCCCCGTAGTCCGCGGCCTTTCGGCAGAAGGTCCGGCAGCTCCAGGACGTCCGAGATCCGATCGAGGCAATGCGGTCGGTGAATCGGCCCGTGTTGCCGTTGCGGCGGGAGCTGGAAAACAGCGCCAGTGTGTCCTGCATGATGGCTGCGAAGAACGTAGCGCACTTGAGGAAGTCGCTTACCGGCGCGACTCGTGACCCAGCAAGGCAACCAGGCCATCCGGCAAGGTCTGCTGGACATTCGCATAGTATTGTCCGTTCGCCACCTCTCTGTAGTCCACCGCGTTGCCCTTTCCGAGCAGGACGGAGTGTAGGATTCGGTTTGCGGACAGGGCACCCGCCGATTCCCATGATCCTGCGGTCATATGAAACCGAATGAACACCAGGACGAACGTGCGAGGTTTGGAAGTATTCATATAGCCTGCCGGCGTATACATGGTGACCGCGCGCTTGCCACCGAGAATCTTGCTGACGATCTCGAGCTTTTCCATGGAGCCGCTCGATACCCCGGCACGTTTCTCGAGGTAGGGTATTGGGCTCGCCAAGCCGAGCATTCACAACATCGGCTTCCGGGTCCGCGCGAAATAGGAACGTATAAAGCGCATCGTGGGGACGGTTGCCTCCCTAGCTCGGTCTTTCGATGGAGGAACTGTCGAGCATGCGCTTGAGCGCGAAATGCCGATAGCTCTGATCCGTGAGCGCCGCCACCTCCTTCCAGTCGCAGCTCTTGCTCACGTCGAGCGCGATCCAGCCGTTGTGCCCGATGTACATCGGGATGCGGTAGCGCGGGTCCTCGGTCAGCAGGCCCTGCCTCTCGATGCCCACCCAGAAGCAGAGCAGCAGCCCCTGGTCGTGCCGCGCGATCGCGAAGCTCTTCTTGCCGGCTTTCCACACCGGATGCCCGAACTGCGTGGTCTCGCTCACCTCGGGGTAGTTGGCGCATAGCTTGCGGAAACGCTCGAGCACGGCGCGATTGCGCGGCGCCTTGAAGGGGTCGACCTCGCTCGGCGCCAGGGCCCTGGCGGGCGGCTTCACGTGCGGCGTCTTGCCGATGGCGGCGCGCAGGGCCGGGGGCGCGACCTTCTCGTAGGCCTCGCGTACGAGACCGGTCACGCGCTTCCAATCGATTCCCCGATTGAGATGCACGCCCAGCCAGCCTCGCGGCCCGACGTAGGGCGGGACGAAGAAGTGCTTGGGGGAGGCGCGGATGTGCGCGTCCTGTGCTCCGGGCGGCGCGGGGAGCCACAGCGCGACGTGCCCATCGCCGTGATGATTGACCACGAAGGTAGCGAAGGTCTTGCCGCGCACGCGGTAGTTCGGCGAGCCGTGCGAGATGAACTCCTCGGCCTCGGGCAGCCACAGGCAGCTCTCACGGACGGCCGTTTGAGTGTCACGCACCATCGGCCGCCCCATGCGTACGCCCTGCCTGCACCGCTACTTGCTCCACGTCCAGGCGGACGCGGAGGCCCGGCATCCGCCGCCCGGCGCGCCCGTCCACGCGCGGCCGTGCACGAAGCGGCCGCTCGCGGCCCCCGTCGCCTTGCCGTCCTCGAGCGCGCGCACGCCGTTCACCCATACCTGCTCGACGCCGGTCGCCAGCTGCGCCGGCTTCTCGTAGGTTGCGTGGTCCTGGATGGTCGCGGGATCGAAGATCACCACGTCCGCGAAATATCCCGCGCGCAGGCGCCCCCGCTCCTTCAGCGACAGATTCTCGGCGGGCAGCGCCGCGAGCTTGCGGATCGCGTCCTCCAGCGTCAGCGCTTTTTCCTCGCGCACGTACTTGGCCAGCAGGCGCGCAAAGTTGCCGTAGGCTCTTGGATGGGAGTTCGACAGCAGGAACACTCCCTCGGGAGCCGGCGCTTCCTCGTCCGAGCCGAAGCTCACCCAGGGCAGCGCCGTCTCGCGGCGCACGTTGTCCTCGGACATCAGAAAATAGGCGACGCCGACCCGGGTGCCGTCCTCGATGACCAGATCGATGGCGGCATCCTCGGGGCTCACGCCCCGCATCGCGGCGACCTCGGCCAGCGTCTTGCCGGTCAGAGGCTTCAGCTTGGGATTCTTGAATGCGAGCAGCAGCGTCCCCTTCGGCCCCGCGCTCGCGAGCAGGTTCTCCCACTTCGCATGCGGGTCGCGCATCTCGGCGATGACGCGGGCGCGAATCGCCGGATCCTTGAGCCGCGCGATCCAGGCCTCGAGACCGCCGTCCTGCGCCCAGGTCGGCATCGAGGCGTCGAGGCCGGTGGCCCCGGCGGTGTAGGTGTACATGTCGGCGGTGATGCGCACACCCGACGCACGCGTGCGATCGACCAGCGCGATCAGGGGGTCGAGCTTGCTCCAGTTCTCCTTGCCGGCGGCCTTGAGGTGGTAGATCTCCGCCGGCGCGCCCGACTCGCGGGCGATCTCGATGGTCTCCTGCGTCGCTTCCAGGAGCTCACGGCCCTCGCTGCGCATGTGCGCGATGTACATGCCGCCGCAGCGCGCCGACTCCGACGCCAGCGCGATCAGCTCCGGGGTCTTGGCATAGGTGTTCGGCGCATAGATCAGCGCGGTGGTCACGCCGAGCGCGCCCTCCTCCATCGCCTGGCGCACCAGCGCCCGCATCTTGTCGAGCTGCGCGGGCGTCGGCTGCACGTCCTTCTCTCCGAGCAGATTCACGCGCACGGTCCCCGCGCCGACGAAGGACGCCACGTTGGGGGCGATCCCGCGGCTCTCGAGCTTGTGCAGGTATTGCCCAAGCGTGGTCCAGTCGACGTCGTAATGCTCGTCGGCCTGACGCTCGCGCATGTGCTGCTGCATTTCCGGCGTGAGCGGTCCCATGGACATCTCGCCCATGACCTCGAGCGTGACGCCCTGGGCGAGATCGCTCAAGGCGCGGCCGTCGACCAGCAGGGACTCCTCGGGATGCGCCAGCATGTTGATGAATCCGGGGGCCACCGCCTTGCCGTGCGCGTCGATCTCCTCGCGGCCTTTGCCGCCTGCGTGCCTGCCGACGTAGACGATCTTGTCGCCGTCGATCGCCACATCGCCGCGGTACGCGGGACCTCCCGACCCGTCCAGGATCAGTCCGTCCCGGATGATGACGTCGTGGGCCTGCGAAGATGCCGGAGCGGCGCCCGCCGCAACCGCCTGCTGGAGCAAAAGGCTCGATCCGAGCACGAGCAGCGGGACCTTCGAGAGCGTCGGGACTTTGAGGCTGGGGTGCATGATCTCGGGGTCTCCCTCGCGGCACCGGCGCCGCCGATGTCCGCACTTTAGCAAGGTTCCGGGAACGTGCGTCGGCGAGCAATAGGTCCCGACCTCGCGGCTCGCAGCCTCATTGGCCGTCCGAGATCACCGTGCCGCCGTCGACGACGAGGTTCTGGCCGGTCACGAAACCGCCCGCCGCGCTCGCGAGCATCACCGCGACCCCCGCGACCTCGTGCACTTCGCCGACAGCGGATCGTCCGGCGAGCTCATGGGGAGCCCGACCCTGCCGTGGCGGGCCCCCGCGCCCCCGGCCGGGAGCGAA
>DATAUO010000215.1:0-1500 GCA_036268215.1 Steroidobacteraceae bacterium
GATCCTAGCGCGCGGCAGCTTCCATCGCGTGGCGCAGGTGTCCGTGCGCGTCTTGCAGCAATGCCTCCGCCTGCTCGCGGCTTAACCCGCGCACGTGCATCAGAACAGCAGCCTTGATCGATCCCGCCTGGTTCATCAATGCAGCCGCACGGTCGCGCGGCAGACCGGTGAGCTCCATGACGATGCGCTCCGCGCGATCCGCGAGCTTCCCGTTGGTCGGCTGCACATTCACCATCAGGTTGCTGTAGACCATGCCGAGCCGGATCATTGCGCCGGTCGATAGCATGTTCAGCACCAGCTTGGTCGCCGTGCCGGCGCGCAGGCGCGTGGATCCGGTGATCACTTCCGGACCGACCGCGGGTGTGATGGCAATCTGCGCCGCTCGCGCCACCTCGGAATCAGGCACGCAGCTCAATCCGATGGTGACCGCGCCCAGCGAGCGCGCGTACTCCATCGCGCCCAGCACGTATGGCGTGCGTCCGCTGGCCGCGATGCCGGCAAGCACGTCTTTTCCGGCAAAACCGTGCGCGCGCAGATCGGTGGCGCCGAGCTCCGCCGAGTCCTCCGCGCCTTCAATGGAATGACGCAGGGCGTAGTCGCCGCCGGCGATGAAACCCTGCACCAGGGTTGCCGGCACGTTGAAGGTTGGCGGACATTCCGAAGCATCGAGCACGCCAAGGCGGCCCGAAGTTCCGGCGCCCACATAGAACAGCCGTCCGCCACGCTCCGGTGCCAGCGCCGCCGCAATGGCGTCGACCGCGCGAGCGATCGCGGGAATCTCGCGGCCTACCGCCTCGGCCACTTCGCGATCCGCCGCGTTGATGACCTGAAGCATCTCGGCGGTCGAGAGTTCGTCGATATGCTCGCTCGGCGTATAGCGAGTCTCTGTTAGCAGAGTGGAGAGCGTAGGAGTGCTGTGCGTGGAGGAATTCGATGAAGACATGGACACGGTGATGGTATCGCAGTGTGGCACAAACCATGCTCATCAGGTGTTTGCTTCACGCGTCGCATACCGCGAAACTTGGCTGCCGCGCAGCGAATGGAAATGGCACAGGAACCAGAATGTGTACTGGGATTCACGCGTTCTGCTCTTGACCCAAACACGTCCTACAGAGTGTTCTGGTAATCGGAAACACTGCACGAGAGGATTGCCACACATGAGCACTGCACCCACGACCCCGGAAAAGTATTTGGTCGCCTTCGTCATTCAGGGCGACACGATGTTCAAGATCACGGCCGACAGCATTATCCAGGCCACGGGTGGTGCTGCGGGCCTGGCATCCTTTGACGGCGTGGCCAAGTTGAAGGCCGCCGCCGCCCTGGTGGAGCTGACCAATACGCACAACGAGCGGCCGGAAGAGCTGCGCCAGATGGCGCGCGAAATGGCTGGCGAGGGTATGCGTCTGCTGGCGCGCGCCGGTGCTGGCGGCCGCGTGGTGGTCGGCGGTTCCGCGGCCCCGGCGGCAAGTCAGCCCATGCTCGGACCGGTGCCGGTCGAAG
>DATAUO010000216.1:0-5068 GCA_036268215.1 Steroidobacteraceae bacterium
GGCGCGGTTGCGGCGATCGGGCGCGGCGACGCCGGAGATTACGCTCCAGGACTGGGCGATGGAATCGATGCGGCATTCGCGGTTGGCGGCCGAGCCCAGCGCGAAACCGTCGTCGAAATAGGCGCGGCGGTACCAGTCGCCGTCCCAGCCGTCGGCCTCCAGCGCGGTCTTGAGCTTTGCGGCATGCTCGCGCCAGCGGCCGGCGGCATCGGTGACGCCGCGCATTTCGGCGATCTTCGCGAAATCGTTGAGCGCGCCATAGAGGAAAAACCCGAGCCACACGCTCTCGCCCTTGCCGCCCGCGCCGACCGCGTCCATGCCGTCGTTCCAGTCGCCGGTGCCCATCAGCGGCAGGCCGTGCATGCCGACCTTCAGGCTGTCGTCGAGCGCGAGCTGGACATGCTCGAACAGCGGGGCGGTGCGCTCGCTGACCGCGGGCTGGAAGAAATTGTCGTGATCCTCGGCGCGCAGGATCGGGCCTTCGAGGAACGGAATCTGCTCGTCGAGCACCGCCGCATCACCGCTCGTTTCGACGTACTGCATGGCGCAGTAAGCGAGCCAGACCACGTCATCGCTGATCCGTGTCCGCACGCCCTGCCCGGTCGCGCCCGCCGTGACCGGAGGAAGCCACCAGTGCTGCACGTCTCCTTCGCCGAATTGCCGCGAGCCCGCGCGCAGCAAATGCTCCCTGGCGAGGTCCGGCCTCGCGACGGCGAGCGCCATGCCGTCCTGCAGCTGATCGCGAAAGCCATAGGCCCCGCTCGCCTGATAGAAAGCCGTCCGCGCCCAGATCCGGCAGGCAAGCACTTGATACAGCAGCCAGCGGTTGAGCATCAGATCCAATGACCGATCCGGCGTCGTCACCTGGACGGCGCCGAGGACCCGCTCCCAGTGCTCGATGACCTCGCGAAAGACCGCGTCCAGATCGGAGTTGCGGAAACGCGCCAGCAATGAGCGCGCGGCCGACGCGTCTTGCGCCTCACCGAGGAAGAGAACGACCTCCTTGGTCTCGCCGGGCTCCAATTCGACCGCCGTGCGCAGCGCACAGCACGGGTCGAGGCCGGCACCGGCACGGGCCGCCAAGGGCGCCCGCGTGCTCATGGCGGCGGGCATCTCGAGCGTGCCGTGGCGCCCCAGGAATTCGGCGCGGTCCGCGGTCCATTGCGATTGCTCTGCGCAAAGATCGCCGAAGGCGACTCTCGAGCCGAAAGCGGCATCCCACGGATTGCGGGCGAACAAGCACCCCGTCTCCCCGTCGAGCTCGGTCTGAATGAACGGCGCCGATGCCGCGCGCGACGTGCCGAGCACCCATTCGGCATAAGCGGTGATCGAGAGCCGTCGGGTGCGCCGCGAGCCGTTGCGGATCCTCAAGCGGGAGATCTTGATCGGGTCGCCCATCGCGACGAACATGCAAAGATCCAGCTCGATGCCGCGGACGGCCACCTCGAATCTGCTGTATCCCTGCCCGTGCCGCGCGGTATAGGTCGCGCCGGGGTCGCGGATCGGCGCCGCGGTCGGGCCCCATACCTCGCCGGTCTCTTCATCGCGCACGTACAGCGCCTCTCCCGGACGGTCCGCGACCGGATCGTTCGACCAGGGGGTGATCTGGTGCTCCCGGCTGTTGAGCGACCAGGTGAATCCGCCGCCGTCGGCCGCCACCTGAAATCCAAAGTGCGGATTGGCGATGACGTTGATCCAGGGCGCGGGCGTCGAGCGTCCCGGCCCGAGAACCGTCACATATTCCTTCCCTTGCGACCCGAAGCCTCCCAGGCCATTGAAGAATTCGAGCCCCTGCCCCGCGTCGGTGCTCGCCGGCGGCTCCGTTCCCGCCACGCTCTTCGCGGACGATGGAGCGGCCGCGGCGGGCTTTTGCATGCGCTCGAGCTGGTCCGCAAGTCCGCCGCGCCGCGCCGCCAGGACCACGCGCGCGACGGCGGACAAGAGTCTTCCCGTCTGCTCGGGGATCAGGTCGGCGCGAAGCACGAACACGGCACCGCGGACCTCGTGCGCGCCCGGCCGGGGCCGCGACTGACTCACGCGCGCCAGCGTCTCGAGCGCGCTCTGCAGATCCTGGACGTAGGATGCCGCGCGCTCGTTGAGGATCACGAGGTCCGCCGCCAAGCCCTTCATCTGCCAGTATTCGTGCGCCTGGATCAGCTGCCGGGCAACGGCAATGTCCTCCATGGCATCGATGCGCAGCATCACGATCGGTATGTCGCCCGAGATCCTTTGAGCCCACAATCCCGATTGCGGGCCGCTGCCGTCGCGTATCGCGTTGGACGGGGGCCGCATGGAGGCGTCCGCATAGATCAGATGCCCGGCAAGGCGCTGGAACAGGGCGGCATCGGCCGAGTCGATGCCGAGATGGCGCAGCTGCACCTGAGCCTGGGTCCAGGACAAAGTGGCCGCCCGCGTGAATGAATTGGCCTCGTGATGCTTGTCGAGCAGGTCCAGCACGGCCTCCCGCGACGGCGCGACTCCCGTCCAGAAATCCACCCGCGCCGTCGTGCCCGCGGCCACGTTCAGCCGGTATCGAAGGGCGAACACGGGGTCGAGAACGGTCCCCACGGTACCGGACAGCCGCCGTCCGTCCGAGACGGCGAGCGGCGATCTGACTTCCCGTCCCCGGCCCAGAAACCGCGCCCGATCCGTCTCGAACTCCGGCTCGCCGGACACGCTGTCTTCGACGACCGCGTGATGAGCGGCCCAGATGTCGGGCTCCTCGGGGGCACGCTTGCGGCGCGTGGCCAGCAGCATGCTCCGCTTCGCGAGATATTCCGTTTGAACGAAGAGCTTGGAGAAGGCCTGATGCGACGCATCGGCCGCCGGCGGGGCGAGCGCCAGCTCGGAATAGGACGTAACCTCGATCTCCCGGTCGCGATGACCGGAATTGGCGATGGACAATCGCCGCACCTCGACGTCGTCCTCGGGCGACACCACTATCTCGAGCGTCGTCGTGATGGCGCCGTCCGTGCGGATGAACTCCGCGCGGTCCTCCGCGAGCGTGACCCGGTAGGTCTCGGGCTCGACCCCGCTCGGTTGAAAGCCCGCCGACCATACCGAACCGGACGCGACATCGCGCAGAAAGATGTAGCTGCCCGTATCGTCGCGCGTCGCGTCCTCGCGCCAGCGTGTCACCGCCATGTCCCGCCAGCGGCTGTAGCCCGAACCGGCGCCGGTGATCATGACGGTGTAGCGGCCGTTCGAGAGCAGATGCGTTTGCGGCGTGGGATCGCCGGTGCCGTGCAAACGGCGAACGTCGGGCAGATGAGGGGCGGCGAGCGGCGCCGCCGTGCCGACCTCCTCCGCCCGCGGATGGGTCATCGAGACATCGCGCGGCGCACGTTCCTGCAGCAGCAATTCGGTCGCCTGAATGCTGGGCTCGGCATGGAAGCGGGCGCGCATTCTCCCGTCGAGCAACACGTTCGCAAGAGCCACGATGGTCATGCCCTGATGGTGCGCCATGTACGCCCCCACGATCGCAACCCCGGCGCCGTCCGGGATGCGCGAGCGGGTGTAGTCGAGCGCCTCGTGAAAGCCGTACCGGCCGCGCGCGCCGATGGCGCCAAGCCGCTCGAAATTCCGCGCCGCACGCTCCGGATCGACCATCGCCGCGAGCGCGGTCGCGTACGGTGCGACGACGGTGTTCTCGCTCAAGCCGCGTTTGAGCCCCAGGCCGGGGACGCCGAAATTGGAATACTGATAGGTCAGCTCCAGATCGCGCGCGTTGTAGGCGGACTCGGAGATGCCCCATGGAATGCCGAGCTCCGCTCCGTAGCGAATCTGCCGCTGCACGATCAGGCGATTCGTCTGCTCCAGCAAGCTGCCGGCGGGCGCGCGCATGACCAGCGACGGCATGAGATACTCGAACATCGAGCCGGACCAGGAGATCAGCGCCGCTCCCCTGCCGATCGGCGTGACCGAGCGGCCGAGACGAAACCAGTGGCGCGCAGGAATGTCGTTCTTGGCGATGGCGACGAAACTCGCCAGGCGAGCCTCGGACGCGAGCAGATCGTAACGATTGGAGTCGAGCGCTCCGTCCGCGGCGCATCCGATCGAGAGAAGCCGGCGTTCTTCATCGAATAGAAAGCGGAACTGCATTGCGTCCGCCATTGCGCGCGCGGTCGCCTCGATGGCCGCGAGCCGCTTTGTCAGATCGTCCGCCGACTCCTTCGTCTGCACGACATCCCGGCGCCAGCTCTCCATCGATCGTTTGGCTGCCTCCGCCCAGAACAGCAGATCCGCCGCCGCACCGTCGTCCCACTCGCCGTCCAGCGTCCTGACGGTATCGACCAGCGCCCCGGCGAGCGGCATGAGAGCCGCCAATCGCGCGGCAATCTCGGCATCCGCGGCTTCGCTATGGGTCAAGCCTTCCGCGAAATCGGCCAGGGCGGCGTCGATTTGCTCTCGCGACGTGGCGTGCATCCGGCGATCGTCGGGCAGCTCCATTCGGGCCGCTCGCGCGAGACTCACGGAGTCGCGGATGCCGGCGAAGAGCTCGGATGGAGCCGGCGGATCGATCCGGCCGCGGCAGCCGCTCGCGAGCGCGATCAGGTGTCCCGCAAGATTGCCGCTGTCGACGGTGGACACGTATCGCGGGTCCAGGGGGCGCAAATCCCGGGTGTCGTACCAATTGTAGAAGTGGCCGCGGTACCGCTCGAGCCGAAGCATGGTGGCGAGCGTCGCCTCCACGCGATCGACGAAGTCGAGGGTGCCCTGCCAGCCGAAGTCCCGGGCGCTGGCCGCCGACAGCAGGTAGAGGCCCATGTTGGTCGGCGAGGTCCGATGCGCCACGACGGGCCGCGGGTCCTCCTGGAAATTGTCCGGCGGCAACATCTGGTCTTCCGCCGTCACGAAGGTCTCGAAGTATCGCCAGGTGCGGCGTGCGATCGATCTCAAGGCGCGCGCGTCCGCTGCGGACACGGTCAACCGGCCCGCCGCGAGCGGCGACAGGCTGATCCAGACGGCCAAGGCCGGCGAAGCCGCCCAGAGAATCAACAGGGGCGCCGCCAGCCAGCCGTTGTCCGGCCGGTAGTGGCCGACGATGAGGGCATCGATGGCAGCGATC
>DATAUO010000217.1:0-4359 GCA_036268215.1 Steroidobacteraceae bacterium
ACATGGCCGCCCGCATCTCCGAAGGCCGCCTGGACATCCTGGGCTTCGCCCGTCCCTCCATCGCCGATCCCTTCATCCCCAAGAAGATCGAGGAAGGCCGCTACGAGGACATCCGCGAGTGCATCGGCTGCAACGTGTGCATCTCGCGTTGGGAGATCGGCGGCCCGCCGATGATCTGCACCCAGAACGCCACCGCCAACGAGGAATACCGCCGCGGCTGGCACCCCGAGAAGTTCCCCAAGCGCGGCTCGGAGGATTCCATTCTGGTGGTCGGCGCCGGCCCCTCGGGCTCGGAGTGCGCCCGCGTCCTCATGGAGCGCGGCTACACCGTGCACCTCTATGACACCGCGCCGAAGATCGGCGGCCATCTCAACCAGGTGGTGACGCTGCCCGGCCTCGGCGAATGGGGATATCACCGCGACTATCGCGAGCTGCAGATCAACAAGCTGGTGAAGAAGAACAAGCAAAGCCAGGTCGCTCTCGGACAGAAGCCCATGACCGCAGAGACAGCGCTCGGCTACGGCGCCGAGAGGATCGTCATCGCCACCGGCTCCGCGTGGAACACCGACGGCACCAACTGCTTGACGCACGACCCGATCCCGGGCGCCGATGCCTCGAAGCCCGACCAGCTCACGCCCGAGCAGGTGCTCGAAGGCAGGAAGGCGATCGGCAAGCGCGTGGTGATCCTGAATGCCGACACGTACTTCATGGGGCCGAGCCTGGCCGAGAAGCTCGCGGTCGCGGGGCACGACGTCACCATCGTGACCGGCGTGCACCTTGCCAACTACATGCACTTCACGCTCGAGTATCCGAACATGATGCGCCGGCTGCACGAGCTGCACATCAAGGAGCTGCACAACGTCTTTGCCTCGAAGATCGAGAATGGACGCCTCGAGGTCTACGACATCTACGGCGACGGGTCCAAGCGCAGCTACAAGGGCGTCGGGCACCTGCCCCGCGAGCCGAACAAGAGCCAGCGCTGGGTCGAGTTCGACTCGCTGATCCTGGTCACGGGCCGCCACTCGAACAACACGCTGTACAGCGAGCTCAAGGGCCGCCAGGGCGAGTGGGAGAAGAACGGCGTGAAGGCCGTGTACATCATCGGCGATGCCGAAGCACCGCGCCTCATCGCGGATGCGACCTTCACGGGCCATCGCCTCGCCCGCGAGATCGAGGAGAAGAATCCGCAATTCCCCTTGCCGTACAAGCGCGAGGTCGCGGTGTGGGGCACCGCGCACATGCCGGGCGGAACGTTCGAGCTCGAGTACAAGACCTGATCGTGAGCCGCACTGACGCCGTCACTCGAATCCTGTTCGAGGCGTTCCCCACGGCCGAAGTGCGGCTTTTCTATGTGATTGGGTACGCGGCGATCGGCGTGTTCCTGTGGGGCGCCTACGTGCAGGTGCGCAAGTACCGGCGCGGCGCGGCGCTTCATCTCGGCTCCCTGGGCGCACGCTTCGGCTCGATGCTGTCGCTGGTGCTGAGCCACCGCACCATCGACCGGCGCGACCCGGCGGCCGGCGGCGCTCACCGGCTGATCTTCTACGGCTTCGGTCTCCTGTTCCTCGGCACCGCGACCATCACGCTGGAATACGACATCCTGAACCCCCTGTTCGGGATCCGCTTCTGGCACGGCGCCTTCTATCTCTGGTTCTCATTGATCCTCGATATCGCCGGCGTGGCCCTGATCGCGGGCCTGCTCTACATGATGTACCGGCGCGGCTGGCTGCGCCTGCCCAAGCTGGACTATGCGCGCCCCGATCGCGCGCCCGGCGATCCCGATTTCGACCGGCCTCAATATCGGCGCGAGGATTGGGCGTTCCTCTGGCTGCTGCTCGTCATCGGCGCGACCGGCTACCTGCTCGAGGCCGCACGGCTCGTGTGGCTCGCCGGCCGGCCGGACGTGTGGGACACCCGCTGGTGGTCGCCGGTCGGCGCCGCGGTCGCGGAAGCGCTCGCGGCCGGCGGCCTCGGCGCCGACGGTGCCGGGCTCCTGCGCCACGGACTCTGGTGGTTTCACGGCCTGATCGCGCTGTTCCTGATCGCGCTGATCCCGCGGACCAAGGTCAAGCACATCTTCACCGCCGCGGCCTCGCTCATGGTGCGGGACCCGCTCGCGGCGCAGCGGCTGCCGAAGGTGCCCGAGTCGCAGCAGCAGGCCGGCGTCGCCAAGATCACCGATTTCAACTGGAAGCAGCTGCTCAACCTCGACGCCTGCACCAAGTGCGGCCGCTGCCACGAAGCCTGCCCGGCGCGCGCCGTGGGGGCCCCGTTGTCGCCGCGCGACGTGATCCTGAGCTTGCGGGAATTTGCGAAGGCGACGCTCGAAGGCGGCAAGGTCCCTGACGCCGCCCAGCTCGACGTGCACGGCAAGTCGCCCGGCCAGGTGGCGCAGGAGACCTTGTGGTCCTGCCGCACCTGCATGGCCTGCGTCGAGATCTGCCCCGTGGCCGTCGAGCACGTGCCCATCATCGTGCAGATGCGCCGCAAGCTGGTCGAGGACGGCGAGATGGACCCGCTCCTGACCAAGACTCTGCAGACCATCACCAAGACCGGCAACTCGTTCGGCGAGTCCAAGCGCAAGCGCGGCGCGTGGAGCAAGGGCTTGCCGTTCGCCGTGAAGGACGCGCGCAAAGAGCCGGTGGACGTGCTCTGGTTCGTGGGCGACTACGCCTCGTTCGATCCGCGTAATCAAAAGGTCTCGCAGCTCTTCGCCGCCCTCCTGCACGAGGCCGGCGTCGATTTCGGGATCCTGTACGACGGCGAATCCAACGCCGGCAACGACGTCCGCCGGGTCGGCGAGGAAGGCCTGTACGAAATGCTGGCGACCTCGAACTTGAAGGCCCTGGAATCGGCCAAGTTCAACCGCATCGTCACCACCGACCCGCACTCGTTCAACACCATCCGCAACGAATACCCGGATTTCGGCGGCAAGTTCGAGATCGAGCACTACACCACGCTCCTGAAACGCCTGTTCGCCGAAGGCCGGCTCGCGGTGACCGCGCCCCTCGAGTACCGCACGACCTTCCACGACCCCTGCCACCTCGGCCGGTTCAACAAGGGGTACGATGCGCCCCGCGACCTGCTGGCGCTGCTCGGCTGCGAGCTGGTGGAAATGGGACGCTGCAAGGCGAATTCCTTCTGCTGCGGCGCCGGCGGCGGCAGAATATGGATCCCCGATCCGGTCGGCGCCGAGAAGCCCGCGCAGAACCGCATCCGGGAAGCGGCGGCGATTCCGGGTCTCGAGGTTTACGTGGTGAGCTGTCCCAAGGACCTCACCATGTTCGAGGACGCCGTCAAAACCACAGGCAACGAGGGCAAATTCGTGGTCAAAGAGTTGATTGAGCTCGTCCGTGAGGCGATTCCCGCGCGCAGCGCGGAGGCGGCGGCATGAAGATCCTGGTTGCGGTCAAGCAAGTCGCTGCGCTCGACGAGGATTTCCAGATTCGCGAGGATGGCCGGGACGTGGACCCGGACTTTTTCGTGCGCGATCTGAACGAGTGGGACGATTTCTCGCTCGAGGAGGCGGTCAAGATCAAGGAAGGCTCGTCCTCGCCGATCGAGGTCGTCGTCGTCACGGTCGGGCCCGATGAGGCCGACGAGGCACTGCGCAAGTGCCTCGCGAAGGGCGCGGATCGCGCCATACGTGTGTGGGACGATGCCGTCGAGGGCTCGGATCCGATCGCGATCGCGAGGGTCGTCGCCGCGGTCGCCAAGCACGAGGCGCCGGACATGCTGTTCGCCGGCGTGCAGTCCTCCGACCAGTCGTTCGCCTCCACCGGAATCGCGATTGCCGGCCTGCTGCGCTGGCCGCATGCCGCGGTGGTCAGCAATCTGGCCTACACGCCCGGGGCCAAGAGCGCGACGGCACGCCGCGAGCTCGAGGGCGGCCTGCTGCAGGAGATCGAGATCCAGTGCCCGGCGGTGCTCACCATTCAGCTCGGCATCAACACGCCGCGCTACGCCTCGTTGCGCAGTATCAAACAGGCGGCGGCAAAGCCCATCGAGCTGCTGACGTTGACGGATATAGGCCTGACCGAGGCCGATGTGGGTGAGAGCGGTTCCGCTTCACGCGTGCGCCGCATGTACGTGCCCGACAAAGGGCGCGCGCAACTGATCGAGGGCGACGCCGCACAGCAGGCCGCTCGTCTGGCGGAAATCATTCGCGAATTCAAGGGAGCTGCGGCATGAGCGGCATTCTCATCATCGCCGAGCAGCGCCGCGCAGAACTGCGTCCTGTGTCGCTGGAATTAGTGAGCGCCGCGCAGGGCTTGCGTCGCCCGGGCGAGCAAGTTGCCGTCGCCGTTCTCGGCGCCGCGCCGGAAAGCTTCGTCAGCGCGCTGAGCATTGCGGGAGTGG
>DATAUO010000218.1:0-6479 GCA_036268215.1 Steroidobacteraceae bacterium
AGCGGTTCAGCTGGTCGACCATGGTGTTCAAGGTTTCCTTGAGCAGCAGGATCTCGCCGCGCACGTCCACCGTGATCTTGCGCGACAGGTCGCCGGTCGCGATCGCGGTCGAGACCTCGGCGATGTTGCGCACCTGCGCGGTGAGATTGCCGGCCATGGAATTGACCGAGTCGGTGAGATCCTTCCAGGTGCCCGCGACGCCCGGGACCTGCGCCTGGCCGCCCAGGCGGCCCTCGGTGCCGACCTCGCGCGCCACGCGCGTGACCTCGCCCGCGAACGAGCGCAGCTGATCGACCATGGTGTTCAAGGTTTCCTTGAGCAACAGGATCTCGCCGGAGACGGTGACCGTGATCTTCTTGGACAGATCGCCCTGAGCGACCGCGGTCGCGACCTCGGCGATGTTGCGCACCTGGCCGGTCAGGTTCGAGGCCATGGAGTTGACCGAGTCGGTCAGGTCCTTCCAGGTGCCGGCGACGCCTTTGAGCTGGGCCTGGCCGCCGAGCTTGCCCTCGGTGCCCACCTCGCGCGCCACGCGCGTGACCTCGCCGGCGAAGGCGTTCAACTGATCCACCATGGTGTTGATGGTGTCCTTGAGCTGCAGGATCTCGCCGTTCACGTCCACGGTGATCTTCTTCGACAGGTCGCCGTTCGCGACCGCGGTGGTCACCTCGGCGATGTTGCGCACCTGGCCGGTGAGATTCGAGGCCATCGAATTCACGTTCTCGGTGAGGTCGCGCCAGGTGCCGGCAACGCCGCGCACGTTCGCCTGGCCGCCGAGCCGGCCCTCGGTGCCGACCTCGCGGGCCACGCGCGTCACCTCGGAGGCAAAGGCGTTGAGCTGATCCACCATGGTGTTGATGGTGTCCTTGAGCTCGAGGATCTCCCCCTTCACGTCCACGGTGATCTTCTTGGACAGATCGCCGTTCGCGACCGCGGTGGTCACCTCGGCGATGTTGCGCACCTGGCCGGTGAGATTCTGCGCCATGGAGTTGACGTTGTCGGTCAGGTCCTTCCACGTGCCCGCGACGCCCGGCACCTGCGCCTGGCCGCCGAGCCGGCCCTCGGTGCCGACCTCGCGGGCCACGCGCGTGACCTCGCCCGCGAAGGCATTCAGCTGGTCGACCATGGTGTTCATGGTCTGCTTGAGCTCGAGGATCTCGCCCGACACGTCCACCGTGATCTTGTGCGACAGATCGCCGCGCGCGACCGCGGTCGTGACCTGGGCGATGTTGCGCACCTGCGCGGTGAGATTGCCGCACATGGCATTCACGGAGTCGGTGAGATCCTTCCAGGTGCCTGCGACGCCCGGCACCAGCGCCTGGCCGCCGAGCTTGCCTTCGGTGCCGACTTCGCGGGCCACGCGCGTCACCTCGGCGGCGAAGGAGCGCAGCTGATCGACCATGGTGTTGATCGCTTCCTTCAGCTGCAGGATCTCGCCGCGCACGTCGACCGTGATCTTCTTGGAGAGGTCGCCGTTCGCGACCGCGATGGTCACCTCGGCGATGCTGCGCACCTGCGCGGTCAGGTTCGAGGCCATGGAATTGACGCTCTCGGTCAGGTCCTTCCACACCCCCGTCACCTCGCGGACCTGCGCCTGGCCGCCGAGCTTGCCGTCGGTGCCGACCTCGCGCGCCACGCGCGTGACCTCGGACGTGAACACGCTCAACTGCTTGATCATCGTGTTCACGATGTTGGCGGCGCGCAGGAATTCTCCTTCGAGCGCGCGCCCGTCGACGCCCAAGGGCACGGTCTCGAGCAGATCGCCGCGCGCCACGGCGGCGATGGCGCGGGTGACCGCCGTGGTCGGCCACAGCAGATCGTCGATCAGGGTGTTGACGGAGGACTCCATGTCGGCCCAGGAGCCGTCCGACAGGCCGAAGCGCACGCGCGTACGAGTCTTGCCGCGGCGCCCCACGACGTCGCCGACCCGCTCGAGCTGCTCCGCGATGCGCTGGTTGGCGCCGACGATGACGTTGAATGCATCGCAGATCTTGCCCGCGACGCCGGTCTGCGAGCCCGGCAAGCGCACCGAGAAATCGCCCGCCTGCATCGAGCGCAGCACCGCTAGCAGCTGGTTGAGGTCCAACGAATCGGATGCGGTCGCAGCAGGCACACGGTGCCCGTTGCCCTTCTTCTTGCGGGGCATAGCGCCGACGTTTGCGTCCATGGTGATCTCCCGGCGGAATTGCGCCTTCACGGCGACGCAAGGCCGCAGCGATGGTGTCAAACGGAAATTTAAAAGTCCAATGTCGTCAACGACCTACGTTGTAATTTTTACAATGATTACACCGCGGCGACGCGCCGGCCGCAGCGGCTCCCGGGGCTCGCTCGAGCCGGTCATAACCAACGGTACCTTGCATATAGCCACTCGCTATTCGACGCAGCGGCCGGCCACGCCTAGCTTAGTCGCATGAACGAGATCGCCCAGCCGTCCGCACGCCGCCGCGCCGCCGCCTCGCGCTGGAGCGGGCTCTTGCGCAAGGACGATTGGTGGGCGATCTGGATCGGGCTCGGTTTGGTGATCGCGGCGATCCTGCTGTTTGCCGAGGGCAGCAGCATCAAGTGGATCGCGATCGCGCCGCAGAAATGGGCGAGCGGATCGGGTCTCGCGGCCCAGCTCGCGCCGCAAGGCGCCCGGTATGCGGCGTTGTTCCTGCTCTGGTCGATCTCCCTGGGGATCGGTGCCGCCGCGCTCGGGATCCGCCTGTCGCGATTCCTGCCGGCGTTCCTGGCGCTGTTCGTCGCCGCGGTCGCCATCTACGTGCTCGGCATGTGGGACCAGGCCGCTCGCTACAATCTCGAGCCGCCCCTGGTGGCGCTCGCGCTCGGCCTCCTCCTCTCGAACACCTCAGGCGTGCCGCGCTGGCTCGAGCCGGCACTGCGCGTCGAGTTGTACATCAAGACCGGCATCGTGCTGCTCGGGGCCGGGCTGCCGCTGACCTTGATCGCCTGGGCCGGGCCCGTGGCCATCGTGCAGGCGGCGATCGTCTCCATCGCGACGTTCGGCACGATCTACGCGGTCGGCGTCAAGCTCGGACTCGACCGGCGCCTGGCGGCCACGCTCGGCACCGGAGGGGCGGTCTGCGGCGTATCCGGCGCGATCGCCATCGGCGGCGCGGTCGGAGCGAAGAAGGAACAGGTCTCCATCGCCATCTCGCTGGTGGTGGTTTGGGCGATCGTGATGATCTTCGCGCTGCCGTTGGTCGCGCGGGCGCTGCATCTGCCGACCGGCGTCGCCGGCGCCTGGATCGGCACCTCCGAATTCGCGGACGCCGCGGGGCTCGCGGCCGCGCAGACCTACGGCGGCTATGCCGGCAACGTCGCCGGGATCGCGGGCAGCAGCGACGCCGCCGTGAATGCCTTCACCCTCATGAAAGTCATCGGGCGCGACGTGTGGATCGGCGTCTGGGCCTTCGTGCTGTCGCTGGTCGCGACGACGCGCTGGGAGCGCACCGGCATCGATTCGCGCGCGGACGCCGGCGAGATCTGGCGCCGCTTTCCGAAGTTCGTGCTGGGATTTCTGGCGGCTTCCGCCGTGGTGACGCTCGTGTCGAAGGGTTACACCTACGCCGAATACAAGAAGGACGTGTTGCCGTCCCTGGTCGCGCCGCTGCAGTCGCTGCGCACCTGGGTGTTCACCTTTGCGTTCTTGAGCATCGGCCTCACCACCAAGGTGCGTGAATTCGTCTCGGTGGGCGCGCGGCCGCTCTATGCATTCTCGGCCGGCGTCGCGATCAACGTGGTGCTCGGCTTCGTGCTCTCGACCCAGGTGTTCAGCGACTTCTGGAGCCGCCTCGGCCAATGAGCGAGACGCCGGAGCGGGGCATGCCCGAGGCCGCGTCCGTGAACGCCGCGCCGCTGCAACGGCGTCGTCCATCCTCGCCACTCTGCAGGAACTGCCGGCACTTCACCGGTGAGCCGCTCGCGCTGGAAACCGCGTTCGCCGGTCTGTCGTCGCTGAGCTCGGCGTTCGCCTCGGTGCGCTCGGAGGACGGGCTCTGCCGCCTGCACGACCGCTATGTCGCCGGCTCGAGCGCCTGCGCGTCCTTCGCTTGCGCCGCCGCTCCCGCGGCGCCCTTTGCCTTCGACACCGCCTCGACCTCGACCAGGCAATCGTAAAACGTGGGACCGCGGCCGATGTCGGTGATCACCTCGCCGTTGGTCAGCTCGTTGGCGTTCTTGCCGTCGCGCGTGAGCTTCTTCCACCAAACCGACAAGCCCACCACCACCCCCGGCCGCGCGCGCTCGGTCACGCGCGCTCGGAGCTCGAGGCTGCCCCGGTCGTTGAACACCCGGACGTAGTCGCCCGCCGCCACGCCGCGCGCCTCGGCGTCCAGCGGATGAATGTCCAGCCAAGGCTCGCCCTCCACCGCCCGCAGGCTCTGCACGTTGACGAACGAGCTGTTGAGGAAGTGGCGGGCGGGCGGCGAGATCATCGCGAGCGGGTGCCGCCGGGCCGCGGCGCTGCGCGTGTCCTCGTTCGGGGGGATGTAGTCCGGCAGCGGATCGAGACCCTGCGCGCGCGCGCTCTCGGACAGGAACTCGACCTTGCCCGACGGCGTGTCGAATCCGCCCTGCGCGAAGCGTGCGGTGCCCTTCGGCGGCCCGAAGCGCTTCCAGCCCGCCGCGCGCACCGCGTCGAAATCCCAATCCTCGGCGAGCGCCGATCTTGCGATGGTCTCGTCGGAGTCGCTGAAGCACGGGTCATCGAATCCCATGGCCCGCGCGAGCAGGCGAAAGATCTCTGAGTTCGGCTTCGCCTCGCCGAGGGCGGAGATCGCCGGATTGTTGGCCATCATGTAGTAGTGGCCGTACGGCTTGACCACGTCGAGATGCTCGAGCTGCGTGGTCGCGGGCAGCAGCAGGTCGGCATAGTCCGCGGTGTCGGTCTGGAAGTGCTCGAGCACCACGGTGAAGAGATCCTCGCGCCCGAAGCCTTCGGCCACCCGCCTGGAATCGGGCGCGACCGCCACGGGATTGGAGTTGTAGACCACGACGGCGTTGATCGGCGCGCGCCGGTCGAGCAAGGCCGCGCCGATGGTCGACATGTTGATGGTGCGCGGCGTGCGTCCGCCGAGCAGCTCCGGGCGCGAGAGCGCCCGGGTGTCGACCTTCACGTTGTTCGAGGTCGACAGGAACATGCCGCCCGCCGCATCGCGGAACGCGCCGACCAGCGCGGGCAGGCAGGCGACGTTGCGCACCGCCATGCCGCCGCCGCGCACGCGCTGCATTCCGTAGTTGGCGCGGATCAGCGCCGGCCGGGTGCGCCCGTAGAGCTGCGAGAGCTCCTCCACCTGGCTTGGGGCGATGCCGCAGAGGCTGCCGACGCGCTTCGGATCGTAGCCGCGCACCCGCTCGCAGAGCGCATCGAACCCGAGGGTGTAGCGATCGACGTAGTCGCGGTCGATGAGACCGTCGCGGATGAGCACGTGCATCATGCCGAGCGCGAGCGCCGAGTCGGTCC
The DNA here is from genome assembly GCA_036268215.1 of Steroidobacteraceae bacterium. Classification (GTDB taxonomy): domain Bacteria; phylum Pseudomonadota; class Gammaproteobacteria; order Steroidobacterales; family Steroidobacteraceae; genus Bog-1198. The sequence goes on from DATAUO010000218.1 coordinate 5,465, forward strand.
CCGGCAGCAGCGCCACGTGCATGTGGCATTTCTCGGCGGTCAGCGAGCGATAAGGATCGATCGCGACCAGGGTCGCGCCGCGCCGCTTGGCGGCCTGGGCGCGCGCCCAGAAATGCACGCTGGAGGTGATGGCGTTCGAGCCCCAGAAGACGATCAGCCGGGCATCGTCGGCGCACTCGATGTCGACGCCGATGCGCCCGCCGAGCGTCAGCTCGTGGCCGGCGCTCCCCGCGCTGGCACAGATGGTGCGATCGAGCAGGCTCGCGCCAAGCTTGTGGAAGAAGCGCATGGACATCGACTCGCCCTGCACGAGCCCCATGGTGCCGGCGTAGCTGTACGGGAGGATCTCCTCGGGATTGCGCCGCGCGATCCCGGCGAGCCGCTCCGCGATGACGGCGATCGCCTCCTCCCAGCCGATGCGCTCGAATCGCCCCTCGCCCTTGGGGCCGATCCGCCGCAGCGGATGGAGCAAGCGCTCCGGATGGTAGGTACGCTCCGTATAGCGGGCGACCTTGGTGCAGAGGACCCCGGCGGTGGGACCGTGCTCGGCCGCGCCGGCGACCCGCATCGCCACCCCGTCCTGCACGTGCACTTCGAGCGCGCAGGTATCGGGACAGTCGTGCGGGCACGCCCCTCTGACGATCGTGGCGGCGGTCGGAATCACCATGGCGAGAACACGCTCCTTGCCGGGACTGGAGGCCTGCGGCATTTTACCCCACGGACGCCCAGGCAGCCGCCCGCGTATGCGGCGGCTCCCCCACGGCAGGCGCCGATTGCCGCTATCGACCGTAGTCATTATAATGACCTAATGTCCACGCGACCCATCGAAGGATCGAGCCCAGGCAACCGCGATCGCGTCGGCCTCGGCGATGCCATCATTCTCGGCCTCTCGAGCTCCGGACCCGCCCAGACCATGGCGGTGAGCCTTGCCGGCCTGGTTGCGGTCGCGGGCTACGGCGGGGTCGTGCCCATCCTGCTCTGCTTCGTCCCCATGCTGGGCATCGCGATCGCCTAT
>DATAUO010000219.1:0-5204 GCA_036268215.1 Steroidobacteraceae bacterium
AGGATGTAGAGCGTCTGGAAGAACATGCCGGCGGCGATCGGTATCGCCATCTGCACGATGTGCTTCGCAACCGAGCTGCCGGTCAAGTCCTTCATAGCGTCTCCCTTGTGCGGCGACATTGTGCCACGGCACAACGGCTCACGGTTGACGGCAGCGCCGCCGACGGCGGCCCGCAAATCGGCGCCGCGACCGCCGCGAGAGCACCCGACTTTCCTTGTGCTACCCTTCGAATCGTTCCGACGACCCGTACCCCAAGCACTCGAGCCAGCATCGCCCGCATGAGCACCCGATCCCACGCCGCCATCGATCCTCCCGCGCAGCGCTTTGCCGACATGGAGGCCGTATCACGCGCGCTCACGGCGCGGATCGCCGCCCTGCTGCGCTCCGGCCTCGCCGCGCGCGGCGTCGCAAGCCTGGTGGTGTCGGGCGGCAAGTCGCCGACCCGGCTGTTCGAGCTGCTGCGCGCCGAGGACCTCGACTGGAGCCGCGTGTGCATCGCGCTCGCCGATGAGCGCTGGGTGGACCCCGCCGACCCGGACAGCAACGAGCGCCTGGTGCGCGAGCACTTGCTCAAGGAGCGCGCCGCGGCCGCGCGCTTTCTCGGACTCAAGAACGGCGCGCCCACGCCGGACCTGGGTGCCGTGTCGGCATGGGAGACCTTTGCCCGCGTGCCCCGGCCATTCGATGCCGTGGTGCTCGGCATGGGCGACGACGGCCACACGGCCTCGCTGTTTCCGGGCTCCCCCAATCTGCCGAGCGCGCTCAACCCGGCGGCGGTCGCGGGATGCGTCGGCATGTGGGCCCCCACCGCGCCCCAGGCGCGCCTCAGCTTGAATCTCACCGCGCTGCTCGACAGCCGCCGCGTGCTGGTCTTGATCGCGGGCGAAGCAAAGTGGCGCACGTACGCCGATGCCTGCGCGGACGGTCCGATCGCGGGCATGCCGATCCGGGCCGTGCTGCGTCAGACGCGCGTTCCCGTCGATGTGATGTGGGCGCCCTAGCGGACCACCCGAGGCTCGCTAGCGATGCGGGAGCAGGAACCGCAAGGTTCTGCGCAGCGGCTCGGCCGCTCCCCAGAGCAGTTGATCCCCCACGGTGAAGGCGGATAGATACTCCCCGCCCATCGCGAGCTTGCGCAGCCGCCCGATGGGGATCTCGAGCTTGCCGCTCACCCGGGCCGGCGCGAGCTCCCGGATCGAGGACTCCCGGTCGTTCGGGACGAGCCGCACCCAGTCGTTGGCCGATGCCAGGATGCGCTCGATCTCCTCGAGCGGCAGGTCGCGGCGCAGCTTGATGGTGAGGGCCTGCGAGTGACAGCGCATCGCGCTCACCCGCACGCAGATTCCCTCGACGGGGACGGGCCGCGACTCGAATCCCAGGATCTTGTTCGCCTCGGCGCCCGCCTTCCATTCCTCGCGGCTCTGCCCGTTGCCGAGGTCCTTGTCGATCCAGGGAATGAGATTGGCGGCGAGCGCGGTGCCGAAGTGCTTGCGGGGAAGATCTCCGCTCGCGAGCGCGCCGCTCACCGCGCGATCGACGTCGAGGATGCTCGCGGCCGGATTCTCGAGCAGCCCGCGCGCGGCGCCGTGCACCACGCCCATTTGCTCGAGCAGCTCGCGCATGTTCTGCGCGCCCGCGCCGGAGGCCGATTGATAGGTCATTGCGGTGATCCACTCCACCAGACCTTCGCGCAGCAGGCCGCCGACGGCCATGAGCATGAGCGACACGGTGCAGTTGCCGCCGATGAAGTCCTTGATGCCCTGCGCGCGGGCGCGTTCCATCACCGGCAGGTTGACGGGATCGAGCACGATGACGGCGTCCTTGCGCATGCGCAGCGCCGAAGCGGCGTCTATCCAGTAGCCCTTCCAGCCCGCGGCGCGGAGCTTGGGATGCACGGACTCGGTGTACTCCCCTCCCTGCGTGCTCACGAGGATGGGCAGCTTGGCGAGCGCGGCGATGTCGTTCGCATCGCCCACCACGGCGGCGCCGCAGCGGGCGTCGCCGACGCGCGGCGCCGGCGCGCCGGCCTGCGAGGTGCTGAAGAAGGCCGGGGCGACATGCTCGAAATCGCGCTCCTCGCGCATCCGCTCGAGAAGCACCGATCCGACCATTCCGCGCCATCCGATGATGCCGATGGGAGTCATGTTTCGATCATGAATTCAGCCGCTGGAGGCCGGCGATTATAGTTCGAGGCCATTGCATATGCGTAGGCGCCGCAATTGGCAATGAGAAGCACGTCTCCCTCGCGTGTCGGCGGCAGCCAGCGATCCGACCCGAGCTGGTCGGCGCTCTCGCAGATCGGACCGACCACGTTCACCTTGCGGCTCATCGGCTCCTCCAGCCGGGTGAGGTTGCGAATGTCATGGTGCGCGCCGTAGAGCGCCGGCCGGATCAGGGAATTCATGCCGGTCGCGATGCCGACGTACTCGACCTCGCCCTTGCCCTTCAGCTGCGTGACCACGGCCACCAGGACTCCCGCCGTCGCGACCAGGTATCGGCCCGGCTCCATCCAAAGCTCGATTCCCGGGAAGCGCCGGGCGAGCTCGGCGACGCCGCGATCGAGCGCCCGCAGGTCCATCTCGCCGTGACCCGGCTGCTCGGGGACGCCGATCCCGCCGCCCAGATCGATGACGCGCACGGCCGGAAAGCGCGCGGCGAGATCCGCGAGCAGCGTACCGGTCTCGGTCCAGTTGGCGACGTTGAATATCCCGCTGCCGGTGTGGGCGTGCAGACCGGTGATCCTCACCTGCGAGCGTGCGGCCAGCCCGGCGACTTCGTCCATCTCCGACAGGGGTATGCCGAATTTCGAGTGCACGCCGCCGGTGCGCACGTGCGGGTGGTGACCGCGGCCGACGCCGGGGTCGATGCGCAGGAACAGCTCCCGGCCGCGGAAGATCTCGGGCCACGCCTCGAGCGGATACAGATTGTCCAGGGTGACATGCACGCCCTTGGCGAATCCGAACAGGTACTCGGACCGGGGCGCGAAATTGGGGGTGAACAACACGCGCTCGGGATCGAGGCCCGAGATGCTCGCGAACGCGTGCTCGAGCTCGCCCTGAGAGACACATTCGATGGTGAGGCCGGCCGCATACATGCGCCGCAGGATTCCGGGGTGCCAGTTGGCCTTCATGGCGTAGGCCCAGCGCTTCACCGACCCGACGGCCAGGACCCGCGCGATCGCCGCATCCAGGGTGGCCGCGTCGTATGCGAATGCCGCACCCTCGCGCGTCGCGAGATCGATGAGCCGCCGCCGCTTGTCGGGCATCTCCCACCAGCTCGCCCCCTGCAAGGGTCCTTTGCGCTCCGCGAAGAGCTGCTCCCAGGTGGGTCCCAGCACCCTGTCCGAGCCGATGCCCTGGATGAGGCGCTCGTGCAGCCGGTGCACGAGCCGGTCGCCTTGAGACTCGTCGATGACGAAGGTGAAATTGAGGTCGTTCGCGGCCTGCGTGACCAGATAGATCTTCTGGTCCTGGAACAGCTCGAAGGCCGAGCCGAGCTCGTGCAGGATGCCGCGGATGTTGTGGCCCAGAAGGCTGAGCGAGGCGCAGGGACCTAAAACCTCGACCCGGCACAGCTCGCCGAGGGCCTCGGTCAGACGCTGCACGGCCGCCGCATCGAGCGTGTTCGCGGTGGGATCGAGCGAGACGGTGACGTTGGTCTCCGAGGTCGAGACCAGGTCGACCGACAGGCCTTCGCGCTTGAATATCTGGAAGGCATCGGCAAGGAAACCCACCTGGTGCCACATGCCCGGGCTTTCCATGGACACGAGCGTGATGCCCTTCTTAATGGCGATGGCCTTCAGCTGAGCGGCGCTGTCGCCGACCACGTCCGATACCACCGTGCCTTCCAGCTTCGGGGCCTGGGTCGCGTAGATATGCAGCGGGATTTTGTACTGCCGCACCGGCAGGATGCAGCGCGGATGAAGCACCTTGGCGCCGTTGCTCGCGATCTCCTGCGCCTCATCGTAATGCAGGGCGCGCAGCAGCCGCGCGGTCGGCACGGCGCGAGGATTGGCGCTGAACATGCCGGGGACGTCGGTCCAGATCTCGAGACGCGCCGCGCTCAGCTTGGCGGCCAGATACGATCCCGAGGTATCCGATCCGCCGCGCCCGAGCAGCACCGTGTCGCCGGCTTCGTTGGACGCGATGAAACCTTGCGTGATGATGACGCCGTCGAGCGCGAGCCAGGACGCTTGGAGGCGCGAGTCGGGGGAGAAGTCACAGGTGGCCGAGAGATAGCCCGCCCTGGAAGTCGCTCCCGGCCGGGCCTCCGCCTTCAGCACCTCGCGGACATCCACCCAGCGGGTCGGAATGCCCTGGCTGTTCAAGAAGACTTCGCCGAGCGTCGTCGCCATGAGCTCGCCGAGCGCCATGATGCGGGCGCGCAGCGCATCGGTCAGCGCCGCCCCGCGGGCGATCGAGCCCGCGTGGCGCGCGAGCTCGCCCATGAACCGCTCGAACTCCGCGCTCGGCGTGACGCCGAGACTCCGCGCCAGGTCGCGATGCTTGGCGTCGATCTGGTCGAGGGCCGGAGCCTGGGTGCCGGTGCTCGCCGCGGCGAGCAGCGCCTCGAGGCGATCGGTGATCCCGGACAGCGCCGAGTGCACGATCACGGGCTTGAGGGAAGCCGCGATGCGTTCGCGGACGACGATGGCGATGTTGTGCCAGTTGTCGGCCGAGGACACGCTGGTGCCCCCGAACTTGAGCACAACCCAGGGTTGATCGTTCAGCGCCCGTAACCTCGGTTGCGAAGCTATTCGTCTTCGAAGATATCGCGCAGCTCTTTCTCGAGCTGCCGTTCGGCGAGTACGTCCTCGACTCGGCTCCAAGCCGCTTTGCCTCGTTTGATGCCGGCGGCCGCCACCTTCGGGCGCCGCTCCTGCCGCTCGAGAAGCGGGTCGAAGTCGTGGGATTCTTCGGCTTCGCCTAGAAACTCATCGTCGATATCGAAATGTTCGTCGTCGCGTTCACTCATTGTTCGAGAAAAGTCCCTGAAATCAATAGGATCGAACGGCCTCGATTCCAAAGTTGCGCACTATAGCGGATTCTGTCCGCCATTCAACTGCGCCGCTCGGTTCGCCCGCCGCCACCTGCGCCGAATGGGCCCCCCGAGACCCGGTCATCGCCCCTCGCAGCCGACGGTCGGCTCGGCAGGCTCGACCGCCGCCGGGCCCTCAGGTACCGGTACGCGCCGCTTCGCCGCGC
>DATAUO010000220.1:0-2959 GCA_036268215.1 Steroidobacteraceae bacterium
GGCCTGCGCAACCTCGACTGGATCGATTCCAACCGGCGCAAGGTGGATGCGCTCTCCGGCGGCAAGGTCGCGTATGTCTACATGCCGAAAACCGCGGGCGCGGGATACACGAACTTCAACCGGTATTTCTACGCGCAGCTCGACAAGCAGGCGCTGGTCCTCGACGAGCGCTACAACGAGGGCGGATTCATCGCCGACTACATCGTCAACGTGCTGGGTCAGAAGCCCTTGAGCGGCGCGATCGAGCGCGACGGCACGCCGGTGCACGACCCCGAGGGGGCGATCTTCGGGCCGAAGGCGATGATCATCAATCAGGCGGCCGGATCCGGCGGCGATGCCATGCCCTGGTACTTCCGCAAGGCCGGCCTCGGTACGCTGGTGGGCGTGCGGACCTGGGGCGGCTTGGTCGGCATCGGCGGCTATCCGCGCTTGATCGACGGCGGATACGTGACCGCGCCGCGCTACGCGATCTTCGGCTTGAACAACGACTGGGAAGTGGAGGGCCGCGGCATCCCGCCCGACGTGCAGGTCGAGGAGCTGCCCAAGGACGTGGCCGCGGGTCACGACCTGCAGCTGGAGCGCGCGGTATCCGTCGTCGTGGAGCAGCTGAAGGAGCATCCGCCGCTCCAGCTCAAGATCCCGCCGTACCCGAACCATCATCCGAGCGACGAGCTGGGCCTGCACTGACGCCGATGCACGGGCCTCGGATGCGATCCGAGGCCCGCTGCGCCTCCGCGCGATCGCGGATGGGCGCGGACCGCGGGCGTCAGCGTGACGGCTTGGTGCGCGCGGCGATCACGATCAGCGCCAGCGTCGCCGCGGCGCACAGCCAGGCGAACAGGTTGCCGGCCGCATCATAGAAGGTGCGGCTCGGCGCCATGCGCGGCACCGAAACGACCATGCCGTCCTCGGCGCGCGGATTGCGGTAGGGGTCGTCGGCGTAGGTCTTGCGCACGACCCGGCCGTTGGGATCGATCAGCGCCGATACCCCGGAGTTCACCGCGCGCACCATGCTGACCCGCAGCTCGACGCTCGCGAACACGGAAAGCGCGAGATGCTCCCAGGGCTCGGCGGTCGCGCCGAACCAGGAATCGCTGGTGAGATTCACGAGCAGATTCGGCCGTAGCGCGCCGATGTGCCCGACGTAGTCCTGCAGGATGTCTTCGTAGCAGATCAGCGGCCCGAGCTTCCACACCTGCCCGGCGGAGTCGCGCAGCGTCATGAGCGCGGGCGCCGCCCCGGCCGTGAAGCGCCCCGCGCCCTCGGGCAGGAATTTGCGCAGCCAAGGGAAGGTCTCGACTCCGGGCACGTATTCCCCGAAGGCGAGCAGCTGCACCTTGTCGTAGCGCGCCGTCTCGCGGCCCGCGGTGTCGAGCAGCAGCGCTGAATTGTAGGCATCGTCGTGGGGTCCGATCATGATCGCGCCGATCAAGGTGGGCACGGTCAGCCCGCGCCGGATCATCGCCGGCGATTCGCCGGAGAAGTCCGCGACGAAATCGCGCGGCAAGCCGATCGGATAGCTGCCTTCGCTCCACACCACGAGCTCGGCGCCCGACTGCTCGAGCCGCCGGGATTGCGACTGCAGCGCCGCGAGCTGCCGCAGCGCCTCCCGGCTGGAGAACGTGCCGTCGATGGTGTAGGCGAAGTTCGGCTGCACCAGCCCGACGCGGAGCTTCGGCGCGCGCGCCACGGCGGCGTCGATCTCGCGCATGCGCACGGCGCCGAGCACGAGCGCGGCCGCCAGCAACGCGGCCGCGCCGAGGCCGAGGCGGCGCGCATGGGGGGCACGGGTGATGAGATCGTAGAGGGCGCCGTTGATCATCATCAGGAGCGCTGTGACCCCGAACGGGCCGGTGAGCTCGGCGATCTGGATCACCGCGGGCTGCCAGGCCTGGGAGATCCACTGCCCGCACGGAAATATCTGCGGGACCACGAGCTCCGAGACCACCATGGCGAGCGGCGCGAGCACCGTCATCGGCACCGGGCGACGTCCGCGCACGCCGCGAGCGATGGCCGCGAACAGGAGGAAGATCAGCGCGCGCGCGGCGCAGAACAGGAAGAACACCAGCGCCGCGCCGATCCACGGGAACTCGGCGAAGCGCTGCATCACGTCGATGAGCCAGTAGAAGCCGCCGGCGGTCTCGACGACGCCGGCCCACCACCCGAGGAACAAGGCCTGGCGCCATGTCGGTGCGCGATCGATGGCCGCGAGGCCCGGCACCGCGGCGAGCCACGCCAGCAGCGACAGATCGAAGGGCGTCACCGCCAGGAACCACAGGCAGCCGCTCAACGTGGCAAGCGCCAGCAACGCCGGAAAATTGAGCTTAAGCATCCTTAATCCTGCGGGCAGTCAACGGTTCACGGCCATCGGACATCTCGGGTATTCTGGGGCTCAACCATGCAAGAAAGATACGAACCCGCCGCGGTCGAGGCGGAAGCCCAAGACTACTGGAACCGGCAGCGCTGCTTCGAGGCAAAGGAAGACGGCGCTCAGCCCAAGTATTATTGCTTGTCCATGTTCCCGTATCCAAGCGGCCGCTTGCACATGGGGCACGTGCGCAATTACACCATCGGCGACGTTCTGTCGCGCTTCATGCGCATGAACGGCAAGAACGTCATGCAGCCCATGGGCTGGGATGCATTCGGCCTGCCGGCGGAGAACGCGGCCATGGCGAACGGCGTGCCGCCGGCGAAGTGGACGCTCGACAACATCGCGTACATGAAGGCGCAGCTCAAATCATTGGGGTTCGCGCTCGATTGGAGCCGCGAGCTCGCGACCTGCACCCCCGAGTACTACCGCTGGAATCAATGGCTGTTCCTGCGCATGCTCGAGAAGGGCATTGCCTACCAGAAGACCGGGGTCGTCAACTGGGATCCGGTCGACAAGACCGTGCTCGCCAACGAGCAGGTGATCGACGGCCGCGGCTGGCGCACCGGCGCGCCGGTCGAGAAGCGTGAA
>DATAUO010000221.1:0-3261 GCA_036268215.1 Steroidobacteraceae bacterium
GAGAGCACGACCACCTCGAAGAATACGTACAAGGTGGATATTTCCTATGAGTATGCGGACCATCAGCATGTCTACGCGCTCTGGTCCCAGGGCTTCCGGCGCGGCGGCGCCAACGCGTTGCCCACCTCAGGGCTCTTCGCCGAGAATCCGATACTGCTGACGTACAAGCCGGACACGGCCAACAACTACGAGGTCGGTATCAAGGGCCGCTTCGCCAATGACGCTACGTATGCATTCGACGTGTTCGACATCGAGTGGAACAATCCGCAGGTGGCCGGCACGCTTCCCACGGGAAATCTGGCGGTGTGGAATGCGACCAAGGCGCGCTCCAATGGCTTCGAGTTCGATGTGACCAGCCCGCTGTTTGTCCCCGGCCTGAATATCGTGGCCGGCGGCTCGTACGCCGACGCCCGCTTCACCCAAAACTACTCTTACGCAGCGGACGCCTTCGGCAACGTGACCGGCTCGGCCGGACAGCAGCTGCCGGGCAGCCCGAAAGTGAGCGCGGCCGCGACGCTCAACTACCTGCGCGCGGTGGCGCCGGGATATGACCTCAGGCTCTCGCTCAACGACACCTACCGGAGCGGCATGTATCTCGGAACATTTCCGCTCGCGGTGCTCGGGCAGACCGCGCCGCAGCAGGCGCCGAGCATGAGCATCGCGAACTTCTCGGCCGCGGTGACCCACGCTGACTGGCGTCTCGGCGTGTATGTGACTAACCTCACGGACAAGCGCGTCATTCAAGCTCCGCCCTATGAGCCCAACCGAGTCGGTCATCTCACGGACGATGCCATCATCAACGAGCCGCGGCGGATCGACCTGCGGCTCGGCTACTCGTTCTAAGGTGCCCGTGGGTGACGCCGTGACTGCGCGCGCGCGCGAGCTCTACCGCGATGCTCTGGTGTGGGATACGCATTCCGGGTTCATGCCCGTCCCGAATGCGGACCTGCGCAAGCTCGACATCTGGCGCGACGCCGGCGTCGACTACCTTTCGATCGATGTGGGGTTCGATCTGTTCGACTGGACCCACACGATGAGCACCCTGGCGGCGTTCCGGCACTGGATCCTGGCGCGTCCGCAGGAATTCGTTCTTGCCGAGAGCGCCGCCGATGTCCGCCGGGCCAAGCAAGAGGGGAGGATGGCGGTCACCTTCGACCTCGAGGGCATGAACGCGCTCGATGGCCGCGTCGAAATGGTCGAGGTCTATCATCGCCTCGGCGTCCGCCAGATGCTGGTGGCTTACAACCGCAACAACCTCGCGGGCGGCGGCTGTCATGATGAGGATACCGGGCTCACGGACTTCGGCCGTGCCGTCGTTCGAGAAATGAACCGGGTCGGAATGTTCGTGGATGTCACGCATTGCGGCTACCGGACCTGCATGGACGTCATGGAATGCTCCGAGCAACCGGTGATCTTTTCGCACTCGAATGCGCGCGCGGTGCGTGGCCACGAGCGCAACATCACCGATGCGCAGATCAAGGCGTGCGCGCGCGGCGGCGGCGTCGTGGGAGTCGTCGGTCTCAGCCTGTTTCTCGGCGCCGGCGCAAGCGACGCAGAGAAGCTCGCCGACAGCGTCGACTATCTGCTCGATGTGGCGGGACCCGATCATGTCGGCATCGGCCTCGACTTCGCCTTTCCGGTGGATGCCGCCCACACTCAGGACGTCATGCAGGCGAACGCGCGGTTCTGGCCGCGCGACCGGGGCTACGATGGTGCCGACATCGATTTCGCATCGCCCGCGGAGCTGTTGCCCCTGACAGAGACCCTCCTGCGCCGTGGTCATGAGGAGGGGACTGTGCGCCAGGTGCTCGGCGGCAACTTCATGCGGCTCGCGGAGCAGGTGTGGCGATAGTTTGCGGATCGAAGGTGCAAGAGCCGGTCGCGGTGCAGGCCGGCCTGGCGCACCGGCGTGCGGTCAACGTATAACGGGGGACACCGAGTGAAAGTACTCTTCAAGGGCGCGCGGTTGTTCGACGGTTGGTCATCGACCCTGCGCGAGGGCTGCGAGGTGCTGGTGGAAGCGGGGGAGATCCGGCGTATATCGGATCAGCCCCTGCCGCGCGAGCCGGGCATCGAGGTGGTCGAGTGTGCGGGCCGCGTGCTCATGCCCGGACTGATCGACGCCCACGTACACGTCTACTGCTCGACGTTCGATCTGCCGACGACGCGTCCCGGCACCTATCTCGCCCACTACGCCGCGCAGTTTCTGACGCATTCGCTCGATCGCGGGTTCACCACGGTGCGCGATACCGGCGGCGCGGACGTGGGTCTCGCCACGGCGCTGCGTGACGGCCTGCTCACCGGTCCCCGGCTGTTCTACGGCGGGCGCATCATCACCCAGACCGGCGGCGGCAACGACCAGCGCTCGCTCGAGCACTCGCTGCCCGATCACAGCTGCGGCTGTGCCGGTTACCACGACCCCTTTACCGTCGTGGCCGACGGCCAGGAGGCGATCTTGCGAGCCGTACGCGAGGAGCTGCGCCGCGGGGCGTCGCACATCAAGATCATGCTGTCCGGCTCCGTGGTTTCGCCGCACGCCTCGGTCAATCGCTCGGAATATTCGGACCCGGAAGTGATCACGATCGTCGAGGAGGCAAATCGGGCCGGCAAGTACGTCACCGCCCATTGCCATACCGCCCAGGCCATGCGGCGTGGCGTGAGTCTGGGAGTGCGCTGCATCGAGCACGGAACCCAGGTCGATGCCGAGACAGCCGCCTACGTGGCGGAGCGAGGCGCCTACGTCGTGCCTACGCTGGCGATCATGTTCGGCATGCTCGATGAGCACGAGAGTCTGAAGCTGCCGCAGGTTTACATGGAGAAGCTGCAGCGGATATGCGAGCGGGTGCTTCCGGGGCTCGAGATCATGAAGGCGGCCGGGGTCAAGATGGGCTTCGGGTCGGATCTCCTAGGCCCGTTGCACACCCGTCAAACCACCGAGTTCAGCCTGCGCGCCCGCGTGCTGCCGGCCATCGACATCCTGCGGTCGGCGTGCGCGGTCAACGCGGAAATCCTCGGGGAACCCGAGCGGCTCGGCTGCATCCGCGAAGGGGCATTCGCGGACCTGCTGGTCGTCGACGGCGATCCTTTGAGCGACATCTCCGTGCTGACCGGCAACGGTGAGCGCCTGGCCGTCATCATGCACGGGGGACGGTTTCACAAGCGGACGATCTGACTGGCGGGGTGGCAGCCCATTGCCGCCCTCGCGAGCGTGCCGTTGGCTCAAAGCCTCAGGAAGTAGGGAAGGGCAATGAGCACGATCCC
>DATAUO010000222.1:0-1576 GCA_036268215.1 Steroidobacteraceae bacterium
CGCGTGTCGAACGTGACGGCATTCATGTACATGGGGGAGCTCGTGGAGATCGGCCCGACGGAGCAGATGTTCACCGCCCCCAGCAACCGCAAAACAGATGATTACGTGACAGGCAGGTTTGGGTGAGCGGGTTTCGAAGACACTTACGTGTCTTCGAAACCCGCGAACGCCCGCGCAGGATGCGCGGGCCGGGTGCCCCGCCGCCATGGACGGCCAGTGGTATGGCCCTCTGACTGCGGATGAACGACATGTCTGAAATACCCGGAGGCCCCACCGTGCACGAGCCCAGGCGAGCCGATACCAGCGCAGCCGGCGGGTCGAACGGCAACCGCTGGCTCGCCGAGGGCGGCCTGAATCTGAAGCCGAGCGGCCGCAGGCACGCCGCTGAATCCCTCGAGGGCGGCGTGCCTGCGGGCCCCGTGGGAGAGCTGTCGGTCGCAGACCCGGTCTTTTCCTGTCGCGACGTGAGCGTTTTCTACGACGCCAAGCAGGCCCTGAACGGCGTGACGCTCGATGTCGCGCGCCGCCAGGTGCTCGCCGCGATCGGGCCTTCGGGCTGCGGCAAGTCGACTTTCCTCAGGTGTCTGAACCGGATGAACGACACGATTCCCGGCGCGCGGGTGACGGGAACCATCACGCTCGACGGCCAGGACATCTACGACAGGCAGAGCGATGTCGCCGAGCTGCGCGCGCGCATCGGCATGGTGTTCCAGAAGCCGAACCCCTTTCCCAAGTCGATCTACGACAATGTGGCGTATGGTCCGCGCATCCACAAGCTCACCCGCAGCCGCGCCGACCTCGACGAGCTGGTGTTCACCAGCTTGACCAGGGCGGGACTCTGGGAGGAGGTGAAGGACCGCCTGAGCGCACCGGCCGTCGGGCTCTCCGGAGGGCAGCAGCAGCGCCTGTGCATCGCCCGCACGCTCGCGGTGCAGCCGGAAGTCATTCTCATGGACGAGCCTTGCTCCGCGCTCGATCCCATCGCCACCGCCCGTGTCGAGGATCTGATCGAGGAGCTGCGCGCCTCCTACGCGATCGTGATCGTCACGCACTCGATGCAGCAGGCGGCGCGGGTCTCGCAGCGCACGGCGTACTTCTACATGGGCAAGCTGATCGAGGTGGGCGACACGCACCGCGTGTTCACCAACCCCCAGCACCGGCTCACCGAGGACTACATCACCGGCCGTTTTGGCTAATGTCAGCACTCGAAGGTCATATCGCGAGATCCTTCGACGGCGACCTCAACGCGCTGCACATGCGCGTGATCGAGATGGGAGGGCTCGTGCTCGATCAGGTGAGGCAGGCGACCGAGGCCTACACGGCCTGGGATGCGCTGCCTGCCGGGCGCGTCATCGAGCGCGAGGCCGCCGTGAACTCTTACTTGGCGAGGCTCGACGAAGAGCAGTTGGTGCTCATCGCGCGGCGCCAACCGGTCGCGGGCGACCTGAAGGCGATCCTCGCGATGTCGCGAGCGGTCGCGGAGCTCGAGCGCTGCGGGGATGAGGCGAAGAAGATCGCGCGCACCGTGCTGCGCCGTGGCGGGCGGCCGGGAATCGCGACCGCACGCGACGCACGG
>DATAUO010000223.1:0-5330 GCA_036268215.1 Steroidobacteraceae bacterium
GCTGATCCCCGTCGCAGCCGCTTCATACAACCTGTACGGCAGCCACGGCGTCCGTCTGCCCTTCCTCGCGCTCAGCCTCACGGCGGTTTTGCTCATGATTGCCGCGGTGCTGGCGCTTCTCACTGCGCTGGCACCCTGGCAGATGTGGCGGCGCGCGGCCGCGGCCATCGGCATACGCTGGGCTTATGCCGGGCTTGCAGCGCTGGGCGCAACGGGAGCGATTCTCTGGAGCCAGTCCCTCTGGCGACCCACCGCGCAACTGACTTTCCAACTGGTGCGGGACGTACTCGCGCCCATCCTTCCGACGCTCGAGGCGGACGCGGCGACTCGCATCCTGAGCACCCCTCGCTTCGCCATCGAGGTGTCGAGCATCTGCTCGGGCCTCGAAGGTGTCGGCCTGATGCTCGCCTTCTGCTCGGCGTGGCTGCTCTATTTCCGCGCGGAATACCGCTTTCCGCGCGCGCTGCTCATCATTCCCGCGGGCATCCTGCTGGTCTTCGCGCTGAATGTCGCGCGCATCGCAGCGCTCATGCTCATCGGCAATGCAGGGCACCCCGCGATCGCCCTCTACGGATTTCATTCCCAGGCGGGCTGGATCGCCTTCAACTGCGCCGCCTGCGCCGTCGCGTTCGCGAGCCGCCGCAGCCGTTGGCTGAGTCGCACCCCGGACCGCGGCGCCGCCGCGGGCAGCGAGGTCAGCGCGGCGACTTCCAACCCAACCGCCGCGTATCTCCTGCCCTTTCTCGCCGTGCTGGCGGCCGGCATGCTCTCCCGGGCCCTCTCGGGCGGCTTCGAGACGTGGTACGCGCTGCGGCTGGCCGCCGCGGCGGCGGCGCTCGCCTGCTGCTGGCGTTCGCTCGCGCGGCTCGACTGGCGATTCAGCTGGCGCGGCATCGCCGCGGGAGGGGCGGTCTTCGCGCTCTGGCTGGCGGCCTCCCGACTCGTCCTCGTGCCGCGGGACATGCCGGCGGCTCTCGCCGCCATGTCGGCCGGCGCGCGTGGCCTCTGGATCGCGGGCCGCGCCTTCAGCGCGATCCTCGTCGTGCCGCTCGTGGAAGAGCTCGCCTACCGCGGCTACCTGCTGCGGCGTCTCGATGCGGAGAACTTCGAGACGGTTTCCTATCGCGCCGTCGGCTGGGTACCGCTGCTCGTGACGGCGATCGCCTTCGGAGTGCTGCACGGGCCGCTCTGGCCGGCGGGGATCGCGGCGGGGCTCGTATTCGGCCTGGTGGCGATCTGCACCGGGCGCCTGGCGGAAGCCGTGGCGGCGCACGTCACCAGCAATCTGCTGTTGGCCGCCGTGGTACTCGCGGCGGGCCAATGGCAGCTCTGGTAGGGACCCCTCGACTAGATGCCGCGCCGCTTGTCGGCCACCGGCGCGGCGGCGGCGGGATCCGCGTCCTGGTGCGCGAAGAGCTCGTCACTCAGCACTTCCTCCAGCACCTGCCGCGGCCCGCTGCGGCTGAAGGTGTGATCGGCGCTCGCGATGATGCGCAGCCGACAGCGCTCGCCGAGGCGCCGTACGGTGGATCCGGCCTCGATGCGCAGCAGGTCGATGCCGGCCTCGCCGCGCGCGAACACGAACACCACCCGCACGCCCTTGCCGATGACGGTTTCCAACTCACGCCCCAGGTCCTGGCGCAGCCGGATGCCGCCGGCGCGCGCGATGTCGCGCAGCATGGACTTGAGCGCGAGCACCGGCCGATGGAAGTAGATCTTGACGATACGCCAGATGTTGACCTGACCCGTCAGGACTCTTCTCCAGGCCGCGGCGGAGAAGATCCGTTCGCGATAGATCGTGGGATTACGCACCACCTCGGCGAGCTGCAGGCCCTCGAGCGTCATGGTCTGGTCCCAGAAATAGTTCTGGGCGTTCACCATCAGCAACCGCTGCAGCGGCAGGCCGGCGATCGCCGCCCGCAACGAGTGATAGGCGCCGGAGCAGAGGCCGCTCAAGGTGATGTCGTGCGCGGCATAGCGCTGCGACATGAAGTCGATGGCCGCGCGGATGTCCTCGATCGCACCGGGCGGAAAAACGTTGTTGTCGTCGCAACCCGCCCGCGGGCGGCTCTCGCCGAGACCTGACAGGTCCATCCGCAGGACGCAGTAGCCGCGCTGCGCCCAACGGCGGGCCAACGAGACGTACATGCGGCTCGAGCCGATGTGATAGGTCGCGCCGGCATTGAGGAGAATCACGACCCGGCGGCGCATCTCCTGGCCCTCGGGAGCGGTGACGATGCCGAAGAGCGTTTCGTTGGCGCCGAAGAACACCGGGCGCTCGGTGATCCTCGCATCCGTGGACCCGGGAACGCCCGCCGCCGCGCCATGGAGAGTGAGGACCGTGGAGCGCGAGACGAAGGTGGCGGCGCTACCCGCGGGCCAGGCCTGACGGCTCACAGTCGCCAGTGTCAGGAACCAATTGCGGGCGGCGGCAAGCATCTCCACCGGCCGGGATGCGAATTGCGGGTCGGTCAACATCATCTCGACGAACCCGGGCAGCGCGTGATACGCGACCTGCACCCCTCGCTCGCCCAGCGTCTGCGAGAAGCCGCGCGCGACAGGCAGGTCGCCGCGGTCGATAAAGAGCACGTCGGTGACGCCGGGGAGCTCGACGCCTTCGATATCCAACGCCCCGAGGCGCGCGACGGTCGCGGCCGAGAGCGGGAATCCGTTCACCTCCATTGCGCCGTCGGCCGCGCCGGTCCGCGCCGTCGCGATCGCCCCCAGCGCCGCTTCGGCCGCTTCCGCGGCCAGCTGCGCGGTACGCGCCTCACGCAGGTACTTGCGGCCGCTCAGCACCGGCGCGATGAGCGCGAGCGCTTCGATGTGACACTGCCGCGCGGCGAGCACCGACAGCAATGCGCCGAGGCGAAAGCCGAGCAGACACACGCGCGCGACACCCGTCCGCCGGCGCAGCTCCGCGACGGCATTCACGATGTCCCGGACCCAGACCTCGATCTGGTCGGCGCTCGGATCGATCTCTTCGGAATCGCCGGTGCCCAGATAGTCGAAACGCAGCACCGGGATGCCGAGGGAAGCGGCGACGCCGGCAAACGCACGCATGCTGTGATGGCCGCAGAGCGCCTCGAAGCCGAACGGCTTGCAGAGAACCACGCCCCAACGCGCGGGAGCCGTGCCCGGAGGACGATGGAGCCAACCGAAGAGTTGCCGGTCGTCCGAGGGAACGTAGAGCGCCTCATCGCCGCCCGCGGCGATCCTGACATCCGTGCCTTCGATCGCGTTGGCGTTCACGGGCCCTTCGGGCTCAGGCGGGCACGAAGAGCTCGACATAAGACCCGATGCGGCCATCGCGCATCTCGACCAAGTCGACGAGCTCGGTCGGCATGCTCGCGCCCGTGATGCGCGAGTAAATGCTCGCCCGCCAGTGCACCGCGGCCCGGGGACCGTCGATGACCATCGAGAGGATCTCGTGCCGGGTGATGCGGAAGGTCTTGACCAGAACGGTGAGCCAGGAGCGGACCTCGTCGGTGCCGCGCGCCGAGAGCGCGATCGGCTTGCCGTCGCTCGAGCCGGAGATCTTGAAAACGGCGTCCGGGCCGAAGAGCCCGCACAGCCGGTCGAGCGCGCCCGCGGCCCGCGCGTCGTAGAGCTCCGCGAGAAGTTTCTCGAAATCAGCGCGCCCGGCGTCGCTTGGGTTCGGTTGCGGCATGAGGTTCAGTCGAGCAGTGCCCGGATATCCGCGCCCATCTGGCGGTATGCCTCGGCTCCGTACGGAATCACAGCCCCCAGTGCATAGAACAGGTGGATCATACCGGAGTGGCAGCGGTAACTCGCGCTCACCCCCGCCTTTTCGAGACGGACCGCATAATCGGCCGCCTCATCCCGCAGCGGATCGCATTCGGCGGTGTGGATGCAGGCGGGCGGCAGCCCCTCCAGCCGCGGCGCCCGCAGTGGCGAGATGCGCGGATCCCGGGGATCCGCGAGCTCGCTCAGGTAGTGCCGCAGATCGTGCTCGAGGGTTTCCCGGTCGAGGAAATGGCCGGAGCCGAAGGCCTGCCACGAGGCGGTCTCGGCGCGGTAATCGAGAATCGGGCACAGGAGAAACTGCAAGGCGAGCCGCGGCTGTCCCTCGGCGGCCAGGGTCTGCGCGACGACGGCGGCGAGCGTGGCACCGGCGGAATCGCCGCACACCCCGAGGCGGTGCGCATCGATGCCGAGCTGCGTCGCATGATCCGCAATCCAGCGCGTTGCCGCGCAGGCGTCTTCCACCGCGGCGGGAAAACGCGCTTCGGGTCCCAGCCGGTAGTCCACTGAGACCAGCCTGCATCCGCTTGCATTCGCGAGCGACCGGCAGATGCCATCGTGAGTATCGAGAGTGCCGGCGACGAAACCGCCGCCATGGAAGTAGACGAGCCCGGGCAGCAACCCCATGCGGGCACCGGCCGGTGTGTACGTCCAGACGCGCAGAGTCCCGGCGGGCCCGGGAATCGGGCGCTTCTCGATCCTGGCAACCGCCTCCGGCTCGCCCCCGAGAGCCACCAGGCGCTCGATGGAGGCACGCCGCTCGGCGACGCTGAGACCACCGGCGCCGCGCGGCGCGGCCGCCGTCAACCTGTCGAGGAAGCGTCTGACCTGAGGATCGAGAGGCACTTGAGAGCGGCGCGCTGCCCGGATGTTGGAAGTGCTAGAAGCGCCTACAGGCCAAGCGCACGCCTCGCCGAGGCGGGCCAGCGCGCGATCTGCACGCCGTGCACGCAGAAGAGTGCGACGGTGAGACGGTCCATGCCGAACGCGACACAGCTCGTGTGCGCCGGGGAGCCATCGGCGCTCTCCATGCCCCAGGTCACGCCGAAGTGCTCGCGGTGATAGTTGAAGCTCATGCAGGCGGTCGGCTTCGCGCCCGCGTGGTAGGGAATCAACAGCTCGAATTTCAGCGACTGCTGGCGCTGACTCACGGCCATCATCTGGCCGACGCGGCCGAAGAAAGGATCGTTCGCGACGTCGAGCTCGCAGGGCAACACCAGCTCCGCGGCGAGATCGCGCGCGCGGCTCATCCACTCCTCCCGGAACGCCTGGATGGCCTCGGGCGAGCCGATGCGCACGAACTCGCGCATCCTGAAGGACTGCAGGCGATCAAGCGCCCGCGAGGGCTCGCGGCGGAAGCAGTCCGCGGCGACATCGAAGATCCAACCATCCGCGGGGAGCCGGCCGCGCTCGGCGGCGAGCGGATACACCGGATAGCAGGCGGCCGGCGACAGCACCAGGTCCGCGGGTGCGAGCGAGGCCGTCCAGTCGCCCCCCGACTCGTGGCTGTCGGCTGCGGCGCGGATCTGCGCCTCGGTGCCGTGCAGCGCGCAGACGCAGCCGAG
>DATAUO010000224.1:0-14558 GCA_036268215.1 Steroidobacteraceae bacterium
CGCATGCACAAGCTGCGGGGCGCGGCCGCCTCGCTCGGCGCAAAGAGCGTCTTTTTCATCGCGGGCCAGCTCGAGGCCGCCTATCTCACCGTCGACCTCGAGCTCGCAACCCATTTGCGGGCGCGCCTCGCGGAGTCATTGTGCCGGCTGCGGGATGCGGCGAGCCCGGTGCTCGAGAAGGCGCGTCCGCTCGCCGGCGCAGGCATGATCGACGCGGCGGCTGCGGGTACGGATGCATGCGCCGGCCGCGGCGGGCCCGGAAGGCCGCGCGATCTCGAGCGCCTCGCGGAGCTGTTGCGGCGCCAGGATCTCGCCGCGCTCGCGCTGTCCAGGTCCGTGTCGATCGAGCTCGAGCGGCTGCTCGGCGTGGACCCGTACCGCCGCATGGTCGAGCACATCGAGAATCTGCGCTTCGAGCAGGCATCCCGCGACCTGAGCGCGGTGCTCGGCTGATCAAACCCGCGTCTTCTTGGAGGTCCCCGCGGCGGGGACCGATTTCGGCCTGGCATCGAGCGCGCCGCGCAGGGCGAAATTCTCCCAGGCAAGGCCCGTCAGCGTGGCCAGCAGGGCGATGAGCTTCTCGTCGTCGGAATCGAACTCGTCGGCACCGAGCTTGTTGGCGAGGCACAGCCAGCCGTAAGCCCGGGCCCGGGTCGCCAGCGGCACGGCCAAATAGGCGCGCGCGCGCGGATAGGACTCGGGGAGGCCGACGTCCGAGGGGCTGCCGGAGACGCTGCCGGTGCGCCAGGGCGCGCCGGACTCGAGCATCGCGTCGAGCGCCTTGGGGTCGATCGCCGGACGCTGTACGGCGCCGCCGCCGAGGTCGATGCCGCTGGTTGCGAAGCGCACGACCGCACGGGCGGGCCCCTCGATGGCGGCGGCCACCGCATAGGAGGCGCCGAATATGCGCCGCGACTCCGCGCACACCCGCTCGAGCAATGCCACGGAGTCCGGCAGTGTTCCGATCTCGACGGCGAGCGCCGCGGTCGCCTCGAAGCGTGCCTGGAACGCGGACAGGGTCGCGGCTCTTTCGGTGAGCTTGTCGGTGACCAGGCGCAGGTGCTCCCGGTCGAAGTTCTCGGGCAAAGGGTTGGGCGCCGACTCCCGCATACCGGCCATGACCTGCTCCACGACGCGCAGCAGCTCGACGGCGGGACTCGGCTTGACGACCACGTGCACGACGCCGCAGGCCTGTGCCAGCGTATGCGCCTCGCGCTCGTGGTAATAGGCCGTGTAGAAGATCACGGGCGTCAAGCGCAGCGTCGGATCCGCGCGCATCGCGCGCACGAATCCGTAGCCGTCCATGGTGGGCATGACGATATCGGAAATGACCAGCTGGGGCCTGTGGGTCCGCGCCAGCTGCAAGCCCTCGAGACCGTCGCTGGCCTCCAGGGTCAGGTGGCCGTCGCCGCTCAGGAGCGTCACCAGCAGCTTGCGGTTGACTGCATTGTCATCGACGACGAGTACGGTAGCCATCTTAAGGTAGCAGCACCGAGGTTTGATATTCGACCAGGAACTTGGCGAGACCGCTCAATTGCGGTCCCAGCCCCGACTTGATCATGTACCCCGCGACGAACTCGCTGTAGGCGAGCCGGCGGTCGGCTTCGGACCCCGACGTGGTCAGCACGAAGACCACCGTGCCGCGCAGCGCGGGGTCGGACCTGAGCTCGCGCAGGAACTCGATCCCGTTCATGCGCGGCATGTTGAGATCGAGCAGCACGAGATAGGGCTTGGCAATCCGCCGATCGGCGATCTCGCCTCGCAGCACCTGCAGCGCATCGCGGCCGTCCTGCGCGATCACGATCGGCCAGTCGAGACCGTGCTTGCGCAAGCCCCGCATGACGGCTTCCGCGGCAACGTCGTCGTCGTCCACCACGAGCAGGCTCCACTTCGGCGCGTCAGCCACGAGGCGGGCTCCGGTTCGGCGCGTCAGCCACGGGGCGGGCTCCATTGCATTCGCGGCCAGCGCACGCGGAACGTGGTGCCGCGCGCGCCGTGCGCCGACTCCAGCGCGATCTTGCCGCCGTGCGCCTCGACGAGCCGCTTGGACAAGGCGAGTCCTATCCCCGACCGGTCGCGAACGCCGGCGGCCAGCGTCTGGAACATGCGGAACACCCGCTCCTGCGCAGCCGCCGGAATGCCCGGGCCGTCGTCCGCGACCGTGATCTCGCAGTAGCCGCCGCGGTCGCGGGCGCGCACCGTGATGTGTCCGGCGGCGAGATCGTGGTGCTTGATCGCGTTGCCGATGAGATTGCGGAGCACCGTCTCGAGCGGCACGCGCGGCGTGACGAACGGCTTCGCTTCCACCTGCACCTCGATGCGGAATCCTTCGGGACGCGGCAGGATCTCGATGATGCCGCCGATCAGCTGCTCGAGGTCCACGAGCTCCACGTCGTCGGATGCCTTGCCGCTGTGGGCGTAGGCGAGGAGATCGTCGATCACGCGCCCGAGACGCTGGATGCGGTCGCTGACCCGGCCGAGGTTGCGCTCGACTTCGGGGCCGGCCTTGTCGCCGAGGTCCTCGGTGATCCACGTGATGAGATCGGCGATGCCGCGCAGCGGCGACTTCAGATCGTGCGAGGCCGCGTAGCTGAACTCCTCGAGATTCGCATTCGCCTGGCGCAACTCGAGCTGCATGGCGTTGCGCCGGGTGATGTCGGTGATCGCCGCCAGGACCAGCGAGCCGTCGTCCGCGGCGACCGGATTCAAGCCGATCTCGACCGGAAACTCGCTGCCGTCCTTGCGGCGCGCGGTCAGCTCTCGATCCACGCCCATCTGCCGTATGGCCGGATTGCGCGCGAAATCGAGTCGGTGCGCCGCGTGGGCGGCACGCAGGCGATCGGGCAGCAGCATCTCCAGCGAGTTGCCGACCAGCTCTGCGCGCGCGTAGCCGAACATCGACTCCGCCTGCGGGTTGACGAGGGCGATGCGCCCGGCGGCGTCAACCATGATCATCGCGCACGGCGCGGCCTCGACGATGCGCTGGAACATGCGCTCGAGACGGCGCCGCACCGAGATGTCGATCACGGTCTCGACCAGCATCATCCCTTCCGAGGTGTGGATGACGTTGATGCCGATCTCGATGGGAAATTCGACGCCATTGTCGAGCAGGCCGAACAGCTCGCAGCCGGTGCCCATGGCGCGCACGCCCGATTCGTTCGTCGCGGCCTCGCGCAGCGCCAGGTGCCCGGCGCGATAGCGCTCCGGGATCAGCTGCTCGATGGGCTTGCCGATGAGCTCGTCGCGGTTGTGCCCGAACATGCGCTCGAGCTCGGCGTTCAAGAGGATGATGTTGCCGTCGGCGGCGGTGACCGCGACGCCGTTGGGCGCGCATTCCACCACCTGAGCCATGAGGCGATCGAGGGTTTCGCGCGAGGGTCGCCGCCCGATTGCCTTGGTCGGGACGGTGCCGAAGCGAAGCGTGGATCGTTCCGTGAGAGCTCCTTTGCGAACCTAAGAAACTCTAACGTCAAAGCACTGCCGCATCAACGCAGGATTTCCCTTAATATTCCGCGCCTTGCATCGATATTATGTGCGATTCCGCACATAGGAATTCGCGCACACTTTGGTGGTTTCCACGTAGAGAAACTCGGCATCTGAGCTACAGCGCACGGTTCGTGCGCCGATCATGAGTAGCATGAGCTCAAGCCTCGACTTAACCGGAGCAACCTGTGACCTCACTCCCAACCCGGCCCGGCGTCCTTGTAGTAGACGATCACGGCATCGTGCGCGACGGCTTGATCGCGTTGCTCGAGCGCCAGAACGGAATCCATGTCGTGGGCTCCGCCTCCTCCGGCCGTGATGCCCTGAGCGCGGCGAGCCGCCTCAAGCCGGACATCATCACCATGGATCTGGTGCTCCCGGACATGAACGGAATCGACGCCACCGAGCGCATCCTCAAGGTGCTGCCGACCGCGCGGGTCCTGGTGCTGACCGCCTGTCACAACGCCGAGCACGTGTATCGCGCGTTGCGCGCGGGCGCCAGCGGCTATCTCCTCAAGGACGCGATCGGCCAGGAAATCGTGCAAGCGGTCAACGCCGTCCGCGAGGGCAAGCAATACATCAGCTCGAGCGTCGCGCCTCCCGACGTGGGCGAGCGGTTCTTCGCGATGCCGAAGAGCCCGCTGGAGCGCTTGAGCTCGCGCGAGCGCGAGGTCCTGCATCGCGTGGTCGCCGGCGCCTCGAGCGCGACCATCGCGCGATACCTGTCGCTCTCGCGCAAGACCGTGGATACGTATCGCGCGCGGGTCATGTCCAAGCTCGGCGTGCGCAACCGCTCGGCGCTGATCCGTTTTGCGATGGAGAACGAGCTGACCGAATACCGGGCGCCGCGGCGCGCCGCCGCGGGATGACCATGGCCGCGGAGCGGAACGCAGCGCGCAGGGCGGGAACGGGGGCGGCGGCGGGCACCGGCGACGCGCTCGACGGCGTGCGCCAGTCGTTCAACGCACGCCTGATACAGGATCACGAGCGCTTCGTGGCGCTGCGCGCGGCCCTCCGGGCGCGGCAGGTCCCTCCCGAGGCGATCATCGCGGAGCTGCGGAACAGAGCCCACAAGGTGCGCGGCGGCGCCGCCATCTTCGAGATGCGGGAGCTTGCCGCGACCGCATGCGCGCTCGAGGAGGCCGCCATCGCCGCCTCCGTCCAGGTGCGGCAGGGCGAGGCGATGGTCGAGGCGCCGCTCGCGAGCTTGATCAATTTTCTGGCGCTGACCATCGCCGCGAACGGTTGAGCCGGCTCTCAGGGCTCGCCGCGCTCGGCCAGAAATCCCGCCAGTATCTCCGCGGTGTGGCTCTTGCCGGGCTTCCGGGCGATGGCCTCGGGTGAGCCCTGGGCGACCACGAGACCGCCCTCATCGCCGCCCTCCGGACCCAGATCGACGATCCAGTCGGCTTCCGCGATCACGTCGAGGTTGTGCTCGATCACGACGACGGTGTTGCCGGCATCGACCAGACGGTGCAGAACCCGGATCAGTCTCTCGACGTCGGCCATGTGCAGCCCCACCGTCGGCTCATCGAGCACATAGAGCGTGTGCTGGCCCTCGCGCCGCGCGGTATCCATGCCGAGGGCATCGGTCCGGACCTTGGACAGCTCGGTGACCAGCTTGATGCGCTGGCTTTCGCCGCCCGAAAGCGTCGGGCTGGGCTGTCCGAGGTGCAGGTAGCCGAGCCCCACGTCGGCGAGCAGGCTCAAGGGATGGTGGACGCTGCGGTGGGCGGCGAAGAACTCGAGCGCTTCATCGACGCTCATCGCAAGGACCTCGCCGATGCTCCTGCCCTTGAACAGAATGCGGAGGGTTTCGGGATTGAAGCGCCGGCCCCCGCACACGTCGCAGAGCACCTGCACGTCAGGCAGGAAGCTCATCTCGATGCGCTGCATGCCCTGACCCTCGCAGGCCTCGCAGCGCCCGCCGGCCGTGTTGAACGAGAAGCGGCTGGCCGTGAAGCCGCGCATCCGCGCCTCGGTCGTATCCGCGAACAGCCGCCGGATCGAATCCCAGAATCCGATGTAGGTTGCCGGGCAGGAGCGCGGGGTCTTGCCGATCGGCGCCTGGTCGACCTCCAGGACGCGGCTCACCTGCCGCCAGCCCTCGAGCGTCCCGCAGCCTTCCGGTGCCTCGTTGCGCTCTTGGTGCCGACGGTGCGGGTGCGCCAGCAGCCGCTGCAGGTTGCCGAGCAGCACGTCGCGCGCCAGCGAAGATTTGCCTGAGCCGGAGACCCCGGTGATGGCCGTCAATCGAGCGAGCGGGATCCGCGCATCCGCCCGGCGCAGGTTGTGCAAGGTCGCCGCGCCGATGTCGATCGACGGCCGGTTGCGATCCACGGGCCGCCGGCGCGAGCGCGAGTGCTTGAGCGGTGCCGCGAGGCAACGGCCGGTGGCGGAGTCCGGCAGCCGCTCGAGCTCTGCCGCCGATCCCTGCGCCACCACTGCGCCGCCGTGCGAGCCGGCCCCGGGGCCGAGATCGATCACATGATCCGCACGCCGAATCGTGTCCTCGTCGTGCTCCACGACCACGAGCGTGTTGCCCTTGGCGCGCAGCCGGTCGAGCGTCGCGAGCAACGCGACGTTGTCGCGCGGGTGCAGCCCGATGGTGGGTTCGTCGAGCACATAGCACACGCCTTGCAGGTTGGATCCGAGCTGCGCGGCGAGCCGGATGCGCTGGGCCTCGCCGCCCGAAAGCGTCGGTGCCGCGCGGCTCAGCTGCAGATACCCGAGGCCGACGTCGCAGAGGAACGCCGTGCGCGCGGCCAGCTCCGACAGGATGTCGCGTGCGATTTCGCGCTCGCGTCCCGCGAGCTTGAGCCGCCCGAGCCTCGCCGCGAACTCCTTGACCGGCAGGGCGGTGAGCGCGGCGATCGACTCGCCGCGGAACTCGACGTTGAGCGCGACGGGATTGAGCCTCTGCCCGCGGCACTCGGCGCATGCGCGGGTCTCGGCGCCCGGCTCCCGCCAGGCCTCCTCCTCGCCGCTCTGCTCGGAGTCGAATTCCTGGATCTCGAGTCCGGTGCCGTAGCAGCTCCTGCACCAGCCGTGCTTGGAGTTGAAAGAGAACAGGCGCGGGTCGAGCTCGGGGAATCCCGTGCCGCAAGTGGGACACGCGCGCTTGGTCGAGAACAGCGCCTCGTCGCCGGCGGGATCCGCCCGGCCTCCGCCATCCGCGGCGGCGACCGCAACCCGCACCACGCCGCGGCCGTGCTCGAGCGCGGCGTCCAGCGCTCCGCGGAGCTCCGCTTCCCGGCCGGCGGATACCTCGAGCGTGCGCACGGGCAGGTCGATGTCGTGCTCGATGAAGCGGTCGAGGCGCGGCCACTTGCCCGTCGGCAGAAGCTTGCCGTCCACCCGCAGCTCGGCAAAGCCCTTGCTCCGCGCCCACTTGGCGAGCGCCGTATACAGGCCCTTGCGCGCCACGATCAGCGGTGCCAGCAGGGTCACCCGCCGGCCGCGATATTCCTTGAGCAACCGGGCCGCGATGACATCGGCCGATTGCGGCTCGATCCGCGCCCGGCACCCGGGGCAGTACTGCGTGCCGAGCTTCACGTAGAGCAGGCGCAGG
Organism: Steroidobacteraceae bacterium; assembly: GCA_036268215.1. GTDB lineage: Bacteria > Pseudomonadota > Gammaproteobacteria > Steroidobacterales > Steroidobacteraceae > Bog-1198. Next base: position 7,055 of record DATAUO010000224.1, read on the forward strand.
AAGTGATAGATCTCCGTGAGCGTGGCCACGGTGCTCTTGTGGCCCCCGCGGCTGGTGCGCTGCTCGATGGCGACCGTCGGCGGGATGCCGAATATGGCGTCGATGTCCGGCCGCGACGCCGGCTGCACGAACTGGCGCGCGTAGGCGTTCAAGGATTCGAGATAACGACGCTGCCCCTCGGCGAACAGGATGTCGAAAGCGAGGGTGCTCTTGCCGCTGCCGGAAACACCGGTGATCACCGTGAATCGATTGAGCGCCAAGCTCACGTCGACGTCCTTGAGATTGTGCTCGCGCGCTCCGCGGATCTCGATCGATCTCGCCGGCGCGACGCCGAGCCGCGCCGGCGCCGGGTACCCGCCGGCCGCGGAGTCGCGGACCCCGCGCGCGCGCGCCAACGGCTGCTCGGCCTCGAGCAGCGCGCGACCGGTGTGCGAGGCCGCGTTGTGCATGACCTCAACGGGCGTCCCCGTGCAGACCACGCGACCGCCGCCATCGCCGCCCTCGGGCCCGAGGTCGATGATCCAGTCGGCGGCCCGCACCACGTCGAGGTTGTGCTCGATCACCAGCAGCGAATGACCGGCCTCCATCAAGCGCCGGAAAGCGCGCAGGAGCTTCGCGACGTCGTCGAAATGCAGTCCGGTGGTCGGCTCATCGAACAGGAACAGCGAGCCGCGCGGCGGCATGTCGTGGAAGGGCAGGCTCGCATTCGACTGCACCGACTTGCCCTTGCCGCGCGCCCGCTTCGATTTGGCGTGCGTGGATGCCGTCGCCGCCGCCGCCGCCGCGGCGGCGCGCGGGGCCGTTGCCGCGGGGGCACGCGTGCGCACCGCGTTCTCGGCGAGGTGTCCCGCCAGCTTCAGGCGCTGCGCCTCGCCGCCCGAGAGGGTCGGCACCGGCTGGCCGAGCCTGAGGTAGTCGAGCCCGACCTCGGCCAGCGGACGCAGCCGCAGGCACACCTCGCGGTCGCCCGCGAAGAACTCGATCGCCTCGGACACCGTGAGATCGAGAACGTCGGCGACGCTCTTCGCGGGTCCGGTTCCGCGGGCGAGCAGGATCTCCAGAACCTCCGCGCGGTAGCGGCGGCCGTCGCAGTCGGGGCAGCGCAGGTACACGTCGGACAGGAATTGCATCTCGACGTGCTCGAAGCCGTTGCCTCCGCAGGCGGGGCATCGGCCCTTGCCCGCGTTGAAGCTGAAGGTTCCGGCGGTGTACTTGCGCTCGCGCGCTTTCGGCAGCCGGGCGAACAGCTCCCGAATCGCGTCGAAGGCGCCCACGTAGCTGGCCGGATTCGAGCGGGTGGTGCGGCCGATGCGGCTCTGATCCACCATGATGACGGCGTCGATCGCGTCGGCTCCGCGCAACGCGCGATGGCATCCGGGGTTCTCGGTGCGCTTGCCCTTGGCCCGCAGCAACGCGGGGTAGAGCACGTCGTGCACGAGGGTCGACTTGCCGGATCCGGAGACGCCCGTGACGCAGACCAGGCGCTGCAGCGGAATGTCGACGTCGATATCCTTCAAGTTGTGCTCGGCGGCGCCCCGGATGGCGAGCACGCCCGCGGCGCGCGGCGCCTTCTCCGGGGCCGGGGGGATCTCCACCCGCCGGCGATGCAGCAGATAGTCGGCCGTCAGCGACCCTTCGACCTGAGCCAGCTCGGCGAGCGGGCCGAAGAACACCACCTCGCCGCCGTGCTCGCCGGGACCGGGCCCGATGTCGAGCACGCGGTCCGCGGCCTGCATCACCTTCGGGTCGTGCTCGACCACCACCAGGCTGTTGCCGGCGTCGCGCAGGCGGTGCATGACGCCGACGATGCGCCCGACGTCGCGCGGGTGCAGTCCGATCGAGGGTTCGTCCAGCACGAACAGCGTGTTCACCAGCGAGGTGCCGAGCGCGGTGGTGAGATTGATCCGCTGCACTTCGCCGCCCGACAGCGTGCGCGACTGACGATCGAGATTCAGGTATCCCAGGCCCACGTCGGCGAGATAGCCGAGCCGCGCGCGGATCTCACGGAGCAGCAGGTCCGTGGCTTCGTCGAGCGGCGGCGGCAGCTCGAGCGCGGCGAGGAAACCGCGGCAGTCGTCGATCGACATCAGCATGAGCTCGCGAAGGTTGCGGCTCGGCGTGCCGACCCGCCACAGCAGCGCCTCGGGCTTCAGGCGCGACCCGCCGCAGGCGCCGCACTCGGTATAGGAGCGATAGCGCGACAAGAGCACGCGGATGTGCATCTTGTAGGCCTTGGTCTCGAGCCACGCGAAGAAGCGCTTCACCCCGTACCATACGTTCCGGGTCCACTCGCCCTCCCCTTCGATCACCCAGGCCCGCTCGGCGTCGCTGAGATCCCGCCACGGGGTTTCGACCGGAATGCCGCGCTTGCGCGCGAACTTCAGTAGGTCCGTCCGGCACTCCTCGTACGACTCGGTCTGCCAGGGCTTGATGGCGCCGGCGCGCAGGCTCAAGGACGTGTCCGGGATGACCAGCCCATAGTCGACGCCGATGCTGCGGCCGAATCCGCGGCAGGTCTCGCAGGCACCGACCGGCGAGTTGAAGCTGAAGGTCGAAGGGCTCGGATCCTTGTAGGCGATGTCGCAATCCGGGCAATGGAGTTGCGTCGAGAAGCGCCAGGGGGATGCCGCGGGGCCGCCGTCCGCGGGCAGCGGATACACATCGAGCCTGCCCGCGCCGATCTTCAGGGCGCCTTCGATGGCGTCGCCGGCGCGAGCCCGATCCACCGAGGCCCAACGGAAGCGGTCCTGGATGACCTGCAGGATGTCGGCGCGCTTCTCGTGTATGCGCGTGTAGCCCTGCGCGGCCAGCAGCTTCTCGATCTCCGCGGCCGTGAAATTCGTAGGGATGCGCACCGGGAACGTGAGCACGAGCGGCGGATCGCCGTGCCGGCCGGCGAGCTCCCCCAGCGATTCGCGGATGCTGGCGGTCGTGTCGCGCCTCACCGGCTTGCCGCAGCCCTGGCAATGCAGGATCGCAGCGCGCGCGAACAGGAGCTTCAAGTGGTCGTTGAGCTCGGTCATGGTGCCGACGGTCGAGCGCGAGGTGCGTACCGGGTTGGTCTGGTCGATGGCGATCGAGGGAGGAATCCCCTCGATGCGGTCGACCGCGGGCTTGTCCATGCGGTCCAGGAACTGCCGCGCGTAAGGAGAGAAGGTCTCGACGTAGCGGCGCTGGCCCTCGGCGTACAGCGTATCGAACACCAACGACGACTTCCCGGAACCGCTCACCCCGGTCACGACGATCAGCTCGTGGAGGGGGAGGTCCAGGTCGAGATTCTTGAGATTGTTCTGACGCGCGCCGCGGATGCGGATGGCATCCGCGCGAGGCGGATCGAACGGCGGCATGGAACCGACAGTTTACCTCAATCGGGGTGCCTTCGGCGGCCGCTGGCCAAGCGCTGCGCCGGCTTCACGGGGCCCCTCGCTCGACGGGAGACCTTGAAACCGATGCCGCGCTTGGCTAGCGGCCGGCGAACTGTTCCATCATGAGGCCGGTGCCGCCGCGCGTGACGTGCGCGACGATGGCGGTGCGGCGGTGGATCTTGGTGACGAGGCCGAGGTTGATGGCGAACGCCAGCTGTACTTGCTGTCCCTTGCGCAGACCGAGGTTCTCGGTCTCGACGAACACGCCGTTGGCGCTCAGGTTCTTCGCCTTGCAGATGCGGCTCTTCCTACCCGACATCACCACATACACGGTCGTTCGTGCTCTGTGGCGAGTATGCAAGCGGCGCTCCATCCGAACGGGCCTCTTTTGCTGGACGATGACAGGGAAGCCATTATGCACATCGACGAGTGGTTAGCGAAGCGCTCGACTGAATGTCGGAAGGTGCATAACGCTTGCGCGAGCGATATGTCAGGCTCGGCCAAACCATCGTAAAGCCGTGTTGCCCATATGTAAAATCAATGACCTACGCGCGTTTGATCGGGCGCATCGAAAGTTTCGGCGGGGAAGTCTCGCGTGAGGCGCGCGCGTGCGGCGCGCGCGAATCAGGCGGCGTCTTTGCGGCGAATCGCCAGCTGCTCGGGCGCTTCGATACCGACCTTGACACGGCGTCCGGTTCCGCCCAGCAGGGTGATCTGGATGGGGCCATTCGCGAAGAGCTGCGCCATGGTCATGTTCGCGTCCACGCCGTCCGCGGGCTGGATCACGATGGATTCATCGGCTCTGCGGCTGAGGACCAGCATGTCAAGCCCTCGCGAGCGCGCGCAGCGCCTTGGCAAAAGTCTTTCCCTGGGGACCGTAGGTGAGCGACGGACCGCTGCCCCGGATGATGTCGATGAGCTGGCGGACCTGATACTGACGCACGTGAATGATCTGGCCGTTCACTTCGTTGGCGGTGCGGCATCCGGCCATGAGCTCCATCAGCGCGCTCCAGCGCTCGGCGACGGTCGCGGCCATTCCGGCGGCGCCGGGGCTCGGGCAGAGCTTGAGGCGCTCGGCCTCGAGGCCTTCGATGGTCTCCAAAATTCGGATCTTGTCGGCGGCCCTGCGCTCGACGGTCTCGGCTGAATCGCCGGTGAGCGCGTTGCGCTCGGCGGCCAGGGTCTCGGCCAGGGAGCGCGCGACTTCGATCTCGCGATCCAGCACCTCCTCGAGACGGCGGCGCGCGGCGGGTTCCATGGACTATTGCAGCCCGCTTTCGAACTGCAGCATCTTGTCGGCAACGCGCCCGGCGTCCACGTGGTAATTGCCGGATTGAACGGCCTGCTTCACCGCCGTCACCTTGTGGGAGTTGACCACGGGGGCCTTGGCGATGGCTTCCTCGATCTTCTGCAGAGATCGGGCGGAGCTGGTCAGCGTGACGGTGTCGCCGGTCTGGGCGCCTGGCGCGCTCGTGCCGTCGGCCTGCGCCTTGTCGGCCACCGTCGCATTGCCGTTCGATCCCTTGACGGGTGCAATTGGCTCGGCCGCCGAATATGCACTGATCTTGTCGGTCACCGAAATCTCCTTGAGCTGTGATCAGCTCACGCCTGGTTTATCGTCCGGCTGGAGCCGAACTTTAGGCGGCCGCTTGTCATAGGTCGGACGAAACCATTTATCGACTGTGATCCGCGTCACTGAAGCGCTAATCCAAAATTATTTGCACGACCTGCTCCGACCGTGCGATCCCTTCGACGACCCGGCCGGAGGACAGGTTCTGCACCTTAACTCTTTGATTAATAAGGCCGTCGCTCAAGGCCTTGCCGGCCATGCGCACGCTGATGCCTCCGGCATCCGCGAGCAGCGTCACGGCCTGCCCACGCTGCACGACCCTCGCGGCGAGCAGCTGCTGATTGGTGATGAACGCGCCCTCCGAGATCGGGCGGCTGGCCGTCAGACCGGCCGCAATGGCAGGGTCATCCAGGAAACCGGGCGGCAGCTGGCTCAGATCGCGCTGCTCGACCCTGAAGTCCCCGTCCTTCAGGACCGTGCCGGCGACGATGGCATGCGCGGCCACGACGACGGGTGATGTGCCGACGATGCGGATCTGCACGTAGATGTGCCACGGCTTCAGGTCCTGACACTTGAGCTCGATGGTGGCCCGGTCCTGCATGTGGCGCGCCGTGGTGAGTCCCGCTCTTACGGGTTGACGGCAACGCTCGAGCTCGAGCTGAGGCTCGAGCGGCCCCACCACCATGCGCTGGTGGTCGGTGAGCGGCGGAAATTGACGCCCGGCCTCGGCGCGCGCCAGCGACTCGAGCGACGCGATGTCCTCGAAATTGCCGCGCGGCGCCGCGACTGCAGCCGAGGATGCACCCGATGAGATCGCCGACGTGGAGGCATCCGCGCTGAGCGGCGCGCCGAGCAGGAGCGCCGCGGCCGCGGCGCCGGCCGCCGCCGCGAACGGCGCGGGGTTGCGTGGCCGGAAAGCCGGCGCCCTGGCCGGTTCGGGCTGGCGACGAAATTTTGGCGTTATGCGCATCTTGGGGAGAAGCAAGCAAACGGCGTGCCACGTGTGAAGGCGGTCGCATTCGTCTCCCCGGCCGCCGCCCGGTCTGCCGCGTGGCCGTCACCTGGCTCGCCTTGCCATGCCGAGGGTTCAAGGCACCGGAGCAGGCGGCAAATTCTTGCCGCCGGAACGCGGCGTTGCCGTGCGGTTCGGCGCGTTCGGGCCCGGGCCGGGCGAAAGCCGCTTGGCACAGCTCTTGCTGTAACAACTCCCAAAGGAGCTTCCGCATGTTCGACAACCTCTTTGGCATCCACGAGCAAGCACTGTTGCTGCACGGTCAGCGGCTGGGCGTGCTGGCCACCAACCTCGCGAATGCCGATACGCCGAACTACAAGGCGCGCGACATCGATTTCAGCGCCGTGCTGGCGGGGACGGACGATGGCGCGCCGTTGCCGCTCCAGGTGACGCAGGAAGGCCACATCAATCTGCAGAGCGGGTCCACACCCGCCGTCGACCTCAAGTACCGCAATCCATACCAGGCAGCGCTCGACGGAAACACCGTGGAGATGCCCGTGGAGCAGGCGGCCTTCGCCGAGAACAACGTTCGCTACCAGGCGAGCCTCACGTTCATCAACATGCGGATCGCGGACATGCAGCTCGCGATCGCCGGCCAATAAGCAAGCACGGCCCCCTCGGAGTCCACATGTCCCTGTTCAACGTCTTCAACGTCTCCGGCAGCGCGCTCAACGCGGAGACCGTGCGCCTCAACACGACCGCGAGCAATCTCGCCAACGCCGAGACGGTGAACGGCGATGCCACCAAGATCTATCGTGCCCGGCATCCGGTGTTCCAGTCGCTCATGGACACCTCGGACCCGTTCGCCGAGTCGGAGGGCGCATCGTCCGGGGTGCGCGTGCTCGGCATCGTCGAGAGCACCGTGCCCCCGCTGCAGCGCTACGCACCGGAGAACCCGCTCGCCAACAAGGACGGATACGTGTTTGCCTCGAACGTGAACCCGATCGAGGAGATGACCAACATGATCTCGGCGAACCGCGCGTTCGCCACCAACGTCGACGTCATCAACACCGCGCGCGACTTGCTTCTCAAGACCATCTCGATGGGGCACTAAGCCCCGCCAGGACGCCACCATGATCATCAACGGAACACACGCCACGAACTACAGCGGAGTCGGAACGTCCGCCGCCACCGGGAGCAACGGCGCCACGGGCACCAACGGAAGCTCCGGGACGACGGGCACGACCGGCACCGGCACGACCGGCACCGGCACGAGCGGCAGCGGCATCAACGGCGCGGCGACGCTCGGGGGCACCGACTTTCTCACGCTCATGCTGGCGCAGCTGCAGAATCAGGACCCGACTCAGCCGGTCGACAGCAACACTTTCTTGACGCAGCTCGCCGAGCTCAGCGAGGTGCAGGGCATCACCCAGCTCAACACCTCGTTCGGCTCGCTGTCGAGCTCGATCAACGCCAATCAGGCGCTGCAGGCCTCATCGCTCCTCGGCCACACCGCCACGGTCACGAGCACCACCGCCCAGCTGACGGCCGGCGGCTCGGTCAACGGCGCCGTGGCCGTCCCGCAGAACACCGCGGCCGTCGTGGTCAGCATCCAGG
>DATAUO010000225.1:0-11758 GCA_036268215.1 Steroidobacteraceae bacterium
CTCGCTGGCCGCCCAAATGCGGCCGCCGAGCGCCCCGATCGCGTTCGCACACCAGTGCAGTCCGATTCCGTAATTCGTCTCCCGGGACTTGGTCGAGAATCCCTTCTCGAAGACCCGCTGCAGATTGGCGGCCGTGATGCCGACCCCATTGTCCTTGCAGTGCAGGTGCAGCTGCTCCCGGTTCGAATCGCTGACGATCTCCGCCTCCAGGCGCAGCACGCCCTTCTCCTTGCCGGAGTCGCGCACGGCGTCCGAGGCGTTGATGATCAGGTTCTGCAGGATGAGCCGCATGACCGTGCGGGCCACGCGCACCGCGCCCACCTGCCTGAGCGATTCATCGGCCTCGACGCGCAGGCGCTGGCGACAGGCATCCGGAACGATCTCGAGCGTCTGCGCCACGAGCTCCGGCAGCCGGACGGACTCGATCACCGGCGCATTGCGGCTGGTCGAGCGCATCAGCTCGCTGAGCGCGGTCTGCACGACCGCCGCCTGCCGCGTGACCACCTCGACGTCGGAGAGCGACTCCTCGAGGCACTCGTTGATGTCCTGGCACGAGAGCCGCAGGAACTCCTCCAGGTCGGCACGCCGCGGCGTCGGGCCGCTCTCCTTGGCCAGCTCGGTCACCGCCAGCGACAGGTCCTCGGTGCGGGTGTCGCGCAGCCGGTCGCCGAGCGTCGATAGCCGAACGCCGAGCGGCGTCATCGCGTTGCCGAGGTTGTGCAGCACGCCCTTGGCGAGCTCGGCGAACCCCTCTTGGAACGACCGGTCGACCAGCTGCCGGCGCGACTCCGCCACGCGCTCGACCATGCGGTCGAACTCGCGCGCGAGCAGCGCGATCTCGTCTTTCCCGGGGAGGCTGAGCCGCGCGGTGAGATCGGCGCCCTCGCCCATCGCAACCGCATGCCGGGTGACGCGCGCGAGCGGCTTGAGCACGACCCGATTGAGCACGATCACGAGCAGCACCAGCACCGTGATCGCCGCGCCCATGAGGTAAAGCGAGGCATAGGTGACCGCCCCCTCGCCGCGCGCCGTGATGCGCCTGGGGACCTCGACCCGGAAGCTCATCAAGGTGTGGCCATAAACGTCGACGATGGGCCGCGTCACCTGCGTCACCGTGCCGGTTTCGGCGATGGCGTCCTCTCTCGAGGCCGGTTTGACCGGCACCATGGTGAGATTTGCCTGGGCCTGCGCGCCGATCATGCGCAACTGGGCCAAGCTGAGCAGGCGGCCCATGATCACCATGCCCTTGGGCTGGCCCATGCCGCTGCCGTCGAGGATGGGAGCCGCTGCGAGCAGCATGACCCCCTGGTCGGTGCGCAGCAGCCCGCTGGCCATGGTTGCCTCGGCGAGGTTCTTGCGCCACGGAAAGTCGGCCGGCAGGCTCGGCCGATCGAGGAAATCGATCTCCATCAATCGGCCGGTATCGATCGCGCGCGAGCTGGAAAGCACCCGGTTGCCGCTCATGTCGACGATCAGGATGCCGGTGACCTTGAGCTGCTTGAGGCCCACGGCCGTGATGTTGGCGTCGACGAAGGCCCGGTTCGGCGCTTGCACGAACTGGTAGAGATCCGACCAATTGCCCCAGTCCGCCGCATTGAGCTCGAGGCTCTCGAGCGTCTGATCGAGCGCATAGCCGATGCGCTTCATCTGCGTCTCCGCGTCGTCGCGCTCGAGCTGGGCGAAGCTCGGCATCAGAACCTGCTTCTGCACCCCGATCTCGATGATGATCAGGATCGCGAACAGGAACGCGAGTATCGAGATCATTTTGGTGCGGATGTTCATCCGTACCTTCGTATCAGAAACCGCGCGCCGCGGCCGTGACTCTGTCTTATTTCAAATCAATTGCCGGCGCCGCTCACGCGAGGGGCGCACGGAATGAGACCTGGATCACAAGGCGTGAGGCACGGCGGCGCCGGCTTCACGGGGCGCCCCCAGGCGGGAGGAGCCGCCGGTAGAGCCGGCTCAAAGGCGGCCTAGGCGGCTTGATTGCGTCCCGAGGTCTTGGCCACCTCGAGCTGCTTCTGGGCCTTCTGCACGAGATCCGACGGGCTGTCGGCGGCTTCGGGCTGCGCCGCCGCCACGCCGATGCTGACGCTGACGTAGCGCAGCACGCTGGAGCGCGGATTGTGGATGCGCAGGTCCCGCACGCGCTCGGCCATGAGATGGCCCATGGTGAGGGCCTGCTCGAGATCGAGACCGGAGGCGAACGCGAGCAGGCTGCCGCCGTCGATGCGGGCGGTGACATCGCTCGCGCGGCGCAAGCATCCCGAAACGACATGCGCCACGCGGCGGATGGTCGAATCGCCGGCGCCTCGGCCGAAGGTGGCGTTGTAGACATCGAGCGCGTCCATGTCGATGGCGAACACCGCGATGCTGCGTTTCTCCCGCTGGGCCACCGCCCAGTCGCGCTTGAGGAGCTCCTCCAGGTACGGCAGCGTGTAGAGACCGGTCAGCCGGTCATCGCGTATCGCGACGGCCGTGGGCTGATGCGAGCCGCTCAAGGAATCGCGCGTGAGCTTGGGGTCGACCCGCAGGCGCTCGCCCGCGTCCCGATGGAATCCGGCGAAATGCGTCACGCGGCCGCCGTCGTCGAGCAACGGCTGCACCGACAGCTCGTTCCAGAACACGGTTCCGTCCTTGCGGTAGTTGCGCAGCAGAACCCGGCAGGGCTCGCTTCGCTGCAAGGCTTCGCGCAAGCGATGCCGCCCGTCCTGCTCGCGGTCCTCGCCCTGCAGCAGGCGCAGGTTGCGCCCGACGAGCTCGGCGGCGGAGTAGCCGGTGAGCGCCTCGAAAGCCCGATTCACATAGCTGACGGGTTGCTCCGGATGAAGCGCGTCGACGAGCGCGATCCCCTCCGGCGAGGCCTCGACCAGGCGTCGGAACGAACTCGCATCAATGCCCGTCATGATTCTCCTTCGGTCAGCACCAAGGGCGGCGGCGTCGACAGAGCCTCGATGCGCGCCGCGGTCTCCCGCCACTGCGGGCTCGCCCGGCAATCCCCCGGCTCCCCACGGGCACGCATGCGCACCAGGCGCGCCTGCGAGGCGGCCGAGCCCGCGTCGGCGCCGAGCGCGCCGAGGGCCAATTCTACGGAAGACCGGTTGTTGCAAATGGGCAGGACGTCGCACCCTGCGGCGAGGGCGAGGCGGCACCGCTGGACGACGTCCCCGAAGGCGCCCGCCCCGGCCATGTTGAGGTCATCGGCGAAGACGCACCCATGGAAGCCGAGGTCCCGTCGCAGCACCTCGCCGATCCAGCGGCGCGACAGGCTCGCGGGCAGCGTATCCAAGGCGGGATAGACCACGTGCGCGGCCATGACGCCGGCGAGGTTGTTGTCGATCAGCGCCCGATAGGGACGCATGTCCGGCTCGAGGTCGGCGAACTCGCGCCGGTCCACCGCGACCGAGACGTGCGAATCCGCCACCACGGCGCCGTGGCCCGGGAAATGCTTGGCGACCGCGGGCATCCCCGCCTCGCGCATGCCGAGCATCATCGCCACGGCGAGCGCGGCCACGGCATCCGGTTCGCGATGCAGGGCGCGGTCGCCGATCACCTCGTTGACGCCGAAGTCCAGGTCGGCGCACGGAGCAAAGCTGAAATCGATGCCGGCCGCGCGCAGCTCGCAAGCCATCAGCCAGCCGATCGACCGGGCGAGCTCGAGGCCGTCCCGCCGATCCTCGTCGAAGCGTCTGCCCAGCGTGCGCGCCGCGGGCAGGCGCGTGAATCCGTCTCGAAAGCGCTGCACGCGGCCGCCCTCCTGGTCCACCGCGACCAGGAGCGGCGGGGACTTGACCTCGCGGATGTGCGCGGTGAGCGCGGCGAGCTGCGCGGGGCTGGAGTAGTTGCGGGCAAACAAGATCGCCCCGCCGACCGCCGGGTGCGCTAGCACTCGCGCATCCTCGTCCGTCAGCGTCAGCCCCGCGACGTCGATCAGCAGCGGCCCCAGGCTCAAGCGTCGACCCCGCCCGTTGGCTGCTCCGTCCGGCGACGCGCCCGCCTCACGGTGCCTCGAAGACCGCGATCGACTCGACGTGTGTCGTGTGCGGAAACATGTCCATCACCCCGGCGCAGGTCAGCTTGAATCCTTGGCCGTGAACCAAGATATCGGCGTCCCGCGCTAAGCTCCCCGGATGACAGGAAATATACACGACTCGGCGCGGGCGCCAATCGGCCATCCGCGGCAGCAGCGCGGATGCCCCGGCGCGCGGCGGATCGAGCAGCACCCGATCGAAGTGCCCGCCCGCCCAGTCCCCGAAGGCCGCCGGCTCGAACAGGTTCTGCGCGTGAAATTCGGCGTTGCCGATGCCGTTGCGCCCGGCATTGCCGCGCGCCCTGGCGATCAGGGCGGCGTCTCCCTCCACGCCGACGGCGCGCGCGGCGCGGCGGGCCAGCGGCAGAGTGAAGTTGCCGAGCCCGCAGAACAGGTCGAGGACCGTATCGCCGGCGGCGGGGTCGAGCAGGCGCATCGCGGCATCGACCATGGAGACGTTGATGTCGCGGTTGACCTGGATGAAGTCCACCGGCCCGAACTCGAGGGTGACCCGCCCCGAGTCCAGTGAGTAAGCGAGCGGCGGACGGCCGTCGGGATCGAGCGGTCGCACCGTATCGAGACCTCCGGTCTGCAGGAACACCTGGATGCCGCGCGCGCTGCCGAATTCGGCGAGGATCGCCCGATCCGACTCGCCCGGCGCCGCGAGCACGCGGAACACGAGCGCGGTGACGGAGTCGCCGGCCGCCACCTCGACCTGGGGCACCTTGTCGCGGATCTCGAGCGTCTCGACCAGCGCCGCCAGGTCGCGGGGCAGGGTCTCGAGCGGCTCGACCAGGATCTCGCAGCGCCGGAGATCGGCGATGTAGGGTTTCTGCCGCTCGCGAAAGCCGGCGAGCACGCGCCCCTTCTTGTGCACGTGCTTGACGCCGAGCCGCGCCCGCCGCCGGTACGACCAGGCGGGCCCGCCCAAGGGCGGCAGCACGCGCTCCGGCTGCACGCGGCCGATTCGCTCCAGATTGTCGAGGAGCTGGCGCTGCTTGGCGGCGAGCTGCGCGGGCGGCGCCAGGTGCTGCAGGGAGCACCCCCCGCAAACGCCGAAATGCGCGCAGCGCGGCTCGACCCGGTCCGGCGAAGAGGTCAATATCTCCTCGAGCCGGCCCTCGTCCCACTGGCGGCGGCGCCGCGTCACCCGATAACGCACGCGCTCCCCCGGCAGCGCACCGTCGATGAACACCGTCTTTCCCGCATCGCGCGCAACCCCGCGTCCATCGTGGTCGAGATCCACGACGTCCGCCTCGCGCAGCTCCGCAGTGCTAGGCAGGGTCTGCACGGGTGCCGCGAAGTCCGCTGCTCAATGCCACGCGGCCGCGAACTCGCGCAGGTGAGCGGCCGCGGACTCGTCCACGAGCTTGCGGACCCGCGCGACCTCGTGAGCGTGCTCGGCGGCATTCAGGTGTCCGCGAATCAGCTCGAAGCGCAGGTAGATCAGGTAGGTGTTGAGCACGTCCGTCTCGCAATAGTCGCGGATGCGCTTCAATCCGCCGGCGAGGTACGCCGGCCACACGTCCGCGCCGTCCATCCCGAGCTTGCCCGGGAAGCCCAGCAACGTGGCGATGTCGTTCAAGCTGGCGCGGCCGCGGCCCTGGAAGCCCGACAGGATGTCCATGAGGTCCATGTGCCGCCAGTGGAACCGGCTGAGGTAGTTGCTGAAGCGAAAGCTGTGATCGGAGTCGCCGGTCTCCCAATAGCGCGCCGCGGTCACGCCGTGCAGCAGGCTGCGGTAGTTCAGCACCGGCAGGTCGAATCCGGCGCCGTTCCACGACACGAGATCGGGCGTGAAGCGGTCGATGCCCTCGAAGAAACGCTCGATCAGCTCCTTCTCCGTCGAGCCCTCGTCGCCCAGGCTCCACACCTTGAGAGCCTCGCGCGTACGCATCGCCACCGAGATCGCGACGATGCGATGCTGCTCGTGCGAGAGGAACTCGCTGCCCGTCTCCTGTCGGCGCTGGGTGAACATGATCTGCGCCACCTGCTCGTCGGGCAGACCGCTGAGATCGTAGATCCGCCGTCCGAGCTCGATGTCGGGGACGGTCTCGATGTCGAATACCAGGGTGTTCATGCGGCACCCTTCTTGAGCAGCACCGCCACCGCCACCACCAGCCCCGCCTCGTCGGTCAAGGTCACGTGGCCCTCGCCGATGCCGAGCGCATCGCGCACCTTCGCGCCCCGCGCGGAGTACACCACCTCGGGCTTGCCCCAGGCATTCTGCACGACGCCGACGTCGCGGATCCACACGCCATGCGCGAACCCCGTGCCCATGCCCTTGACGATGGCCTCCTTGGCCGCGAAGCGCATCGCCACGAAGCGCACCGGCCGCCGCGTGCGCTCGAACTGCGCGCGCTCCTCGGGCATGAGCAAATGCGCCAGGAACCGCTCGCCGTGCCTGTGATAGACCCGCTCGACGCGATCGACCTGAAGCACGTCGATGCCGATGCCGTAGATCACGAGCGCAGCCGGGCCGTGCGCATCAGCTCCTTCATGTCGCGCACCGCCTTGGCGAGCCCGTCGGTGATGGATCGGGCCACGATCGAGTGGCCGATGTTGAGCTCGATGATCTCGGGGATGGCCGCGATGGGCCCCACGTTGTGGTAGTTGAGGCCATGACCCGCATTGACGATGAGCCCCAGCCGGGCGGCAAAGCGGGCCGCGCTCTGCAAGCGCTCGAGCTCGCGCGCCCGTGCGGCGCCGCCCGCATCCGCATAGGCGCCGGTATGCAGCTCGATCACCGGCGCCCCCGCGCGCTGGGCAGCCTCGATCTGCTCCGGGTCGGGGTCGATGAACAGCGAGACGCGGATGCCGGCGTCCGAGAGCGCCCTCACGGCATCGGCGACCCGCGTGTCCTGGCCGCGCACGTCGAGGCCGCCCTCGGTGGTGACCTCCTGGCGATTCTCCGGCACCAGGCAGCAGTCCTGCGGCGCGACGCCGCGTGCGATGCGCACCATCTCGTCGGTGACCGCCATCTCGAGATTCATGCGGGTCTTCAGCGCCTCGCGCATCACGGTCACGTCCCGGTCCTGGATGTGCCGGCGATCCTCCCGCAGGTGCAGCGTGATGCTGTCGGCGCCCGCCTCCTCGGCCAGGAGCGCCGCGAACAGCGGATCCGGATAGCTCGCGCGGCGCGCCTGCCGCAATGTCGCGACATGATCGATGTTGACCCCCAGCGCGATTCCCATGGTGCTCGGCCCGCTCATCGAAAGCCCTCCCGTTGTCGCAGCGCCAGCGCCACCTCGCGCGACTTGAGCACGCGCCCGTCGAGGCAGGCGTCGATGGCCGCACGCAGCACCCGCTTCGCATCCTTGAGCGAGCGCGCATCGGCAAAGCGTTCGGCATCGAGGTCGGCGAGCGATTGCCCGTAGACGGCGCCCGGCGATTCGGCCCTGCAGGGCAGCGGTCCGCTCTGTGCCGCGAAGCGGTAATAGCCGTCGGGATCGACCCGCTCGCCCTCGAGGGTCCGGGCGAGCTCGAGGCCGTACCCCAGATCGTTCAGCAGCCGCTTCTCGAAGCGGCGCAGGGCCGCCTCCTCGGATTCACCGCCGGCCAGCGCCTCGATGCAGGCCGAATAGGAGACGAAGATCTCGGGGTGCGGATCGAACCGCTCGGTGAGCTTCAAGAGCAGCTCGTTCAGATAGAAGCCGCTCATGAGGCGCGCGGGCGCGAGGTGCGTCATCCGGCCGTCGATCTCGGCGCTCTGCAATTGCCCCGCCTCGCCCCGCCCCGCCCAGGACACGAGCATGCGCTGAAACGGCCGCAGCACGCCCTTGAGCGAGGATTTGTGGCCGCGCGCGCCACGCGCGAACAAGGACAAGCGCCCATGGTCGGATGTGAACACCTCCACGATACGGCTGGTGTCGCGGTAGGCGTACTGATGCAGGACATAGGCAGGTGCCAGCCACACCCGCCGTGCGCTCTTCACAATGTATCGTACCCGAACTGGCGCAGCGCCGATTCGCTGTCGGCCCAATTTTCCTTGACCTTGACCCAGAGCTCGAGATGCACGGAGCGCTGCCACAGATCGTTGAGCTCGATGCGGGCGAGCCGCCCGATCTCCTTCAGCCGCTCGCCGCCCTGCCCGATCACGATGGCTTTCTGACCGGCACGCTCGACCCAGATCACCGCATTGATCATGATCCGGCCGTGCTCCTCCGCGAAGCGCTCGATCTGCACGTTGATGCCGTACGGGAGCTCTTCCCGCAGCTTCAAGGTGAGCTTCTCGCGCACCACCTCGGCCGCATGGAACGGCTCGTCCCGGTCGGTCACCGCGTCCGCGGCGAATGGCGGCGGCGCCACCGGCAGCCTCGATCTCACCAGATCCACCAAACCCGCGAGATTATCGCATTCCAGCGCCGATATCGGCACGATCCCGGAGACCGGTATTCGCTCGGATATCTCCTCGATGAAGGGCAGCAGCCGCTGCTTCGGAGTCACCCGGTCGACTTTGTTGATCACCAGGAACAAGGGCTGCTTCAGGCCGCGCACCCGGTCCCACACCCACGCATCCTCCTCGGTGAAGCGCAGCGCCTCGATCACGAACACGATGACGTCGGCGTCCTGCGAGGATGAAATGGCCACGCGATTCATGTACTGATTCATGACCCGCCGCGTCGACTCGTGCAAGCCCGGGGTATCCACGAGCACCAGCTGGGCGTCGGGTCGGTTGACGACGCCGAGGATGCGGTGACGGGTGGTCTGAGGCTTGGGGGCGACGATCGAGACCTTGCGTCCGACCAGCGCATTGACCAGCGTCGACTTGCCGACGTTCGGCCGGCCGACGATGGCGACATATCCGGCGCGGAACTTGGGATGGCTCACGACGGTTCGCCGCTCACGAGCGCTTGGAAGGCGGGCCCGGCAGGAGCTCGAGGATCTTCGAGGCAGCCAGCTGCTCCGCGCGCCTTCGGCTCGAGGCTTGCGCCTCGGCGGACAGCCCGAGCGCCGGAACCTCGCAGGCGGCCGTGAAGGACTGGGCATGAGGGTCGCCGCTCACGGCCGGCAAGGTATAGATCGGCAGCGAGACTCCCTGCGCCTGCAGGATCTCCTGAAGGCGGGTCTTCGGGTCCTTGAGCGAGTCCGCCGCCGGCAGCTGCGCGAGCCGCTCGCCGAACACGCGCCGCACCGCCGCGGCCGCGGCGTCGAAACCGCCGTCGAGAAAGATCGCCCCGAACAGCGCCTCGAGCGCATCGGCGAGAATCGAGGCGCGGCGAAAGCCGCCGGAGCGAAGCTCGCCCGCCCCGAGCTTCAGGTATTCACCGAGATTGATGCCGGCCGCGATCTCGGCCAAGGACTCCCCGCTGACCAGGGCCGAGCGCAGCCGCGACAAGCTGCCCTCGTCGGCCTCGGCGTGGGCGTCGAACAGCAGGCGCGCCACGGCGCAATTCAACACCGAATCTCCGAGGAATTCGAGGCGCTCATTGTGCTCCGCGCCGGCGCTGCGATGAGTCAGGGCGGCGTGGCACAGGGAGGCATCGCTGAACGCGTACCCGAACTCCTGCTCGACCCAATCCGGCAAGGCGTCCGATTGCGGCAGCGGGATCACTTCACCTTCACGGTCTTGTCGAAGTGCACCGACAGCGAGACGTTGGAGATGTACGGGACGTTGTGGTCGTACACCGCGCGGATCGAGACCCCGTTGTTGTCCTTGGTGATCTCGACATCCTTCACGTCGAGCGCGCTGGGGTCCTCGATCTGCCAGTGCCGCTCGAGCGTGCGGCGGATGGCCCCCGTATCCGGATTGTCGCCCTTCATTTCGGTGGCCGTGACATCCAGGGTGCGCGAGATGCTCAGGTAATTGAGGTACACGGGCACCAGCCGGATGACGGCGTAGGCGACCAAACCGACCGGCACGAGGATGCAGAGCATGCCGAGGAAGGTCATGCCCCGCTGGCGCCGAATGATCCGATTCATTGTGTTGCTCCCGAAAAATGATCCCTATTCAATCGCACTCCCGATCCGGCGCCAGAGAGGTCCGTCACGAGTATCGAAATTAAGCCAAATTCGCAGCGCCTTGCCGACCAGATTCTGCGCCGGCACGAATCCGGGCGCCTCCATGTCGCCCGTGAAACGGCTGTCCTTGCTGTTGTTGCGGTTGTCGCCCATGAAGAAATAATACCCCTGCGGAACCGCCCATTCGCCTGTTTTCGGATAGCCGGCCGAGAACATGACGAGGTGGCGCTTGGCGCCCAGCTGCTCGTACGCCGTGGCAGCGTCGGCATAGTTCGGCTGATCCTGCTTCGGTCCCCGGTACGGCGGACCCGGCGTCAGCGGCACGGCCACGCCGTTGATGTAGACGTGATTCTGCTCATCGACCCGGATGCGGTCGCCCGGCAAGCCGACCAGGCGCTTGATGTAGTTGATCTTGGGGTTCGGCGGCAGCCGAAAGACGATCACATCCCCTCGCTGCGGCGACCCGGTCGGCACCAAGAGCGTATTGGTCACGGGCAGCCGCAGCCCGTAGGAGTATTTGCTCACGAAGATGAAATCGCCGTCGAGCAAGGTCGGCATCATCGAGTCCGAGGGGATGCGGAACGGCTCGAACAAAAACGACCGGATGGCGAGCACCAGCAGGATGACCGGAAAGAACGAGCGCGCGTATTCCACCGCGATGGGCTCGCGCACCCGCTCGGCCGGAGTGCCCGCGGCCGCGGCGGCGCGGTTGCGCGCCCTGGCGAAGGCGATCGCATCCACCAGCCAGATCGTGCCCGACAGCGCACCCACCGCCACCAGCATCAAGCTGAAGTCGATCGGCTCGGCCCGAAACATGCGCCACAGCATCGCCACCGCCAGCGCGACCAGCAGGTACTCGGCGAGCCGGGGCACCAGCGGGTCCTCGGTGCTGATGGCGCCCGGGTCGCGCTTGGGCCGGAAGAACCAGCCGTCCGCAACGATCACCACCAGGCATGCGCTGCACGCCCAAACCAAAGCCGTGAAAAGGCTGTCGCCGTCACTCACGAATCGATCCTCGCATCGCTAATTTGCCTTCTTGCCCACGCGCAGCACCGCCAGGAACGCTTCCTGCGGTATCTCGACCTGGCCCACCTGCTTCATGCGCTTCTTGCCCGCTTTTTGCTTCTCGAGCAGCTTGCGCTTGCGGGTCACATCCCCGCCGTAGCACTTGGCCAGCACGTTCTTGCGCATGGCCTTGACGCTCGCCCGCGCGATGATGTGGCTGCCGATCGCGGCCTGTACCGCGATGTCGAACATCTGGCGCGGGATCAACTCCTGCATCTTGTCCACGAGCTCGCGGCCGCGCACATAGGCGTTGTCGCGGTGGACGATGAGCGACAACGCATCCACCGGATCGCCATTGATCAGCACGTCGAGCTTGACCAGCGGTGCCGCCTGGAAATGACTGAACTCATAGTCGAACGAGGCGTAGCCGCGGCTCGCGGACTTCAGCCGATCGAAGAAGTCGAGCACGACCTCGGCCAGCGGCAGCTCATATTGCAGGGAGACCTGGCTGCCGAGAAAGAGCATCTTCTTCTGCGCGCCGCGCTTCTCGCTGCACAGGGTCAGCACCGCGCCCACGTGATCCGGGGGCACCAGGATGTTGGCGGTGATGATGGGCTCGCGCAGCTCCGCGATGCGATCCTGCGGCGGAAGCTTGGTGGGGTTGTCGACGTATTCGACCGAGCCGTCGGTCAGCAGCACCTCGTAGACGACGGTGGGCGCGCTGGTGATGAGATCGAGGTCGTACTCGCGCTCGAGCCGCTC
>DATAUO010000226.1:0-6107 GCA_036268215.1 Steroidobacteraceae bacterium
CGCCGGAATGGCTGGAAGGCGCCGGCGTGCGGGTCGCGGGCCTTCCGACCCTGCACGGCTCTCTCGACCTCGCGCTGCGGCGAACGGACGCGGACACGATCTCCTGTCGGATCGGTGCGGGAGTATCGGGCCCCATCGAGCTCAGGGCCCCCTTCGAGCGCCCGCTTGCCTCGGTGCGGGTCGATGGGCAACCTTACCAAGAGTTCGACGCGCAGTCGGTGAAGCTCCTACAGACGCCGGTCGAAGTAACTTGCACGATGACGCCATGATGGACCACGGCTGCAACCGAGTGACGCCGTGAGCGGGGCGATCGCATGACCGCCGCGAAGGAGCCGAGCGCCCGCGCACGAGCGGGCGCGGCCGGCGAGCCTCAGCAGGGCCTCCTGCACCAGGTCGGCCTCATCGTGCGGACCATTTTCGGCTCGTCCGTCGGCAAGAAGCTGGTGGTGCTGATCATCTTCACCATCGGCGTGGTCGTCGCCACCGCCTACGGGCAGATCCGGCTCAACGAGTGGAACAAGCCGTTCTTCGATGCGCTGTCGCGCAGGGATTTCCGCGACTTCCTGTTTCAGCTCGGGGTGTTCGGCGCCATCGCGAGCTTCCTGCTGGTGCTCAACGTGGTACAGCGCTGGCTGGTCGAGACCCTCGAGCTGCGCCTGCGCGAGGGCTTGGTGCGCAGCATGCTGGCGGACTGGATGCTGCCGCGCCGCGCGTTCTGGCTCGCGAACGCCGGATCCATGGGCGTGAATCCGGACCAGCGCATCCATGAGGACGCGCGCAAGCTCTGCGAGCTCTCGGCGGATCTCGGTGTCGGCCTGCTGCAGGCCTCGATCCTGTTCGGCACGTTCGCAGGCGTGCTGTGGGGGCTCTCGGCGGGCTTCAGCCTGCGCTTCGGCGACCGCGACGTGTCGATTCCGGGATTCATGCTCTGGGCCGCCATCGTCTACGCGATCGCCGGCTCGCTGCTGAGCTACTGGGTCGGCAAGAGCCTCATCGCGCGTAATGCCGACCGCTACGCGCGGGAGGCCGATCTGCGCTTCTCGCTGGTCCGTGTCAACGAGCACGTCGATGACATCGCGCTGGCGGCGGGCGAGGCCGACGAGAAGCGTCGCATCGAGATGCATCTCGGCAACGTGCTCGCGGCGACCAAGCGCATCGTGCGCGGCCATACCGACCTCACCTGGGTCACCGCCGGATTCGGATGGGTGACCATCGTCGCGCCGATCCTGGTCGCGGTGCCGCTCTATTTCAGTGGCAAGGTGTCCTTCGGCGGACTGATGATGGCCGCCGGGGCCTTCACGCAGGCGCAGTCATCGCTGCGTTGGTTCATCGACAACTTCAGCGCCATCGCGGACTGGCGCGCGACCCTGCTGCGGGTGGCGACCTTCCGTCAGGCGCTGGCGTCGACTCACGAGCCGCACGACTATGAAAGCCGCATCACCTACGTCGAAGGCGAGGCCGGCGTGATCGGCATCGAGGGGCTGGAGATCGTCTCGGCCGCGAACTCCGACCGTCTCAAGGAGCGGGCGGTGACGGTGCGCGCGGGCGAGCGCGCCTTGATCCTCGGCGCACCGGGCACCGGCAAGACACAGTTGTTTCGCGCGCTCGCCGGCCTCTGGCCCTGGGGTGCGGGCCGCGTCGTCCGTCCGAGCGGCGAGAAGATCTTCTATCTGCCGCGGGGCTCGCCCTACCTGCCGCGCGGAACCTTGCGCGAGGTCCTGGCTTATCCGCTGAAGCCGGACAGCTTTGCCAACGACGCGTACACCCGTGCGCTCTATCGCCTGGGGCTCGAGCGTCTCGGCCTCCTGCTCGATGAGACCCGGCGCTGGGATCGCGAGCTGAGCCAGGACGAGCTGCTCTGCCTGGTGTTCGCGCGCATCCTGATGCAGGCCCCGCCGTGGGTGCTGATCGACGGGACCTTCGGCACGCTCGACGATGACGTGCTCGATCTGGTCGTGGACGTGTTCTCCCACGAGCTGCGGCGCACTGCAATCATTCACATCGGCGGCCCCGGCGAGGCCCACCCGCTGTTCGGCAGCGTCCTGCATCTGGTCAAGGCATCTCCGGTGCGGCCGGCCGCGGTCGCCCGTCTCGACCAGCCCAGGAGCCGCCGCTGATGCGCGAGCGCCCGTGTCGGGGAGCGAAGGAGCCGCTGACGCGCGGTTGCTCGTGTCGACGAGCGGGGGGGCGCCGCTGATGCGCGTGGCCCGGCTGCTGCTCGCAATGATCCTGATCTGCGTCGTCGCGCCCGCGATGAGCGCCCCGCAGTTCGATTTCCAGGCGCCGCAGAATGCGAACGACCCCGCGCTGCCGGGGGTCATGCGCGACCTCGCGGAGCGCCTGTTGCCCGTCTATCAGGAGCCCGATCCCGACCGCTACCTTGCGAACCTGTCCACCTTGCAGATGGTCGCCGGCAACTACGGCGCGGCGGACGTCTCGCGGCAATCGCTCCGCGAGCGGCGCCGCCATCTCGATGCGAGCAGGCCCATCGGCCGCGGCGCCATATTCGATGTCTACGCCTACGCCAAGGCGCTCGAGACCGAGAGCAAGATGCCGTTCGCCGACGCCTTCGCGCGCGCCTTCCACGAGGTGGTCGGCCGGCTCGGCGACCATGACGCCTATGCCGTCACGCGCTGGCTCAAATCGCCGCCGTCCATCTACCGCGACGCATTCCAGAAGGCGCTCGATCAACAGCGCGCGAGCGACAGCATCGATCAGTCGGATGCGGTCGAGCTTCTCGGAAAATATCTGGCGTTCAACGCGTATCGCAGCTTCGGGCCGCTGGTCGACGGCCTCGCGGCCGAAGACGACCGCCGCCGCTACGTGGCCGAGGAGCAGGTGCTGATCAAGACGCCGGCCGGCGCGACCATCGCCGCGATCGTGGTG
The DNA here is from genome assembly GCA_036268215.1 of Steroidobacteraceae bacterium. GTDB lineage: Bacteria > Pseudomonadota > Gammaproteobacteria > Steroidobacterales > Steroidobacteraceae > Bog-1198. The sequence goes on from DATAUO010000226.1 coordinate 2,887, forward strand.
CGGCCGAACACGGACTCGAAGCTTCCGGCCCTGCTCGAGTTCACCATCTACGACGCCGAAAATGCCGCGCACGAATGTGCGTCGCACGGCTACGTCGGCGTGGTCGCCTTCACCCGGGGCAAGCGCACGCAAGGTCAGGACCTCGTGCCCTACCAGAGGGACGGAGAGGATGCGCGCGCGGTGATCAACTGGATCGCGAAGCAGCCCTGGAGCGACGGCCGCGTGGGAATGTACGGGGAGCGCTACAGCGGCTTCACGCCCTGGGCCGCCGCGAAGCGCATGCCGCCGGCGCTCAAGGCGATCGCGACCTCGGCCCCCACCGCCCCCGGAATCGACGTGCCCATGGACGGCAACGTGTTCCAGAACTCGGCCTACCGCTGGTCCTCCTACGTCATCAACACCAAGCCCGCCGACGACAAGGAGTACTACGACGATGCGCTATGGCATGCGCTCGATCAGAAGTGGTACTCGAGTGGGCGGCGCTATCGGGACATGGGGCGCCTCTTCGGCAAGCCCAACCCGATATTCCTGCGTTGGTTGAACCATCCGAGCTACGACCGCTACTGGCAGAACATGATCCCGTACCGCGCGGAGTTCGCGCACGTCGACATCCCGGTGCTGACCATCACCGGCTACTATGCGGGCAGCGAGGTGGGCGCGCTCTATTACTACAACCAGCACCACAAATTCGACCCGCACGCCGACCATACGCTGTTGATCGGCCCCTACGACGATGCCGTCATGCAGAGGGGCGCGCTGGCGAACCTGCAGGGGTACGGCGTGGACCCGACCGCGATGGTCGACGTCCGCGAGATTCGCTACCAATGGTTCGACTCGGTGTTCAAGCATGCGCCCAAGCCCGCCATTCTCAAGGACGGGATCAACTATGAGGTCATGGGCGCGAACGAGTGGCGTCACGCGCCCTCGGTGGCGGCGATGGCCTCGGGCTCCATGCGCTTCTACCTCGACGCGGCGGCGTCCGGGGACGGCCGTCGCCTGTCGACCCGCAAGGGATCGAGCACGGCGTTCGTGCGTCAGACCACCAATTTCAAGGACCGCCGCGATGCGAGCTGGGTGCCCTCGACCGACCTCATCAGCCGCAGCATCGCCATCCACAACGACACCATGTTCGTGAGCGAGCCGCTGGCGCGGTCCACCGTGCTGAGCGGATTCTTCACGCTCAAGCTCGACTTCACGGTCAACAAGCAGGACATGGACCTCAACATCATGCTGTACGAGCTGCAGGCGAACGGCAACTACGTCCGCCTGTTCAGCCCGATCGAGGAGGTGCGCGCGAGCTACGTGCGCGACCGTGTTCATCGGCACCTGCTCGGCGCCGGCGAGCGCCAGGAGCTCACCATCAAGAGCGAGCGCATGACCAGCCGGCTGCTGCAGCAGGGGAGCCGCCTGGTGATGGTGCTCGGCGTCAACAAGCGGCCGGATCGCGAGATCAACTACGGGACCGGCAATGACGTGAGCGAGGAGACGATGGACGACGCCGGGCCGCCGCTGAAGGCGCGGTGGTATGGGGACAGCTATTTGGAGATTCCGGTCGCCAAGTAGGTGTCTTGCCGAAGGCGAGGTTGGCGGACAAGTCTGTCTAAGCGGCAGGATCGGTTGCTAAAGCGTCGCCAGAAGCCTCGGAGCCACCCGTCCCTTCATCGCCTGCTCGAACCCCGAAGCGAGCTTGATCAGCTTTCCCTCGCTGAACGCCGCTCCAAAAAATGACAGCCCCACCGGCAGCCCGCGATACAGCCCCGCGGGCACGGTGACGTGCGGGTAGCCCGCGACCGCGGCGGGCGATGAGGCGCCGCCAACGTCGGTGGCATCTCCGTTCACCGGATCGATGAGCCACGCGGGTCCGGACGTCAAGGTGACGATGGCGTCGAGGCCGTGCTCTGCGAGCACCGCGTCGATGCCGCCGGCGCGGGTGGCGTTCAGGCAGGTGTCGCGCGCGGACTGATAAGCCGCTTCGTCGAGGCCGCCCTTGGCCTGCGCCTGGTGCAGGAGCTCTTGATCGAAAATCGGCATCTCGCGGTCGGCGTGCGCGTCGTTGAAGCGGATCAGGTCGGCGAGGGTGCGCACGGGGAAGGAGCCCGGCAGGCGCTTGAGATACATGTTCAAGTCGGCCTTGAACTCGTACAGCATCACCTCTTGTTCCGCGGCCGACGCCGCGCCATGCATGGGCATGTCGGCGGGATCCACGATCTCGGCGCCGGCGCGCTTCAGCGCCTCGACGCAATGATCGAGAAACGCGTTCATCGGCGCGGTGTCGGCGAAGAAGCGCCGCGCGATGCCGAGCTTGGCGCCGCGCAAGCCGTCCGGATCCAGGTAGCGCGCGTAATCGCTCTCGAATCGAGCGGCTGCCGCGACGCTCGCGGGGTCGGCAGCATCGGGCCCGCACAAGACCCCGAGCATCAGCGCGGCATCGCGCACCGTGCGCGCGAGCGGGCCCGCGGTGTCCTGGCTGTGGGAAATGGGGATCACGCCGGTGCGGCTGACGAGGCCGACCGTCGGCTTGATGCCGACGATGCCGTTGACCGAGGCGGGACTGACGATCGATCCGTCGGTCTCGGTGCCGACGGCGAGCAGGCAGAGATTGGCCGAGACCGCGACCGCCGATCCCGAGCTGGAGCCTGAGGGCGAGCGATCGAGGGCGTAGGGATTGCGCGCCTGGCCGCCGCGGCCGCTCCAGCCGCTCGAGGAGTGCGCGGAGCGAAAGTTGGCCCACTCGCTCAGGTTGGTCTTGCCGAGGATCACGGCGCCGGCCGCGCGCAGCCGCGCAACGAGCGGCGCATCCGCGGGCGCGTACCAACCCTCGAGTGCGAGCGAGCCCGCCGTGGTCATCATGTGATCCGACGTCTCGACGTTGTCCTTCACCAGGACGGGAATGCCGTGCAAGGGCCCGCGGGCGCCCTTGGAGCGCCGCTCGCGATCGAGCTCCCGGGCGATCTCGAGTGCGCGGGGATTGGTCTCGATCACCGCGCGCAGCCCGCGAAAATCGCCGTGTCCGAGATTGAGCTTCTGGATGCGATCGAGATAGGCCTTCGTTAGGGCCTCTGAGGAGAGGCGTCCGGCTTCGAAGGCGGCAGCGGCATCGCCGAGCGTCAGCTCGTCGAACGATCCGGCAGCGGTCCCGGGTGGGGCGGCAGTCGCGTGGGGCGCCGTGGCGATCGCGGGTGCCGCGGCGGCGATCGTCGGTGCCAGCAGGCCGGCCGAGC
>DATAUO010000227.1:0-1775 GCA_036268215.1 Steroidobacteraceae bacterium
CGGAATCGTGGCCGCAAGACGTGACGCGGGAAACCTTGGCGGCGCGGGCCTTCCGCGCGCGGCGCATCGACGAGACCTATCGCGCGCGGCTGCGCGTGGAGATCGGCCGGCTGCGAAGAGCGGTCCGCGCGGTCGCGGACATCGCGGCGACCCGGCGAGGGTTCCGGATCTCGGCGCGCCGGGCGGCGCAGATCGTCGTGCTCGCACGGCCGGTGGAGGAGGAGCACGCACCGGTGCTCGCGTTGCTTGCCGACGGCGAGTCATGGGCGAGCTCGGCTCTGGCCCTCGCGCTCGGATCGAGCCCGCGTACGGTGCAGCGGTCGCTCGAATCGCTGTCGGGAGCGGGCAAGGTGCAGGCGATCGGACGCGGGCGGGCGCGGCGGTGGATGATGCCGTTGCCGCCCGGAATCACGACGCCGTTGTTACTCCCGGCTCCGGTGACCGGCGCTTAGGATGAGCGCGGTCGAATCTCGACCCACGAACAGGATGGTGTCATGAAGCGATCGGCGGCCGATGTCATTCGCGAGTACGGACCCTATGAAGGCGTCGATCAGGTGGGGGGCGTCACCTACGACGGCGAGCGGATCTGGTTCGCCGCCGGCGACACCCTGAAATCCATCGATCCCGAGAGCGGAGCGGCGTCGCGATCGCTCGAGGTCGCCGCGCATGCCGGAACCGCCTTCGACGGAAAGCATCTGTTTCAGATCGCGGAGAATCAGATCAGGAAGATCGATCCGAGCACCGGCCGGGTGCTGGCCACGACTCCCGCGCCGAGCACGGGGGCCGTGCTGCGCACGATCGAGTCCAATCGCTTCGTCACCGGCGTGAGCTGGGTCGACGGCGAGCTGTGGCACGCCACCTGGGAGGAGGATCGGAGCGACCTGCGCCGCATCGATCCCGAAACCGGAGCCGTGCTCGAGACCCTGGACATGCCTGCCGGAATCGGGGTCTCGGGGCTCGAGTCCGACGGCGGGGAGCGGTTCTTCTGCGGCGGCGGCCGGAGCGCAAAGATCAGGGTGGTGCGCCGGCCCAAGCGTTCGTCAAAATCCAGATAGACGCTGTATAATGGCGTCACATGCCGTTGAAATTGAACAGAAAAATATCCGTGGCTCCGATGATGGACTGGACCGACAGCCATTGCCGCTACGTGCATCGCCTGTTCTCTCCGCACGCGCTCTTGTACACGGAAATGATCGTCGCGACCGCGCTCGTGCGCGGCGATGCGCGCCGGCTGCTCGAGCACGACCCGGCCGAGCATCCGCTCGCGTTGCAGCTCGGCGGATGCGACCCGGGCGAGCTGGCGGCCGCCGCCCGCATCGGCGCGGCCGCGGGCGTGGCGGAGATCAACCTGAACGTAGGCTGTCCGAGCGATCGGGTGCGGAGCGGCGCGTTCGGCGCCTGTCTCATGCTGAATCCGCCGCTGGTCGCGGATTGCGTCCGCGCCATGCGGGATGCGGTGACGCTGCCGGTCACCGTGAAGTGCCGCATCGGCATCGATGACCGCGACGACTACGGATTCCTCGACACTTTCGCCGCAGCGGTGGCGGGCGCGGGGGTCGATGCGCTGATCGTGCACGCCCGCGTCGCCATTCTCGGGGGACTGTCTCCCAAGGAGAATCGCGAGATTCCGCCGCTCAGGTACTCGCACGTTCACCGGCTGAAGCGCGAGCGGCCGGAGTTGCCGGTGATCCTGAACGGAGGTCTCTCGAGCGTCGCCGAGGTTTCCGAGCATCTAGGGCTCGGCCTCGACGGAGTCATGCTCGGACGCGCGGCAT
>DATAUO010000228.1:0-6099 GCA_036268215.1 Steroidobacteraceae bacterium
AGAGCAACAGCGTCGCGCCCGCAGTGCCCGCAATCAGCAGCATGCTCAATGCGTGGTTCACGATCTCGAAGCTGGTCACCATGCGCATCTGGCGATACACGGTCTTGAGGAACTCCGCCATCGCGGTCTGAACGTAGCCCGCCTCGCGCTGCGTGTGCGAGAACAGCTTGACCGTGGTGATGTTCGTGTACGCATCGGTGATGCGTCCCATCATCATCGAGCGCGCATCGGCCTGATCGCGCGCCACCTTGCCCAGGCGCGGGACGAAATAGGCCGTCGTCAGCAGGTAGACCGCGAGCCAGCCCAGGAACGGCAGCAGCAGCGAAGCGCTGAAGGTCCCGACCACGAGCGCCATGGTCACGAAGTAGATGCTCACGAAGACCATGATGTCCGCGAGCAGCATCCAGGTGTCGCGTACCGCGAGCGCGGTCTGCATGAGCTTCGCCGCGACCCGTCCGGCGAACTCGTCCTGATAGAAGGACATGCTCTGGGCCAGCATGTTGCGGTGGAAGTTCCAGCGCAGCCGCATGGCGAAATTGCCCGCCAGCGTCTGGTGCTTGATGAAGGTCTGCGCGCCCACCAGCAGGATGCTTCCCCCGAGGATACCCGCCAGCAGCAGGAGATGGCGGCGCTCCTGTGACCAGAGATTCGCCGGCTGCACGCGGGAGAGCCAGTCGACCACGCGACCCAACATGCTGAACAAGAGCGCCTCGAACACTCCGATCAACGCGGTGAAGAACGTCATTCCCACGATGTAGCGGCGGAGCCCGCGCGCGCACGCCCACAGGAACGCGAAGAACCCCTGAGGCAGGGGCGGCGGCGGCGCGTCGGGGTACGGCGAAACCAGGTTTTCGAAGTAGCGGAACAACGGCGGCTCCGAGGGATCGGATGCAATATATGAGTCTACCGCACCGCGAGCGGTAGACCGGCGCGGGGACCCGCTCGCCGGCGATGATCGGCGCGGGCCGCGGCGGCGCCCCGGGCTCAACGCCAATGTTTTACTTTAGTTATATAGTTTAACATTTTGTTTTTATTAACTATATTTGCGTCATTCTGCATCCATCGAGCCGCCAGAGACGACAACTTACGAGGAAACGGCCATGAGCAACGATCGAGGACTACTGCAGCCTGAGAGCGAAGATCTGAGCGCCGACGATGTCGCCGCGCTTCGAGCGCTGCGCGACGCGAAGGCCCAGGGCTCGGCGGAGCCCGGGGTGACCGAGCGAACCGCGCTGAGGCTCGACGCGCTCGGGCTCATCAAGTCCAAGGTCGTGCCGGGCATGGTGACCGGGGGATATGAGATCACGGCGCAGGGGATCGAGCGGCTGGCCGGCACCGACCGCGAATAAACCGACGGACGGCGGCTGACGGGGCCGGACGACGCTACGCGCACGGCGCGATCATGAGTCTCTGGTATGCGCTGTTTCTGGCGCAGGTCCTGCTGGTTACACGGATCACGTTTGCGTTGCGAACGTTCCCTTGAGACCAAGCTGACCGGATACCGGAGTTGGTGCCCTCGGCCCGGGTCGAACGGGCACTCCCTTGCGAGAAACGGATTTTAAGTCCGTTGCGTCTACCAATTCCGCCACGAGGGCTGCGGCGGAAGTCTAACAGCGGGCGTCGAGCCCCGCCGCCCCCACGGCTGCGGCGATCGTACCGCCGCGGCATCGCCGCCGCCTACAGCGCCAGCCTTTCCATCGCCGGGATGCACCAGATATCGATGGGGCTGCGCCGCCCGCGCAGCTCGAACTGCGGCAGCTGCAGGAAGGGCACCGCGCCCACGGGAACGGACGGCGCGGCGGCGTCGGTATCGATGGCGGCGGCCACGGTGCACGAGAACAGCACCTCGCCGGCGCGGGCGCGGCCGCACAAGCGCGCCGCGACGTTCACCGTGTCGCCGACCAGCGTGGTGCGGCGCTGCCGGGGCGCACCGAGCACGCCGACCGCGACCTCGCCCAGGTGAACGCCGACCCCGATTCCTGCCTCGACCGAGTCCTCGCCGCGCCAGCGGGAGGCGATCGGCGCGAAGTCCCTGAGCATGGCGTTGCCCGCCGAGAGCGCGGCGCGCGCGCCATCGCCGCCGTCGCCCGCGACGCCGAAGCCGGCCATCATGCCGTCGCCGGCCATGTGAAACACCGTACCCTGATAGCGCGTGACGGCCGATGACAGCACGCGCAGGAACTCATCGAGCAGCGAGAGGACGCGCGCCGGCGGGAGGCGCTCGGCCATGCCGGTGTAGCCGCGCAAGTCGGCGAACAGCACCGTCGCATGCGCGATGCGCACGCTCGAAGGCTTGACCTTCGCGACGATCATCTTGCCCGTTGGACGCAATCCGCCGCGTCCGCCCCGTCGTTCCGTGTTCAAGTGTTGCGCTCTTCTCGAGAACGAAGTCCGCCAACCAACAATCTACAGGGTCATATTGACGGGACGCAAGGCGTACTATCGCTCGAGCACCACCCGTGGGTCGTGCCCCGCCGTCACCCTGCACCCCCCGGAGACACCGTTTACGAGGGCCCGGCGGACCTCCGCCCACGACGGCGTCCGCTCCCGCGCCCATCACTCCTTGAGCAGGTTGAACCTGAACGCGATCCGCACCAGATCCACGTCCGATGCGGCGCCGAGCTTTTGCTTGATGGAGGTGTGGTAGTTGGAGATGGTCTTGCCGCTCAAGTCCAGCGCCTTGGCGATCTGCGCGGCCGTACGTCCCGCCACCACCTGCTGGAACACCTCGAATTCGCGCGAGCTCAGCAGCGCGAACGGATCGTCCCGCCCGGACAACATGGACAGCGCGACCGCATTGGCGATGTCCGAGCTCAGGTACTGCCGCCCCGCGGCGACCTCGATCACCGCCTGCGCCAGGATCTCGGGATCGTTGTTCTTGCTGACGTAGCCGCGCGCGCCGAGGCGCATTGCGCGCGAGACCATCGCGGCGTCGTCGTGCATGCTGAACACGATGATCCGCGCCTGCGGCTCGCGCGCGAGGATCCGGCGCATGACCTCGAGCCCGCCCGCGCCCGGCATCGAGATGTCGAGCACCAGCACATCCGGCGAATGCTCGACGAAATCGCGATAGGCGCTCTCGCCCGAGCCCGACTCGGCGATCACCATGATTCCCGGATATTGATCCAGCAGCCGCCGAAAGCCCGACCTCACGATCGCATGATCGTCGACCAGCATGACGCGCGTGCGGGCGCTGCGGTCCCCTTCTCTGCCGTCTATTCTGGCCATGGAAGCTCCATCGAGATCACCGTGCCCCGGCCGGAGGCGCTTTCGATGCCGAGCGTTCCGCCCAGCCCGGCAATCCGCTCGCGCATGCCCATCAGGCCGAACCCGTCGCTCTGCGTGCTCGAATCGAATCCGCGGCCATCGTCCTTCAAAACGATGGTCAAGCGGTCGCCGCCGCGCACGTCGATCGAGACATGCCGGGCGTGCGAATGCTGCGAGACGTTGGTCAGGCCCTCCTGGATGGTGCGAAAGATCGCCATCGCCGCATCGCCCTTGAGCTCGCCGGCCCTCGGGTCGATGTGCAAATCGCAAGCGACCTGCGGGTTGCGCTGCGCAAATCCCCCTTGAAGATGCCGCAGCGCCGGCTCCAATCCCAGCCGATCGATGACCGCGGGCCGGAGCTTTTGCAGCATGCCGCGCACCAGGCTCTTGAGCTGCGCCGTGATCTCGATGATGGCGGTGGCGCTCTCCTGAGTGACCGAATCGCCGGCGCTCGCCGATCGCCGTATCGTGAAGGCATCGGCATGGATGGCGGCGACGCACTGTCCGATCTCGTCGTGCAGCTCGCGCGCGAGGAATTCGCGTTCCTCCTCTTGGACCTGAATGAGGCGCCGGTTCAAACGCCGGTTCTCCAGGGTGCTCGACTCCAATGCCCCTGCCATTTCGTTGAACTCGCCCGACAGGCCGGAGAGCTCGGCCAGCTCGAAAGGCGGCAGTCGCGCCTCCAGATTCCCCGCCGTGAGCTCCCGGATCCCCGCCCTGACCCGGTCCAACGGGCGCAGAGCGCGGCCCACGGCCCACCAGACGAAGACATTGACCAGCAGCGAGAACGCGAGCAGGAGGCCCAGCAACCCGCGCGCGACATTCCAGATCTCGTCGATCTCGAAGGCCGGGTCGGGATGCACCACCAGCACGCCCGCCACATAGTTTCCAAAGGATACGAAGCGTCGCGCGTCGGGAATCGGCTTGAACGACCACTCCACCATGCGCGCGAACCAGGCCGGTGCGGCGGATTCCCGCGCGCGATCGACGGCGCTCGACTCGAGCAGAGTCCCGATCCCATTGTAGAAATAGACCTCCACGTGCCGCACCGAGCGCAGGCGCTCGAGCCTCATGCTCGGCACCGCCGTCGGGTCATCTCGCCATATGTCGCCCGCCACCTTGATCTGCGCATCCAGGTAGCTCTCGACCAGCTCACTCGCGGAATACACCTCGCCGCGGATGTCGTTCTGGGCGCGCTTCACGATGTACGTGCCGGCGGCCACGCAGAACAGGGCGATCAGCACGCTGATCAGCAGCATCAATCGCGCCTTGAGACTGATCCGCCATCGCCGCATCGAACGCCTACCCCCGTCGTGGAATTGTAGCGGGCCGCCCTGATTTGTCAGCGAGCTCGGGCGCGCCGGCAGCGGATCGGGACTTTATCCCGTCCGTTTGATGATATTTTCCGGCGCCGCGAGCGCTAGAAGGGATAATTGAGCCCGGTGAACGCGGCCACCCCTTCGCTGCCGTAGCCGATGTCGACGTAACCGACGACGAACGGCCGCGCGATGCCGCGGAAGCCCACGCCGTACACCTGGTGCAGGTTGTCGAACGGCAAGGTGCCCGAGCGCGCGAACACGCGCCCCAGATCCATGAAAGGCGTGACCTCGATGTCGACGAACGTGGACGAGGCGTCGAGCGTATACACCTTGCGTCGCAGCTCGAGGCTGTACGAGAAGGAGTCGCGGTCGTAGAAGCGTCCCTCGCCGAAGCCCCGCAGGGGCTGCTCGCCGCCGAGCACGGACTGGCCTCCGCCGATGCTGGAGAGCGCCCAGAACGGCACCTCGTGCGAGGTCGGAAGGTAGCGCAGCGACATGTGCGTCACCAGCACGGTGTCGCGCGCCAGCGGCATGAAGGCGCGGCCATCGCCGCCCGCCTCGCTGTACATGGAGTCGTTCAGGATACCCGTGCGCGAGGCGAGTCCGCCGTAGGCGACCAGCTCGAGCCCGCTCGTCGGCACCACGAGATCGTTGCGCGTGTCGTAGACGACCGAGAGCCGGTTGAGGAATTGCCTGTTGGTGCCGACGCCGAGGATGTGGCCGAAGCGCGATTCGAGCGTCGCGACCTTCTCGAGCGTGCCCGGAAGGACGTCCACGACCTGGAAGCGGGAGGTGTATTGGAACTGCAAGGCGTGCGTGAGGTTGTAGCCCAGCTGCACTTGTGCCTTCTGCTGCTGGTCGGTGTAATTCGTCTCCTCGACCAGCAGCGAATTGTTGCCGATCCCGTAGAACCGCGGGGTTCCGCTGCGATCCGAGATCAGGCTCGCATTGATGGACCAGCGGCTCTCGCGCAGGCGGCCGACCTGGTATTCGGCGTCGAATTCACGCTCCACCCGCTCCTTCACGCCCGCGACGACGGACCATTGCTCATCGCTCGAGGTGTAGCCGTACACGCGTGCGTGCACGCCCCAGCCGAAGTAGGGGTTGTAGAGCACGTCGGGCGCGATGATGCGCGTGATCTCGTGGTTCTCGTCGGTCTTGAGCCAGGTGGGTATCACGCCGAGCGTGGTGCCGCTGTCCGGATCCACCGCGATCTCGGGCACGGGGATGAACGGCGCGGTCGAGGGATCGAACCAGCGTGCGATGCCCTTCTTCGGCGGGGACGCCGGCGGCGGCAACGGTCCCGGCGCCGGCGCCGCGGTCGGATCGGGATCGGTGTCCAGGCCCCAAGCGTGCGCGGTCAGGAGCGCACACGCCAGCCAAAGACACGCCGGCCGCATCAAGCACGCGCCCTGGCGCAGGCGAGGATCATGGCGCCGATCAAGCGGCGGATTCCCGGCGGCGGCATCCTGCGGCAGCATTCATCCTGGAGCTCCTGACAACGGCTGGAGAT
>DATAUO010000229.1:0-28656 GCA_036268215.1 Steroidobacteraceae bacterium
CGGCAGGAACATCTTGCCAGCGCCGAACAGATCGCCGACCACATTCATGCCGTCCATCAAGGGGCCCTCGATCACATCGAGCGGCCTCTTGGATTTGAGCCGCGCTTCCTCCGTGTCCAGCAGCACGAACTCATCGAGGCCCTTGACCAGCGCATGCTGGAGGCGCTGCTCGACCGGGAGCTTGCGCCACTCGAGATCGTCGGTTCGTTTAGGGCCGCTGTCCCCTTTGAACGCCTCGGCAATCTCGAGCAGGCGCTCCGTGGCATCGGTACGCCGCGCCAGGATCACGTCCTCGCAGCGCTCGCGCAGCTCGGCGGGAATATCCTCGTAGATGCCGAGCTGGCCGGCGTTGACGATGCCCATGGTCAACCCGGCGCGGATGGCGTGGTAGAGGAACACCGAATGCATGGCTTCCCGTACCCGGTCGTTGCCGCGAAACGAGAACGATACGTTGCTCACGCCGCCGCTCAGATGCACCGCCGGCATGCGCTGCTTGATCGCCGCCGCGGCTTCGATGAAATCGAGAGCGTAGCGATTGTGCTCCTCTATGCCGGTCGCCACTGCAAATATGTTCGGATCGAAGATGATGTCCTCGGGCGTAAAGCCGATCCGCTCGGTCAAGAGCCGGTATGCACGCTCGCAAATGGCGACCTTGCGATCGATGGTGTCGGCTTGGCCTCGCTCGTCGAAGGCCATTACGACCACGGCGGCGCCGTAGCGCATGCACAGCCGCGCGTGCGCCAGAAACGCATCCTCCCCTTCTTTCAGACTGATGGAATTGACGACGGATTTGCCCTGCACGCATTTGAGCCCCGCCTCGATCACCGACCACTTCGACGAATCGATCATGACGGGGACGCGGGCGATGTCTGGCTCGCCTGCGATGAGGCTCAACAGCTTGTGCATGGCCGCCACTGAATCCAGCATGCCCTCGTCCATGTTCACGTCGATCATCTGCGCACCGCTGGCCACCTGCTGACGAGCGATGTCGACGGCGGCGGCGTAATCGCCTGCCTCGATGAGCTTGCGAAATTTGGCGGAGCCCGTCACGTTGGTGCGCTCGCCGATGTTGACGAACAGGCTGCCGGCATCGATGTTGAGCGGTTCGAGGCCGCTCAGGCGGCACGCCGGCACGATGCGGGGCAACGGGCGCGGCGCAAGGCCGGCGACGGCGCGTACCATGGCCCGTATGTGATCGGGCGTCGTGCCGCAGCAGCCGCCCATCATGTTCAGAAAGCCGCTCGAGGCGAACTCGGCCAGCGTCGCCGCCGTTTCTTCGGGAGTCTCGTCGTAGCCGCCGAAGGCATTCGGCAGACCCGCGTTCGGGTATGCGCACACGAAGGTGTCGGCGATCCGGGCCAGCTCCTCGACGTAGGGCCGCAATTGTTTGCCGCCGAGCGCGCAATTGAGACCTACCGCCGTCGGCCGCGCGTGGCGGATCGAGTTCCAGAAGGCTTCCGTGGTCTGGCCCGACAGCGTCCTGCCCGAGGCATCCGTGATCGTGCCCGAGACGATGATCGGTAGATCCAGGCCCTCTGCATCGAGCACCTCGCGGACCGCAAACAGCGCCGCCTTCGCGTTCAAAGTGTCGAACACGGTCTCGATCAGAATGATATCGACCCCTCCCTCAATCAGCGCGCGGGTAGCCAGGGAGTAGCCCGCCGCCAATTCATCGAAGCTGATGTTGCGAAACCCCGGATCGTTGACATCGGGCGATAGCGAAGAAGTTCGGCTGGTCGGTCCCAGCGCACCCGCGACGAAGCGCTGCAGGCCGGTCTGCGCACTCACGACGTCCGCCGCCTGGCGCGCCAGGCGTGCGGAGGCGAGATTGAGCTCGCCCACCAGCGCCTCCATACCGTAGTCCGCCTGCGAGACCGGACTCGAATTGAAGGTGTTGGTGGAAATCACGTCGGAGCCTGCCTCGAGGTACTCGCGATGGATGCCGCGGACGATCTCGGGTTGCGTGATCGACAGCAGATCGTTGTTGCCCCGCAGATCGCGGTGCCACGACGCGAACCGGTCGCCTCGGAAGTCCTTCTCAGCGAGACCGTGTCTCTGGATCATGGTACCCATGGCGCCATCGAGCATGACCAAACGGTGCCTCAGGAGCTCGACGAAGGACTTGGCGCGCGCAGCTTGCCGCGCCGTGGGCTCAGCGCCGGGAGGCAAGAATGCGAACGATGTTTCGACCGAGGTGGGCACGCGACTCTCGCAGGGGGCGGTTCTGGAGAGTCAGCATGCGGGGGATGCGGGTATGATTCAAACTAATAATATTAATACAGGAGATGAAAATGACTCATGGGCAATGGCGCAGGGAGATGTGCCGATGAGTCCCTGAGGGAGCACCCCCCCTCCGTCGGCGCAAATTTGACCGTCATCGTGCCCGTCGCATTCACATCATGACCGCCGCTAGTCCCGGTCGAAAAAGTCCAGCACCAGCTTCCACGACCAGGGGAATCCATAGACATGCCCCAGCGGCGATCGGCAATCGAGCACCGTGGGGAAGTTTCCTGCGCTCGCCGGGCAGTAGCTCCGGCACGACATCGGCGTCGTAGGCGGTGCTGAAGGGCTTCTCTTTGCCAGCCACCGGGCAGTTGTCCGCCTTCGACCAGCTCTGAACGATGGCCGTCGCCCCCGCGAAATAACCTACCTCGCCGCTGCCCGTGATCCGCGGAACGCCCAGCCGTTCCACTTGTTGTCCGGCGGCCCGGCACCCAGCCCCCGCGGTGCGACCAGGATGTATCCGCGCTTGCTCGACTCGGCGACCACTCCCGGATCGCCGACGAACTCGCGCTCGCCGCCGGTCCAGGCGTGAAATGCGATCACCAAACGTTGCGGCTTGTGCCCATCGTAACCGGCGGGCAAGCGCAGCTCGTAGTTGCGCAACGCATCGCCGTGCTTCAGGGTGAACATTCCCGACTTTGCCGTCTCTGCATTGCAGCCGGCCGACTGGGCACCCGCCGCCGGCGGCAGGAGCATGGCGATGAGCGCGAGCTTCGCGCACTCGTTTCGAACCCGCATTCTCATCGAGCACCCCCAATGCATCATTCGCTGTTGACGTTCGCGTCCTCGAGGCCGGTCCGCCGGACCTCGGCATGCAGGGCCCATTCTATTGGGACCGCGCAGGTTCCGGGAGACGGGATTGAAAGTGGCCGGCGGAATTCACCGACATAACTATCGCCCGGGCGGCTACGATCGACTCCGTGGGCATCGTCTGGCACTTCGTTCGCCTGTCCCTGCCGCTCTACGGTCTCGTCGCCCTGGGCTATGCCACCGGCTCGCTGCCTCGATGGCCGCGCGCCTGGTCCACGGGTGCATCGCGCGCGGTATTCTCGATCGCGCTTCCCGCGATGCTGTTCGAGATGATGAGCCATCGGGCCGCGCTGCCGGCCGCGAACCCCACGGTGCTGGCGGCTTACTTCGGCAGCTGCCTGATCGTGTTCGTCGTCGGCCGCTTGATCGCCCGCTGGCGGTTCAAGATGGACGGGGTCGCGCAGTCGGTGTTCGCTCTCGGCGGAATTTTCTCGAACATCGTCCTTACGGGACTGCCGATCGCGCGTGCCACGCTCGGCGACCAGGCGGTGCCGGTCGTCGCGCTGCTGGTGGTGTTCAACGCGCTGACGCTCTGGACCCTCGTCAGCGTCTCGGTCGAGTGGTCATTGCACGGCGCCCTGAGCGCGCGCGGCATCGCGAAGACCGCGCTCAACGTGCTGCGCAATCCCATCATTCTCTCGATCGTGACCGGGACGCTGCTCGGACGCTCGGGCTACGCGCTGCCTGCGACCCTCGACCGGGGGCTCGCGCTGATCGGAGACGCCGCCGGGCCCGCCGCGTTGCTCGTGCTCGGCCTGGAGCTGACCGGGTTCAGGGTGCGTGAGGCTTGGGCGACGACGATGACGCTCTGCGCGGTGAAGCTCGTGCTGCAACCGCTCGTCGTGTGGCTGCTTGCGCTGGCCCTCGGGTTGTCCGCGCTCGAGCTGCGTTCCGCCGTGCTGGTGGCCTCGATGTCGGTGGGCGTCAACGTATACCTGATGGCGGTGCGGTTCGAGACCCTGCAGGGCCCGATCGCCAGCGGCATCGTCGTGTCCAACATTCTCGCCGCGCTGACGACGCCCTTGCTGCTGGCCGCCCTGCAAGCCGCTGATCATGCGCGTTAGGCCATCATGACCCCCCCGCTCAGAACTTGTACCTGACTCCGATCGTCGGATTGATGTTGGTCGAGTTGACGTAGCCCGCGGCCGCACCGTCGTGCACGCCGCTGTACATCGCGCCGGCGTAGGCATCGAAGTGCCGGTTGAAGTGATAGTCGGCGTCGAAGGAAAAAGCCTCGAAGCTGCCGCTGCAAGTGCTGTGCGCGGATGTCGAGCAGCCGGCCTGCTTGCCGATGCCGTAGGCGCTTTGGCGATAGCCGTAGTAGGCCGCCGTCAATTCCAGGTTCGCCGCGACGCTATAGCGAAACCCGGTCCAGTACACCTGCACGGTCTTGGGGTCGATGTAGGCGTTGTTGGTGACGAAGGCGAGCACGTAACCGCCGATGTCGCTGAAACCGGCGCTCGAGGGAGCGTCGGGATCGGCGTACCGGATGTGCATGTAGCCCGCGAAGAATTTGAGCGGATCGCGCTTGTAAAGCGCCATCAACGAATACGTCGTGTCGTCCGAGATGGTCCCGGCCAGCGAATTCGACACCGAATAGCCCAGCGCCGGAAGCTCTTTCACCTGCGCCGCGGTCAGGGACGCCGCGGTGATCGCGCTGTTGAGCTTGGAGTAGTAGGCGTCGGCCGAAAAGCCCGCGTATTCCGCGCCGACATCGGCCTGGAAGGCCGTGTTCGCGCTGCCATGGGCACCGTTGAACTCATAGAGCGCGGCCAGGTGGGCGACATCGGCGAATCCGATCAGATATTTGACCGCGGAATCGAGTCGATTGTCCTCGCTGCTGCCGCCGCCGGAATAGGTGTTCGATGCGCCAAGCAGGCCGAAGGCCGCCGCGTGGTAGTTCGGGTCGTACTTGATGGTGCCTTCCGAGAGCAGCGTCACCTGGCGACCGAAGGTGAGAGTGCCGAATTGCGCGGATCTCACGCCGGCGTAGGCCGTCTGCAATGCCTGCCCCGCGGAGCTGCCATCGACGCCGATGCTCTGAGCCGTGGCCGGCCGGCCGTTGTTCGCCGCCAGCGACTTCAGTGAATCCGCGATCTCGCCGGATTGAGGATTGAAAAAGCTCTCGACCTGGAATACCGCCGACCAGTCCTCGCCGAGCGGCTCGTTCCCCTGGAGGCCGATTCTCGACTGCCCCATGTTGCTCGGCGTGAGGCCGATCGCCGGGCGATAGTCGCTCTGCCGCACGATGTTGCCGCTCGCGGCCGGACGATAGGGCGTGAAGGGCGCGCTGTGCGTGTCGTACTGCAGCCCGATGTCGATGACTCCGTAGAGCGTGATTCCCTGCCACGTGAGGCTGTCATCGCCGCTGATGCCGGGACCCGTCTTCTGCTGCGCGAAGGCCGGCGACCCGGCGCTCAACGCCGCCATGGCGGCCAGTCCGTACCGGGCGAATCTGTGCGACCTCGCCGCTCCCATCCTCTTGGTGAATTTCATCGGTCCTGATTCTATGAATCCATCCCGATCGCACAAATACCGCTTTGTTCGCGGTAGATGCGGAAATCGCATGAGGTTGAGCGGTCCGGTCTATGATGAAGGCTCCTCGAGGCGTTCCATGCCGCAAACAACGATGCTGTCGAAAAAACCGGCCAATCTCCTGCTTCTCGCGGCCTCGTGCCTCTTCGCTTCACCTGGCCCCGTCGCAGCCGCCCCGACCACCCCGCCGACGCCCGCGCCCGCTCTGACGGCCCCTCCGACCCCGGCGCCGCCCCCGGCAACACCAGCGCCGCCGCGTCAGCCCGTCACCGCAGCCGAGCTTCGCGCCACGAGCTGGTCCGGCGGCATCATCGACAACTCCGCCTTCACGCCTTCCGCGCATGCGGCGGCCGCTCATGAGCCCTTCCTCGGAACGCTTCGGCTGCGTGAAACCCCGATGGCCTCGACGCCGGAGCGCCTCTCGGCCGAACCGGTGCTGGGGCGCGACCCCCAGCTCTTTCCGGGCGTCGAGATCGCGTTCTTCACCGACTCGGGCGACCTCGTCCCCGTCACTCAGGATGTGATCCGTCATGGATCTGCCGGCCGCGGCAGGAGCTTCTGGGACGTTCTCGTGCAGCCGGGCCGGGTCTGGTCGAAGCCGGCGGACGAGGGCTGGTCGCGCGCCGCTTTCCCATTCGCGCTGGTCAATTCCATCGAAGGTGAGACTCATAACGGGCTCGCGACCTTCCTTTACCGCGGATCCAAGGTCTCGAATCTGCGATTTCAGATCGTCCAGCAGACCTCCCCCTTCTACATCAAGCCGATCTTCACGGCATCGGGACTCGTGCCGGCGGAGCTCGGCTCCGCGCCGAAGGATTCGACCGCCGCGAAGCAGGCGCTCGCGGCGGAGCGCGCGGATCGGGTGCGAATCGCCGACTGGCAGGCGCTTGCCGCGCAAGTCGGCCGGAATCGTCTCGCGGGCTTCGACGGGACCATGAAGGCCGGCGACATCGTGCTGGCGGGGCTCGATTATCGCGGCACCTTCTATCTGGAGGAATGCCGCAGCGCGGGCGGCCCGCTGCCCTGGTGCGACCGGGCGCGTTTCGGCGTGTGGTCCGCGACCAAGGCGCTCGCGAACGAAGCGGCCTTGTTGCGTCTCGCGCAGAAATACGGACCGAGCGTGTTCGATCTGCGGATTCGCGATTACGTGCGGGAGGCCGCGGCGTACCCCGCGTGGGCGGACGTACGCTTCCGGGACGCCATCGACATGGCGACGGGCGTCGGCAACGGGTCGGCCAAGTCCACGCCCAACGAAATCGAGGATGGCTACCTCGATGCGAGCTATGCGCGCTGGTACGAGGCTCGCTCGGTCGACGACAAGGTCAAGGCGTTGCTCGAGGACGGCCGTGCCTACCCCTGGGGACCGGGCAAGGTCGCGCGCTATCGCGATCAGGACATGTTCATGCTCGGAGTTGCGATGGATCGCTTCCTCAAGTCCAAGGAAGGTCCTTCGGCCGATCTCTGGACCATGCTCCGGCGCGAGGTCTTCGAGCCCATCGGCATTCGCGTCGCACCCACCAATCGCACCATCGAGTCCGACGGACGCCCCGGGCAGCCCCTCATGGCGTACGGTTATTACCCGACCTTGGGCGACCTCGTGCGGATGGCTCGCCTGTACCAGAACGGCGGCCGGCACGGCGGCGGCCAGATCCTCTACGCACCGCGCCTGCGCGAGCTCCTCTCGGGCACGGATCCCCAAGGACTGCCGACGGGCGAGCACCTGCAAGGCGGCGAGACCACCTACACGAACGCATTCTGGGTCAGCTCATTCACCGGCGCGGGCGGCTGCCGCGTCTTTTATCCGCGCATGATCGGCTGGGGCGGCAACATCGTCGCGCTCATGCCCGACGGGCTCACCGCCATCCGGCTCGCGCACAGCGACGGCATGGAGATCGCCGCGGTGGAGACGGCCGGCATGGCTCGCGTCGCGGACGCGCTCGAGCCGTTCTGCCGCTGAGCCGGCCGGCGGCAAGGCGATGGGGAAGACCGGCCGGCCCGGCTCCGCATCGTCGATCGCGCCCGGTCCGCGCGGCGCTAGCCCGTCATGGTGATGACCACGCGAAATTGAGCCTTGCCGCTCATCATGCGGGCGTAAGCTTCGGCCGCGCGCGCCAGCGGGAAGGTCTCGATCATCGGCTTGACCCCGGACAGCACGCTGAACTCGAGCGTGTCCTCCGAATCGGACGCCGTCCCCGACGGCCACCCTGAGATGTTGCGCCGCTGACCGATCAGCATGAGCGGCGACACCTCGATGGGGTCCTGCGACGCGCCGAGCACGAGAAGCTTGCCGTCGATGGCGAGCCCGCCGATGGCCGCCGCCATGGACTTGGCGTCCGTCACGGTCGCGAGCACGACCGCGGCGCCGCCGAGCTTGGTGAGCTCCTGCGCCACGTCCTGCGCGGTGCTGTCGATGTAGTGCGCAGCACCGAGCTTCTTGGCGAACGGCGCCTTGGCGGCGCCGCGCGCGATCGCCACGGTGTCGAATCCCATGTGCGACGCGAACTGCACGCCGAGATGCCCGAGTCCGCCCATTCCGAGCACGGCGACCAGATCGCCGGCGTGCGCGCCGCTATGGCGCAGCGCATTGAACGTGGTGATGCCGGCACAGAGCAGCGGCGCCGCCTCCGCCGACGACAGCGACTCGGGCACGGCCGCGAGCGCCTCGAACGGCGCGATCATGTATTCGGCGTAGCCGCCGTCATAGGAGATCCCGGGGACCTGCCCGTTCACGCAGGTGATGAAGTCGCCGCGGCGGCAGCGCGGACAGTGACCGCAATGCCCCCCGTGCCAGCCGACGCCCACCCGCATTCCCGTCTTCCAGTCAGGCACCTCCTTGCCCACGGCGTCGATCTTGCCGACCACCTCGTGACCCGGAACGCGCGGGTATTGAATGCCGGGCCACGCGCCGGCGACGGTGAACATGTCGCTGTGACATACGCCGCAGGCCTCGACCTTGACGCGCACCTGCCGCGGCCCCGGTTCCGGCACGTCGCGTTCCACGATCTTCAGCTCCTTCTTCGGCGCATCGACCTGAGCCACCTTCATGCGTGCCATGTAGACCTCCTGCGGATTGCGAGGAAATTCGCGCCTGGTGTCGGGCGCCGGGGTGCCTAGGGTAACAGCACGCCCTGGAGGCTCGTATAAATTACAAAAAACGTTACGGTAAATCGCGCAATCGCAGCGCCGGCAGCGCTCATTCCGACGCGCGCGCGCGCTCGCGTCCCTCGTTGCCGAATCTTAAGTACACCGGCTCCGCTCCTCATGGTTTCGTCGGTGAACGGCGACGCACGCGGCTGTCAACCTTAGTCACACGAGGCCGTTGGTGCTCGCAACAGCGGCGCATCGATGCGCTCTTACGACGCAGCACGTGCCAAAGAGATATTCAACGGTAACGGCTAGAGGAGACGAACATCATGTGTCCCCAGAAATCAGGCTTGTTGTCTTTGAGCGTAACCGCGGTGCTCTTGTCCGCATGCGGCGGCGGCGGCGGAAGCGGCATGTCGACCGGCTCGAGCACTCCGCAGTCCCAAACCGGAAACGTCGCGATGATGGTGAGCGATGCGTCCACCGAGAACTGGGCGACCATCGGCGTCAAGATCCTGTCGATCGCGCTGGTGCCGCAGGGCGGCGGCGCCAACGTCGTCGTGTATACGGCGCCGTCGGCCGCACCGACCATCAATCTGACCGAGCTCGATCAGCTCGCCGAGATTCTCGGCAACGTGAGCGTGCCGGTCGGCACGTACACCGGCGCGGTGCTGACCGTCAGCGCGAACCCGGGCGACATCTCGCTGGTGGTCGCCGCCGACCCGGCAACCGGATTCGCGGGCACGCCCGGCTCCGTCGTCGCGAGCAATACCATCCAGATTCAGCACACCAAAGGGTCATCGCCGAATTTGACGGTTCCCATCACGGTGGACTTCGTTTCGCCGCTGGTGGTGAGCGCCGGACAGAACAATGCCCTCGACCTGGAATTCGACCTCGGCCATCCGGCGTTCCTCGTCGGGCACGTTCCGCCCGGCGCGGGACAGACCATGTGGGCGGTCAACTTCTCTGGACCGGTGCGTCATCACCCGCTGCCCGATCTTCCCGGCCTGGTCTTGCGCCACATGTACGGCGATGTGACCGCGGTTTCCTCGGACAACGCCTCGATCACCATCACCAAGGAATTCCCGACCGAGCCTGCGGTCAGCCCCGAGACCGCGATTGCGACCAATCAGTCGCTGCAGATCAACGTGGACGCGACCAACGGCACGATCTTCTATGACGTCGACGCCAAGACCCGCACCGTGATCGAGAGCTTCGCGAACCAGACCGGGTTGAGCGGGAAGCTCGTGCGCGTCGCGGCTCGGTATCAGGAGGACGGCACGCTGGTGGCGACGCGCATCTGGGCAAGCAGCGCCTTCAACGCCGTGTGGGTGAGCCCGGAGGGACACGTATTGCACGTCGATACCAACACCAACGTCGTGACCATCGAGAACGAATCGGGGCGCGGGGTCGATGTGGCCGTCAACGCCAATACCCAGTTCTTTTTCCGGCAGCCTGCGGACCCGAGCGCGGATTCGCAGCCGATCGGCACGGGCACGGCCTTCCTGGCCGACAACGATCTGGTGCGCGGCTTCAAGGTGCACGCCAGCGTCGTCGATCCGCTCGCGATCCCGCTGGTCGCGCAGAGCATCGACATCGAGGCCGCCGACTACGACGGCACGGTGTCGGCGGCGGGCGCCGCGACGTTCACGCTGTCGCGGGTGTTCCGCACGGCGCACGACGACTACGTCAAGACCCTGAGCTACGTCTCGGGCTCGACCGCGAACGGCATGGATGACAGCGGCGCCGCCATCACCGGCTTCAAGTGGTGGAACTTCGCCTATCCCACCGTGCTGATGGACGGCACCGCCGCCGCGGCCGACTTCGCAACCGCCACCAACGGCAGCGTCAACTTCGGCGGCTCGGTGGGCGCGGTGCCCTCCCATGCCATCGCGTACACCGTATGGAACGACACGGCGGCGCCGAGCGCCTGGTCTGCCGCGGCCGCCATCCTGACGCCCTCGACGCTGCCCCTGGGCTTCGTGGCGAGCGGCTATGCCGGCGGTCAGTTCACCATGACCGTTGTCGGCGGCGCCAGCGCCGCGCCGGTCACGCTGGACTCCACCAAGGGCTCGGCGACGCTCGTGTACCAGGTCGACTTCACCGCCGGCATCCTCACCGTCAGTCCCATCGACGTCACCACGCAGACCGGGATGTCGGCGCTCACGTCGGGACTCGTCACGGGCGCACCGGTCAAGGTCTACGGCACCCCGCAGGCCGACGGCACCCTCAAGGCGTACGTGGTCACGTACTTCACGGGGCAGGCGCCGGCGCAATAGGAAGCTTTGGACCGTGGTGTGAGCAGGCGAGCCGTGCGGCGCAAGAGTGCCGCACGGCTTTGCCGTGAGGCGGGAGCGCCGATCACTGCGCGGCGCGCGCCGGGCTTACCGCCACTCCGTAGCGATACACATTCTGTCCGCCGCGATAGCCCGTGAAGATCAGCGCGCCCGTCGACGCGAGCAGGACGATCACCAGCAGCCACGACGGCCGCGAGGCAAGCGCGTTGCCGGCGCCACGCCATACCGCGAGGAGCAGCAACGACAGCGTGGTGAATATCGCCCACATCGCGTGCATCGAGATCGCGCGGCGCGCATCCGGGCCGACGTGCAGGTCGATCACCGCGGCGAGTCCGCTGCCGAGCGCGAAGAGCGCCGCCAGCGCGCCCAGGCACAGATTCCAGGTACCGACCGTCGCCAGGACGGCGGCACGGCCGTCGTGCGGCACCAGGCGCGCCGCGAGCAGCAGCGCGGCGGCGGTCACCACCAGCGCCAGGGGAAAATGGACCACCCTCGGATGCCAGGCGATCAGACCCACACCTTCCACGGCGCGGCACCGCTCTCCCACAGCTCGTTCAGATGCTGCTTGTCGCGCAGGGTGTCCATCGGCTGCCAGAAGCCGCGGTGAACCCAGGCGCCGAGCTGCGCGTCGGCCGCGAGCGCCTCGAGCGGCTCCCGCTCCCACGCGATGTCGTCTCCGTCGATGAGGTCGAGCACGCTCGGGTCGAGCACGAAGAACCCGCCGTTGATCAGTCCCCCTTCGGTGGTGGGCTTCTCCTCGAACGACATCACCCGCGAGCCGTCCGTGACGATGCGCCCGAAGCGGGCGGCGGGGCGCACGCAGGCGACGGTCGCCTTGCGGCCGTGGCCGCGATGAAAAGCCAGCTCCGCGCCGATGTCGATGCTCGCGAGGCCGTCGCCGTAGGTCATGCAAAACGGCTCGCCCGGCGTCAGATACTTTCGCACCCGCAGCAGCCTGCCGCCCGTCATGCTGTCCTCGCCCGTGTCCACCAGCGTGACCTTCCAGGGCTCGCTGCGGCAGTCGTGGTACTCGACCCGGTTGTGGGCCATGTCAAAAGTGACGTCCGCCTGGTGCAGGAAGTAGTTGGCGAAGTACTCCTTGATGACGTAGCCCTTGTAGCCGAGGCATACGATGAACTCGTGCACGCCGAAGGCTGCGTACAGCTTCATGATGTGCCACAGGATCGGCTGCGTGCCGATCTCCACCATGGGCTTCGGGCGAACGCTGGATTCCTCGGCGATGCGGGTGCCCTTGCCGCCTGCGAGTATCACGCACTTCATGGCGCGCCCCTCATGAGCTCGCCATACCGCTCGATCTGCCGCTGCGAGAATGCCCGCATGTTCTCTCCCGCCGAATGAGCTCGATACCAGTCCGCCGTCCAGGCCAGGGACTCGCGAATGTCCAGACGCGGCCGCCACCCGAGCGTGTCCCTCGCGAGCTCCGAGGACAAGGTCAGCGCGCGCGCTTCCACCGGCTGCGGCGCCGCCTCGCGCTCCCATGCGGGCTTGCCTCCGAAGCGCGCCGCAAATGCCTCGACCACCTGACTCACGGTGCAAAAGGATGCCGCGTCGGGACCGAAATTGACAGCGCGCGGCATCGCCGCGGGCGCGGCCGCCAAACGCCGCGCCAGCTCCAGATACCCGGACAAGGGCTCGAGCACGTGCTGCCACGGGCGGACCGCCTCCGGATAACGCAGCTTCACGCTTTCGCCGCGATCGAGCGCGCGCACGCAGTCGGGAATCAGCCGGTCCTCCGACCAGTCGCCGCCGCCGATCACGTTCCCGGCGCGGGCGGTGGCGATCGGCACCGCGCTCGCGAAGATACTGTCGCGGAAGCTCGATGACACGAGCTCGGCGCACGCCTTGCTGCTGCTGTACGGATCGTGGCCGCCGAGACGGTCGCTTTCCACGAACGCGCCCCCGCCGCCCGCATTTTCATAGACCTTGTCGCTCGTGACCACCACCACGCACTGCAGGCGCTCGAGTCCTCGGCACGCCTCGAGCAGATGGGCGGTGCCGAGCACATTGGTTCCGAAGGTGCCCACCGGGTCGCGATAGGACTCCCGCACCAGCGCCTGAGCGGCCATGTGAATCACGACCTCGGGGTCGGCCGCGACGAGCTCGCGCTGCAGGCCCGCCCGATCGCGAATGTCGGCGAGCGTCGAGCGGCGCACCAGGACGCCGCGCTCATCCCCGCGGAGCACCGCCCAGAGATTGCGGCCGCCGGCGGCCGCGAGCGCATAGCCCGTGACCTCCGCGCCGAGGCTGGTCAACCACAGGCTCATCCAGCTGCCCTTGAATCCGGTATGGCCGGTGAGGAACACGCGGCGCCCCCGCCAGAATTCCCGCATGTCGCTCCCCTGCATGCGCAAAGCGGCTAACGCCGCGCCTCCCGCCAGTAGGATCGCAACTGCCGCAGGCCCGCGGCCGCCCCCGGCAGGCCGAGGGCGCCGCCGACGCGCACCTGAGCGTTCAAGAGCCGGCGGCAGCCGCGGGCCCACAGGAACACGTCGCGGTACTGCGCGCGCCCTTGCGTCGCGTAGGCGATCTTCAACGCGTCGCACGCAACGGCCAGAGGCAGCTTGTAGATGCGCGAGCGCGCGGCGAACGGATCGCGCGCCTTGGCGGTGAAGCGCGCATCGGCGGCGAGCAGCCAGGAGGCCATCCGCTCCATGATGAACACCTTCATCTGCACGCCGCGCTCACCTCGATAGTCGGTCGGCGCGCGCAGCGCCTCGCCGAGCTCATCGCCGGCCGTCTCGGCGAGGACGAACAACCGCTCGTTGAGCTCGAGCCAGGCCCGCCAGAATCTCGGCTTCGCCGCGAAGAAGTTCGAGTACACGGTGTTGCGCGAATCGGTGATGAGGCCGTCGAGATCGGCGGCGACCCCCAATCGATCGAACACCCGCTGCGCGATGCGTTTGAGACCCGGATGCTCCGCGTCGCCGTGCTCGAACACGTTCCAGTAGTAGGCGCTGTTGTGGATGCTCGGGCTGAAGAGCATGGCATCGGGCGAGGACGCGTCGGCGGCGATGAAGTCGCGCACCGCGGCCGCGCTCAGGTTGGTCTTGCGCTCGAATTTCGGCGAGAAGAAGCCGTAATACGCCGAGTCATCGAGCGGCGTGCTGGAAAGGTACCTGCGAATCGGCCAGTACTCGAACCAGTCCGGCCGCTCGTTCGCCGTGTTGTCCAGCACCTCGAACCCGGCATCCAGCTCTTCGCGCGCCACCTGGGGCGGAAGGATCTGGTAGAGATGCGCGGGTCGCATGCCGCAGAGGATACCGGCTTCGCCCGCGCCGCGCATTGCAGCGGCGCGCGGCGCGGGCCTTCAGGCCGGGCGGCCCGCCGCGGCGAGTCTCGCGAGCAGCTCCACGTACCGCGCCCGATAGTCCCGCAGGGCGTAGCGCGCCTCGACGTGAGCGAGGCCCGCCGTTGCGAATCGCGCGCGCAGCTCGGGGGAGCGGATCAACGTCTCCAGGTGCCGCTCCCACTCGTCGGCCGTCCGCGCGTGGAATCCGTTGACGCCGTCGATGACGGCCTCGGTGTTCGCGCCCACCGGCGAGGCGACGCAGGGCAGCGCCGCGGCCATGTACTGCAGCAGCTTGAACGCACACTTGCCGCGCGTCCATTCGTCGTCCGTCAGCGGCATGACGCCGACGTGCGCACCGGCGAGCGACTCGGCTTCCGTGGCGGCGCTCCACGGAATCCCCTCCACCCGTACGTCCGGCCACTCCGGAAAGCGCGAGCAGATCACCCGCATCCTCAGGGCGGGATGACGCTTCGTGAGGCGCGCCAGGGCCGGCCGGATCATCTCGAGGTACACGAGGTTCTCGGGGCTGCCGATCCAAACGACCGTCGGCGGGTCATTCGGAGCCGCACGCGACGGGACATAGGCGCCGGTGTCGATCGAGGTGGGCAGCACCGTCACCGCGCGGGCGGAATCCCGCGCGACGCGGGCGAGGACCTCGTTGCCGGCGGCGACCTCGTCCACCCAGCGGCAGGTTGCCGCGAATTTGCGCTTGCGCCACGCCGACCGGTCGGGCGCATCGCCGAGGCGGCGCGGCTTGCGCACGTAGATGGCGTCGTCCACGTCGAAGACCCGATGCCGCGCGAATGCGGCGAGCAGCCGGGCTTCGAGCGCGCTGAGCTTGATCTGGTGCAGCACGACGACGTCCGCCCGCGCGAGCAGGGCGCGCCGCTCCCAGGTGCGCAGGCCGTAGCGCCCGCTCGGAAAGCGCTCCGTGCGCACCTCCCAGCCCGCGGTCTCGAGCGTGCCGACCAGCGACAGCATGCGGTGCCTGAAGGAAGGCTGGTCGAGCTGGTAACCCAGGAGCAGCACGCTCGGCATCAGGTGACCCTCGACCGGGTCCGTCCGATCAGGCCCGCCAGCGCCTCGGTCGCGACCTCGACCCCGTCGGCCAGGTGCAGCGCCGCCGCCCGCGCGGCGAGACCCGCGCGCGCGGATTCGTCAGCGATCAGTGCTCGAACGCCGCCTGCGATTTCGACCGCGTCGAGACCGGCCGCCAGCGCAACGCCTCGTTCGGCGCACTGCCGCGCCCGCTCGATCTGGTCGCCCGCGATGGGAGCCGCCACGACCGCCGCGCCGCAGGCGATGGCCTGCAGCAAGGTCGACCCGCCGTTGGTCACGACGATCCGCGCGGCGCGCATCAGCTCCGCGAGATCGGCGAGCGGCATCACCGGCAGGCTTTGCCGGGGCCGCCGGCCGGCCTCGCTCGGCGCACCGGCGCCGGCTGCAACCGCGCTGCCGGCATCGCCCGCACCCGGCCCGCTCCTGCCCGCGACCGCCGGGTCGTCGACCGCGACTTCGGCAGCCGCTCCAACGTAGACGGCCGGCACATCCTGCGCCGCCACGGCGTCGGCCGCGGCCGCGAAGCGGGCGCCGGCGTCGTGCGCTCCGGGGTGTCCGGTCCCGCCGCCGGGGACGAACAGCACGAACGAGCCCGCCGGGCAGCCGATGCGCGCCAGGACTCGCTCGCGGCGCGCGGCATCCGCCGCCGGAAGGATCACGTCGAGGAAACGGATCACGGGGCGCCCGATGATCCGAAGCTTGAGCCGCTCGATCCTGCCCGGCTCGCCCGCGATGAATCGCGGGTAGGCGATCCAGTGCTCGTCGAGCATCCGCATCCAGGCCGGGCGGAACGCCCTGCGGCGCTGCCGCCGCCGTGCGCTGATGTAGACGATCCGCGCACCCGTGCCGCAGGCCGCGCGCAGCTGCGCGGTCCGCCCCGCGTTGTCGAATATGGCGACATCCGGCCGAAACGATGCGGCCAACTCGCTCACCTCGCGCGTGTGGAAGGTCGGCGATGAAGGCAGCAGCGTTGCGGGAAACGGCGCGCTCGCGGCGTACGGGGCCTCGCGGCTCAGCACGAAATGAATCGCCGCCTGCGGCCAGCGGCCGCTCACCGCGGCGGCGATCGCCAGCGACCGCGCGTATTCCCCCATGCCGTAGCGCCCCGATACCGGGACGAACAGGAATCGCGGTCCATGCGGCACGGGCTCACCCAAAAGCGGAGAACCAGCGGTCGAGCACGAGCAGCGACCAGGCACGCCGAAATTCGGTGCCCACGGGTCGCGCCAGCACGCCGCGCTCCATGAGCCGTTGCACCGCGGAGCGAAGCACCTCGGGCCGCCGGCGCAGCCAGCGATGCACGGGCAGTCCGAAGCCGGACTTCGGCCGAGCGAGGTGTCCGGGCGGCAGGCGCGGCTCCATCAGCCGCCGCACCAAGAGCTTGCCGCGGCGCCGCTCCGGGTCGACCAGCATCGTCGGATCGACGCTCAGCATGAACTCGATCAGGCGATGGTCGAGCAGCGGCGGACGCACCTCCAAAGAGTGCGCCATGCTGGTCCTGTCGACCTTGGTCAGCAGACCCTCCGCGAGATCGGTGTTGAGATCGAGCCAGCGCAGCTGCGCGAGCGGGCTCAAGTCCTCGTTCCAGTATTGGCGATAGAACCAGAGATGGTCGTAATCCGTCTCGCGCCAGCGGTCGGCGAGCAGCACCTCGATCTGCCGCGGCGACATGCCGCCGAGAGCCGCGGCGTAGGCCGGCAAGCCGCGAAAGGCGTGCCGCTGCATCGATGATCCGAAGCGCGACAGCGGCGGGAGCCATCGCGCGAGCGCGCGGTTGATCGGGCTGGAGCGGGCGCCGATCCGCGACCAGTAGCGTGGATAGCCGCAAAAGATCTCATCTCCCCCCTCGCCGCTCAGGGCAACCTTCACCTCGCGGCGTGCGAACTGCGCCACCAGGTAGTTCGACCATGCCGCGCTGTCCGCGAACGGCTCGTCGAACAGCGCCGGCATCTTGTCGAGAGCCTCCTCGAAGTCCGCGAGCGGCGCGGTCATCTCCAGGTGCACCGTGGACAGGTGCTCGGCCGCGCGGCGCGCGCCTTCGGTCTCCGAGCGTGCCCCCGAGTCGAACCCCAGCGTGTAGGTGCGCGGACGGTCCAGGTAGTACGTGGTGAGCGCGGAATCGAGCCCGCCGCTCAGGAAAACGCCCACCGGAACGTCCGACAGCGTGTGCGCCGGAACCACCTCGCGCAGCAGCGCATCGAGCGCATCGAGCGTCTCGTCCGGCCCGCGTCGCGCGATCTCGGTCGACGGATTCCAGTACCTCTCGACATGGATGCGGCCGTCCTGCCAGGTCAGCGTGTGTCCCGCGGGCAGCTTGCAAATACCGCGGTAGATGGTCTTGGGAGCGGGGACGTACCCGTGAAACAGATAGTCGCGCACCGCGCTCGCATCGATCTCGCCTGCCCCGAGCACGAGCAGCGCCTTGAGCTCCGAGGCGAAGGCGATTCCGTCCGGCAGGACCTGATAGTAGAGCGGCTTGATGCCGAGCCGGTCCCGGGCCAGCAACAGCGAGCGGCGCCGTGTGTCCCACGAGGCGAAGGCAAACATGCCGGTGATGCGCTCGAGGCAGTTGCGCCCCTCCCGCGCGAGCAAATGCACCAGCACCTCCGTGTCGCCGCTCGAGTGCCAAGGTCCCGGAAGCGAGGCGCGCAGCGCCTGATGGTTGTAGATCTCGCCGTTGTAGGAGAGCACCTGGTCCTCGAAGACCATGGGCTGATGGGCGCAATCCGTCAGGTCGAGGATGGCCAGCCGCCGATGCGCGATCGCAACGCCCGGCTCGCCCCAGGCGCCCTCCCCGTCCGGGCCCCGATGCTTGAGGCGCTGGGCCATGGCGCGAGCGAGCTCCACATTGGCGCGCGAACCCACGATGCCGGCTATGCCACACATGGCGGAAGTCTAGCGAAATCCGCCGAAGGGGGCCTGGAAAGGGGCCGACACCGCCGCCCCGGCGGCCCGCGCACCCAGGGTCGAATCCTGTGCGGCGCTTCCCTAGCCATCGGCCGGCGGTTCGTTTAGGGTGCACCCCGGAGCTCGTGCTATGGCAACCCTCGCCGAACAACGCCTGCTGGAATTACTGGATAAATGGCTCAAGAGTCTGGAGCTGCACGCCAAGTATTCCTCGCTCGACGACGATAGCTATTGGAAGGTGCAGCCCTGGATCGAGCACCAGCGCCCGAGCCGCTGGATCATCGACCTCGCCATGCAGAGGACCCAGGCGCTCAAGACCAGCGTCGAGGAGCGAATCCGGACCGGGGATGCCAAGTTCTCCGATTCCTTGGAGCTCATGATCTTCCTCGCCAATCTGGTCGGCTCGGAGCACATCGAGCGCTTCATTCCGGTGGCGGAGGCCGAGAACGAGCGCGGCATCGGCGCCTCCCCGCCCGCGGGACAAAAAGAGGACCCGAATGCCGCGACCGGCACCCGGGAGATGCCGAAGCTGCCTGCCGCGAAGCGCTCGGCGCCGCCCGCCGGCACGCAGAACGTGGCGCGCGCGGAGCGAAAGTCGGCCGGCGAGAAGACTCAGCCGAAAACGGCCAAGCAGTCCGCGAAGACCGATGCGGCGGTCAAGGAGCAGGTCGTCGCGGATGCCGTCCGGCTGGCGCAATGGGGACGAAAATGGTTCGAGATGCCC
Source organism: Steroidobacteraceae bacterium (assembly GCA_036268215.1). GTDB lineage: Bacteria > Pseudomonadota > Gammaproteobacteria > Steroidobacterales > Steroidobacteraceae > Bog-1198. The sequence continues at coordinate 19,010 of DATAUO010000229.1, forward strand.
GAGCTGATCGCGCGCATGGCGGGTCGTCCGCCGCTGGCCGAGGTCAGGCGCATACTCAAGGAGAGCAAGGCGGCGATCGACGCGCAAGCCAAGGGGGCATAGACGCAGGCGCCGCGGGCCGCTAGCCTACGCAGCCTCGAACGGATCCAGCGCTCGCACATAAAATAAAGTTGAACCTCCCTTGAATATCACGGATCAAAGGCGCCCATGATCGCCATTAAAAATCTGACCAAACGGTATGGCGAGAAACTCGCCGTCGACGACCTCACTTTCAGCGTTGCGCCGGGAGAGGTCCTGGGGTTCCTCGGCGCGAACGGCGCGGGCAAATCGACCACGATGCGCATGATCGCGGGCTTCATCGCACCGACCGCGGGCCAGGTGACCGTGTGCGGGCACGACATCGAGCAGGCGCCGGTCGAGGCCAAGTCCTGCATGGGCTATCTGCCCGAAGGCGCGCCGAGCTACGGTGAAATGACCGTGGCCGAGTTTCTCGACTTCGTCGCCGACATGCGCGGCCTCGTCGGCGAGCGCCGGCGCGAGCGCCGCGCGATCGTCGTCGAGCGCCTGGGCCTGGGTCCCGTGCTGCATCAAGTGGTGGAGACGCTGTCCAAGGGCTTCCGCCGGCGCGTGGGCCTCGCACAGGCGTTGATCCACGATCCGCAGGTCCTGATCCTCGACGAGCCGACCGACGGCCTCGACCCCAATCAGAAGCACGAGGTGCGGCGCCTGATCAACGAGCTCAGCAAGGACAAGCTCGTGATCGTGTCGACCCACATCCTGGAGGAGGTCCACGAGGTCTGCACCCGCGCCATCATCATCGCCAACGGCCGGATCGTGGCGGACGAGACGCCGGGCGCCCTCGAAGCGCGCTCCCGTTATCATCACGCGGTGAGCATGCGCTTCGAGAAGCCCGCGGAGCTCGATGCGGCGCGGCGCGAGATCGCGGTCCTGCCCGAGGTTTCCCAGGTCGAAGCGGACACGCGCAACCTGCGCCTGACCGCGGTGCCGAAGTCCGGCTCGAACGCCCTCTCCGCGGTGAGCGCCCTCATCGCCAAGTACGACTGGGACGTGCCCGAGCTGCACCTGGAGTCGGGCCGCCTCGATGAGGTGTTCCGCTCCCTGACCCAACCGCCGGGCATCGACATCTCCGATGCACAAGGAGCCGCCGCGTGAGCAAGGTGTCGATCGTCTTCCGGCGCGAGCTGCGCAGCTATTTCGCGACGCCCGTGGCCTACGTGTTCATCATCATCTTCCTGGTGCTCTGCGGCGTATTCACCTTCCAGGTGGGCGGATTCTTCGAGCGCGGCCAGGCCGACCTGCAGTCGTTCTTCCGCTGGCACCCGTGGCTCTACCTGGTGCTGATCCCGGCGATCTCCATGCGGCTCTGGGCCGAGGAGCGCAACAGCGGCAGCATCGAGCTGCTCATGACCCTGCCGCTCACCCTGTGGCAGGCGGTGGTCGGCAAGTTTCTCGCGGCCTGGTGCTTCGCGGGCGTCGCGCTCGCGCTGACCTTCCCGATCTGGATCACGGTCAACTACCTCGGCCATCCGGATAACGGCGCAATCATCGCCGCCTACTGCGGCAGCTTCCTCATGGCCGGCGGCTTTCTCGCGATCGGCATGTGCCTGTCCGCGGCGACCCGCAATCAGGTGGTCGCGTTCATCACCGCGGCGCTGGTGGGTTTCGTGTTCCTGCTCGCCGGGTTTCCGCTGGTGCTCGACTTCGTGCGCGGCGTGCTGCCGCAGGCGGTGGTCGACGCGATCGCCTCGCTGAGCTTTTTCAGCCATTTCGAGTCGATCTCCAAGGGCGTGATCGACCTGCGTGACCTGGTCTATTTCGGCGCTTTGATCGGCTTCTGGCTGGCCGCCACCGCGCTGGTCCTCGACATGAAGAAGGCGGAATGACGATGAGTCGCTGGCGAAAACTCGGTTTCGGAGTCGGCGGCCTGATCGCGCTCGCCGTGCTGTTCCTGGGCGTGGTGATGCTGTCGAATCTGACCTTCCGCGGCATGAGACTCGATCTCACGCAGAACCGGCTCTATACCTTGAGTCCGGGCACGCGCGAGGTGCTCGCCGAGATCAAGGAGCCGATCAACCTGTACTTCTACTTCTCGCGGGAATCCGCCGCCAAGCAGGCGCCGCTTCTCATGCCCTACGCGAACCGCGTGCGCGAGTTCGTCGAGGAGCTGGCCGCGCGCTCCGGCGGCAAGATCCGCCTGCGTGTGATCGATCCGCAGCCGTTCTCGGACGACGAGGACCGCGCCTCGGAGTTCGGCCTGCAGCCCTTGCAGAACGGCGGCGGCGATTCGCTGTTCTTCGGCCTCGCCGGCACCAACTCCACCGACGGCCGGGCATCCATCCCGAGCTTCCAGGCGGACCGCGAGGAATTCCTGGAATACGACGTCGCCAAGCTCATCAACGAGCTCGGCAGCCCGAAGAAGCCGGTCATCGGCCTCATCAGCTCGCTGGGGCTGCAGGGACAGTTCAACCCCATGACCGGCCAGATGGGCGAGCAGTGGCCGATCCTGACGTCGCTGCAGGATCTGTTCACCGTACGCACGCTCAACGCCGACGTGGACCACATCGACAAGGACGTGGACGTCCTGATGCTGGTGCACCCCAAGGGCTGGCCGCAGAAGACGTTGTACGCCATCGATCAGTTCGTGATGCGCGGCGGCAAGGTGCTGCTGTTCGTCGATCCGAGCTCCGGCGGCGACACCGCCGGCCAGGATCCCTCGAATCCGCTCGCGGGCGCGATGGCCAATCATTCCTCGGATCTCGAGCCGCTGCTCAAGGCATGGGGCGTCGACTACGATCCCTCCAAGGTCGTCGGCGATCTGGAGCTCGGCCTCGAGGTGCGCACCAGCATGCAGTCGCCGCCGGTGCGGCACATCGGCATCCTGGGTCTCACCAACCGGAACATGAACCAGAAGGACGTGGTCTCGGCGACGCTGGAGAAGATCAATCTCGCGACCGCGGGAGCGCTGAGCCAGCATCCCGGCTCGAAGATCACCTTCGAGCCGCTGCTGACGAGCTCCGCGAGCGCGGCGCCGATTCCGGCGCAGCGCTTCAATGCCCTGATGGATCCGGCCAGCTTGCGGGACGGATTCAAGCCCACCGGCATTCACTATGCATTCGCCGCGCGCATCACCGGCCCCGTCGATTCCGCGTTTCCGCAAGGCGCGCCGGCCGATCAGAAGCCCGCCGGCGGTCCTCCCGCGGCCCATATCGCAAAATCGCAGGCGCCGGCCAACATCGTCGTGGTGGCGGATACCGACCTCCTGATGGACTACATGTGGGTCCAGACTCGCGAGCTGTTCGGGCAGAAAGTGGCCCAGCCCTTCTCCAACAACGCCGACTTCGTCGCCAACGTGCTCGACAACCTGAGCGGCTCGAGCGCCCTCATCAGCGTGCGCGGACGCGCGAGCTTCTCCCGGCCGTTCGAGCGCGTGGAAGCACTGCGGCGCCAGGCCGACGATCGGTTGCGCGCCAAGGCGCTCGAGCTGCAGTCGCAGCTCCAGCAGACCGAGACCAAGCTGACCGACCTGCAAGGCAAGCGCAACGATCAGTCGTCCCTGATGCTCTCCACGGAGCAGGAGGCCGAGCTCAAGCGTTTCATCGCCCAGAAGGCGCGCATCCGCAAGGAGCTGCGTGAGACGCAGCGGGGCCTCGACGTGGACATCAATCGTCTCGAGACCTGGCTCAAGGCCATCAACATCCTGCTGGCGCCGCTCGCCGTCGCCATCGTCGGCGTGCTGCTGCTCTCCACGCGGCGCAAGCGCCGCTCCCAGGGAGCCGGCGCATGAGCCGCCAACGCTTCGCATGGTTGCTGGTGGCCGCCGTCGTGGCGCTGTCGGCCGCGTTGTTCTGGAGCGCGCGCCGCAATGCCTCGTCGACGACCGAAGTTGGAGGAGCGCTCCTGCCCAAGCTGGCGGAGCACGGAAACGACATCACCGGGATCTCCGTGCGCCGCGGCGGGTCGACGCCCAACGTGACCATTCGTAACCGAGGCGGAACCTGGACCGTCGAGCAGCGCGCGGACTACCCGGCCGACGTGTCCAAGGTGCGCAAGCTCATGGTCTCGCTCACCGACGCCAAGATCATCGAGCAAAAGACCTCCGACCCCGCGAAGTTTCCCGTGATCGGCGTGGAGGATCCGTCCGCCGCGACCGCGGCCGGCACCGAGATCAGCTGGACCGCGAAGGACGGCAGCCACAGCGTCATCATCGGCAAGTCCGCCGGCGAGGGTAACTTCGCGCGGCGCGGCGGCGAGAACGTGAGCTACATCGTCGAGCCGTCCATCTCCGTCGAGACCGAGCCCAAGTACTGGATCGACCCGCAGGTGATCGACATCCCCACCGCCAGCATTCAGAGCATCGAGATGAAGCCCGCCTCCGGGCCGGGCTACTCGCTGCATCGCGCCGCCGCTCCGGCCGCGGCCGCCGCGAGCACGGGCGGCTCAAGCTCCGCGGCCGCCTCGACCGGCAAGACCGCGGCCGCCACGGGCAACGCCAAGGCCGCGGCGAGCGCCGGCGGCGGCACGGCGAGCGCCGCCGACTTCACGCTGGAAGGTGTGCCTGCGGGGCGCAAGGCCGCCGAGCCCGCGACGCTCGCGCCTTCGCCCTCGACGCTCGCGAGTCTCACTGCCGATGATGTGTCGCCGGCCGGGAACGTGGACTTCACCAAGCCGACCGTCGCCACGGTGACGCTGGCGGACGGCACCGTGCTCACCTTGACGGGCACGACCAGCGGCGACAAGCACTGGATTCAGATCAAATCCAGCAAGGACACGGCGCTCGACACCAAGGCCGCCGGACGCGCCTTCGAGATTCCGGGATATCGCTACGATTCCATTTTCCGGCCGGTCGATCAGCTGTTGGTCCCGAAGGCGCCGCCGCCTTCCGCGAAGGGCGCCAAGCCCCCGAAATCCAGCCCGACGCAGCCGTGAGCGAGGGCGGCTCCGAGGCCGGTGTCCGGAGCCTCGAGCCCGCGCCGGTCGCCGCGCCAACCGTTGCGGCAGCCGCGACGAGGCCGTCGGGCACGAATGCCCGGTTCGGCCGTCGGTTCGCGGCCCTGCTGTACGACTCGCTGCTCCTCGTCGGGCTCGCCGTCGCGTTCACCTTCCTGGCGCTCGCATTCAATCACGGCAAGGCCGTGGAGATCGCGGTCGTGGGCGCGTGGATCTACCTCTACCGGGCCGGGCTGATCGGCATGATCTCCGCCTACTACCTCGTCAACTGGACTCGCAGCGGCCAGACCCTCGGCATGAGCGCCTGGCATCTGCGCGCGGTATCCGAGCGCGGCCAGCCGCTCACGTGGAAGGCGGCAGCGTTGCGCCTGGTATTGGGTTGGCTCGCGTGGGCACCCGCCGCGCTCGGCGTGCTCTGGCTCTATGTCGACCGCGACGGCCTCGCGCTGCACGATCGCCTCTCGCACACCCGGGTCGTGCGGCTCGAGGGCCGCTAGGATCCCCCTAGCGGGTCTTCGAGATCGCGACCAGCGTGCCCAAGGCCACGACGGCGGTCGGCAGCCATCCCACGATCGCGGGGTTGGCGTTGAACAGCTGCCCGCCGTTCTCGATGGTGCGCGTGATCAGGAAGAAGACCACGCCGAGCATGACGCCGATCACGGTGCGGGTGCCCGCGCCCGTCGTGCGCAGCGGACCGAACACGAACGGCAGCGCGAGCAGCGTGACCACGATGACGGCGAACAGCCGCGCGATCCGCGACCAGTAGCCGATCTCGTACGAGGCCGTATCGAGACTGTTGCGCCGCAGGTGATCGATGTACGAGGCGAGGCCCCGCAGGGTGAGGAGCTGAGGATCGGTGGCGGCGAGGCCCAAGAACTCGGGATTGACCTTGGACTGCATGGTGGTCTCCTCGACCAGCTCGCTCTTGACGCGATCCTCGGCGAAGGTCGTGGTCGCCACCTGGTGCAGCCGCCAGCGCCCGGGATCGGCGATCGAGATGCGCTGGGCACGCTGGATCGACCGCAGCTTGGTGGAGCCGTCGAGCACGAACAGCGAGACGCCGCCATACGCGCGGTCCACCTCGCCGGTCTGCACGCGCAGAATGAGATTCCCTTCCTTCACCCAGGCGCTGCTCTGGCCGGCGAAGCTCACGTCCTGGAGCTTGTCCGTGGTCTTCTCGCGCTTGGCGAACTGCGCCATGGGCGGCGCGGCATACTCGCCGATGCCGTACATGACGATCGACAGGGTCAGGCCCGCGAGCGCAACCGGCCAGGCGATGCGCCATACCGACACGCCCGACGCCCGGGTCACGATCAGTTCGCTGCCCGCGGCGAGATTGCCGAGGCCCATCAGCGCGCCGATCAACGCGCCGATCGGCAGCAGCTCGAACGCCTGCTGCGGAAGATTCAGCATCGTGAACAGGAACGCGTCGCCCGCGCTGTAGCTGCCGACTCCAATGTCGCTTTGCTGGCTGATGAACACGAACAGGCCGCCGAGCGTCAGCAGCACCGCCATCGCCATGCCGGTATAAATGAGCACCGTCCGATACAGATACCGGTCGATGAGATTCATGCCGTGCGGTTCTCCCGGTTGACGAGGTACAGCCCGAGGAGCAAGGCGGCGGCATGCACCCACCACACCCCGACGAGCGGCGGCAGGTCGCCCTTCTCCACCCACGCCTTGGCGGCGGACAGGAGATTCGAATACACGAAGTAGATCACGATGGCGAAGCCGACGCGCGCGTAGCGGCCCTGACGCGGCCGCAAGCGGCTCAGGGGAACGGCGATGAGCGTCAGCACCAGCGCCATGATCGGCGTCGAGGCTCGAAACTGCAGTTGCGCGACATCCGACGGCGCGCTCGACCCCAAGAGCTCCCGCGTGGGCTTGGTATCCGGGTCCTGGATCCCGCCCACGTCGGCCGGCGTCGCGATCGGAATCCCGTGCTCGCGGAACTCGATCACCCGGAAATCATCGCGTCCGGGCACTCCCTCGTAGCGGCGGCCGTTGAACAACGTGACGAGGTGCATGCCGTCGGGTGCCGCCTTGGTGTAGGTCGCCGTGTCGGCGAGCGCGACCTCGACTCGGCCGGCCGACTCACGCTGCACGAACACGTTGTGGAGCACGCCCTCGGCATCCACGCGCTCGGCATAGAACACCGCGTCGCCGCCGCTGAACGAGCGGAAGCGGCCGGCGTCGAGCTGACCGAATTGCGCCTCCTTGAACGCCGAGCGGCGCAGCTCCTGCGCCTGCCGGTCGGCCTGCGGCACCTGCACGAACACCAGCCAGCCGAGTCCCAGCGCGATCAGCGCGGCAAAGCCGAACAGCGGTGTCAGCAGCCGCGAGGACCCGAATCCGCACGCCTGGAGCGCGGCCATCTCGCTGTCGTGGTAGAGCCGTCCGAGCGCGAGCACCACCGCCAGCAAGAGGCCGACGGGCACGATCACCGAGAGATTCATGACCGCGCCGAGCGCGATCAGATCGAACACGATTCGCCGGCCGTACTGATTGTCGGCGGCCTGGCCCAGCACCCGCGACAGCTGGTTCGACACCAGGATCGCCACCAACACGCCCGTCACGGCAAGCCAGGTCTGCACGACCTCGCGCAGCACGTATCGTTGCACCGTCCATTTCATCTCGAGGAAGCTTAGAGCCTTTGCAATAATCTAGTAAACTATTTGCCGAAAATCCCCTACCGCTCGCAACCCTATCAAGTACGGAGTTTTGGAATGGAATTCAAGGCTACAATCGATGCCAAAGTGCGCAACGCCACGGGTTGCGCGGTCGTCGGGCTGTACGAGGACGGCGATCTGGGCGTCGCGGCCCGCCGCCTCGACGTGCAACTGAACGGCCTGATCGGAAAGCTGCACAAGGAAGGCGACTTCTCCGCCAAGCTCGGCGAGCAGCTCCTGCTGCCGGCGCCGGCCGGTGCGGCGTCGGCTCGAGTTCTGTTGATAGGGCTCGGCTCGCGCTCGAGCTTCGGACCCAAGCAGTATCGCAAGGCCCTGCGGGCTGCGGTCCAAGCGCTCGCCAAATCCGGCGCGACCGACGCGGCCGTGTACCTGACGCTCGAGGACGCGGGCAAGCTCGATACGCACTACAAGGCGCGCGCCGTCGCCGAGGTGTTTTCCTCCCAGCTCTACAAGGTCCCGGACTTGAAGACCGGACCGAAACCCAAGCCCCCGCGTCTCGCGACGGTCCAGGTTGCGGTGCAGGATGCGCGCGGAGCCAAGGCCGCCGCCGATGGGCTTCGGGTGGGCGCGGCCATCGGGAGCGGCTCCGCGCTCGCGCGCGATCTCGCCAATCTCCCGCCCAATATCTGCACGCCCGCCTATCTCGGAACGCGCGCGCTGGCGCTCGGCAAGGAGCTGCCCGCCATCAAGGTCAAGGTCCTGGACGAGCAGGCCATCAAAGCCCTCAAGATGGGCGCCTTCCTCGCGGTCACGCAGGGCTCGGAGCAGCCGCCGCGGCTGATCGTCTGCGAGTACCGCGGGGGCAAGAAGGACTCCCCGCCGGTCTGCCTGCTCGGCAAGGGCATCACCTTCGATTCCGGCGGAATCTCGCTCAAGGACCCGCCGGGCATGGACGAGATGAAATTCGACATGAGCGGCGCGGCCACCGTGCTCGGCGCGCTGCGCACGGTTGCCGAGCTCGAGCTGCGCTTGAACGTCGTCGTGATCGTCGCGACCTGCGAGAACATGCCGAGCGGGGGCGCCGTCAAGCCCTCCGACATCGTGACCTCGATGTCCGGTCAGACCGTGGAGGTGTTGAACACCGACGCGGAGGGACGGCTGATCCTGTGCGACGCCATCACTTACAGCCGCCGCTTCAAGCCGGCCGCGGTGATCGACGTGGCGACGCTCACCGGCGCGTGCATCGTCGCGCTCGGCAATCACTTCAGCGGCCTCATGAGCAATCACGATCCGCTCGCCGACGACCTGACCGCCGCGGGGCTGCGTGCCGACGACCGCGTGTGGCGTCTGCCCGTGGGCGAGGAGTACGTCGAGCAGCTCAAGAGCAATTTCGCGGACCTCGCCAACGTCGGCGGCCGGGAAGGCGGAGCCTGCACTGCGGCATCGTTCCTGTCGAAGTTCGCCAAGGATCTCAACTGGGCCCATCTCGACGTGGCCGGCACGGCATGGCTCGGCGGCGCGCAGAAGGGCAGCACCGGCCGTCCGGTCCCCCTGCTGGTGGAATTTCTCCTGCATCGCGCCCGGGCCCAATGACGGAGCGCGTCGACTTCTACGTGCTCAGGAGCGCCGCGGCGCGCCAGCGCTGGGCGTTCGCGTGCCGTCTGGTCGAGAAGGCGTACCTCAAGGACCTGCGCGTCGTCGTTGCCAGCGACACGGCCGACGATGCCAAGGCATTGGACGAGCTGCTCTGGACCTTCAACGACCGCTCGTTCGTGCCGCACAAGGTCTGCGCGGATGAGCGGGCGCTCGACCCCGCGACGCCGGTGCAGATCTCCGCGCTGCCGCTCAAGGTGCCCGCGGCGGACCTGCTCGTGAACCTGAGCGCGCAGCTACCCGCGCATTGGGACGCTTTCGGCCGCGTCGCCGAGATCATCGATGCCGATCCCGAGTGCCGCAGGCTGGGGCGCGAGCGCTTCAAGACCTATCGCGATCTCAAGATCACCCTGGAAACGCATCAGCTCGACGACTCCGCGGACGTCTGATGGACAA
>DATAUO010000230.1:0-4435 GCA_036268215.1 Steroidobacteraceae bacterium
CCGGCCGTGCCGAGCCGCCGCGCCCGGCTCGCGCGCGGCGCTCAATCCGGCATCGGCCTCAGTCGCGCCTCCATCAGCCTCCGCCCTTTCCGGCGCCCCACTTGTAGCTCAGGCGCAGTCCGAACACGCGCGGCTCGTTGCGCGTCTGGCGCAGATCGAAGTTGCCTTCGTTGGTGTAGATGATGGCGTTCTTGTTGAGCAGGTTGGTGACGTAAAGCTCGCCGGTCCACCTCTTCTCGATGTCGGTCAGCCCGAAGCGCAGATCCATGACCGTGTAGCCCGGCTGCAAGACCCGCGGCAGGCCGTTGGAGCCGCTGGCGAGCAGGTCGTTCCACATGTCGCCCTTGTGGGAGGCGTCATACTGGACGAAGGCATGCAGGCTGTCCTTGACCGGCTCCTCGTAGCGCGCATTGGCGCTCCACGAGAAGTACGGAACATAGGGCAGGCGCTGGCCGGGATCCACCGCGAACACGCCGGTTCCGAAGAAGTTATCGACCATGCGCGAGTCGTTGTAGCTCGCCGACACTCCGAAATTGAGCGCCTGGTTCGGCTGATACTCGACGTTGGATTCCGCGCCGTAGATGCGCGCGTTGCCCACGTTGGCGTTGAAGCTCGACGACGCGCACACGTTGGGATCGAAGATCAGCGTCTGGAAGTTCTTCCACGGCATGTAGTAGATGGCGCCGTTCCAGAGCAGATGCTTGTCCATCCACGTGGTCTTCCATCCGAACTCGTAGTTCGTGAGGGTATCGGGCGTGTACGAGAGCGGAGCGCCGTTCTTGAGGCATTGCTCGGCGATGCCGCTGTTCGATCCGCCGTCGCGGAAGCCCTGCGCCGCATCGACATAGAGCAGGATATCGTCCGTGAGCTTGTAGTTGATGCCCAGCTTGCTGTTCCATTTCGTCGACGTGCCGTCGGAGGTCGTGGGCGTCTCCGGCATGTACCAGAAGCCTCCGTAGGCGCTGCTCGAGAAGTTCGAGTGGAAATGGACGGTGCCGGCCTCCACCTTGAGCTTCGGCGTGATGTCGAACGTCACGTTGGCGAACTCGGTGGTCTGAAGATAATCCGACCGCGCCGTGTAGCTGTACCAGTCGTCCGGCGAGGGCGGCTTGGCGCCGGCAACGCCATAGTAATAGGTCGTATAGGTCCAGGCCGCGCCGCTCGAGTTGAGGCCCGGCATGTGATAGATGTTGCTGTATTCGTCGCGGGTCTTTTCCCAGTAGAGCCCGGCCAGCCAGTGAAAGCGTCCGCCCTCCTTCGACTGCAGGCGCAGCTCGTCGGACCAGCGGTCGATGTGCTGATCGTAATCGTAGTACTGGATCGGCGCCTTGCAGCCGGTGAACGCGGCGGGGCTTCCGACCAGCGGACCGTAGTACGGATCGCTCGAGCACACGTAGCCCTGTTGGGTCGCGTTGTTGTAGGTCGCCTTGGCCGGGTTCTTGTAGTTCAGGTACTGCATGTACTCCGAGTACTCGTTGACCCACTTGTTGTCCTGCGCCCAATAGGTGCTCGCGAACACCAGGTCGCCGATGCCGACATCCCCGTCGAGGTGAAAATCCAGGGTCTTGGCGTAGTACTGCTTGTACTCCGGCCCGAAGCGGATCACGTCGTTGGGCGGCAGGTTCCGCACCGGCCCGTCGACGCCGCCGATGGTGGGATCCTCGTCCCAGGCGCCGTGGGTCAGCTGCTTTTGGTAGCTGTAGGTCAGCGATGCCTTCCAGCCTTCGCTGAACTTCTGCGAGATCGCGACGCGCGCGCCCGTGACCTTCTCGACGTTGTAGTCGTTGCCCGACCATTGGTGGTTGTTCGACACCGCGCCGTCCACCCAGGTCCGCGTCCAGGGCAGGTTGTTGATGAAACCGCCGTGGTAGTCGCTGTAGGCCGAGATGCGGATCGCGGTCCAGTCGGGCACGATGGGCAGATTGATGTAGCCCTCGACGACGCCGTTGTGGCCGCCGTCCTGGATCTTGCCGCCGTCGAGATCGATCCCGGCGTCGAACGCCGTCGGATCGGGCTTGTTGGTGGTGAAGCGCAGCGCGCCCGCCATGGCGCCGGCGCCGAACGTGGTCCCCTGCGGACCGTTCAGCACCTCGATCTGCTGTATGTCGTACAAGTGCAGGTCGGGCGTCGTGCCGTAATAGTTCATCGACATGTCGTCGAGCAGGAACAGGGTCGACGCGGTGTTCGCGTAGTTCGAGTTGCTGCCGTCGGAGACGCCGCGCATCACGAAGGTCTGGGTGCCGGGACCCGCGCTCACGAACGAGATCGACGGAGTCATCGTGGCGTAGTCCTCGAACTGCGAGATCGCCATGTTCTGGAGATCCTTGCTCGTGAACACGTCGATGCTGAGCGGCACGTCCTGCAGGTTTTCAGAGCGCTTGCGCGCCGTGACGACGATCTCCGTCAGCGAGGAGTCCGAGGACGCATCGGTCGCGGCGGCGGCGGCCAGCGCCGGGCCGGCGCGCATGGCGGCTGCGCTCGACAGCACCGCCGCAACCGCGATCGCCAATTGGGTGCGGGATACCGAGGGGATGCCGCCAGGGATTCGGCGTAACGGGCTGGCGTTCGAACGCGCTTTTGTGATGCGCATCATCATCCCCTTTTTCTAGCAAATACAAGCGGTAGGGCCGTGCCCTCGACCTTGAGATCATGTCTTGCCGGCCCATTCCCTGTCAAATGATGGCGCGCGCGCACCTGATCGAGCGTTCAATAATGTGGACGCCGCGCGGCGGAATGCGGGCGGCGACCGCCCCGCGGCGCGTGCGGCTCAGGCTTCCGCGAAGCGGTCGAGACAGTCGCCGAGCGCCCGGCGCAAAGGCTCGAGATCGCGCTCGAAGTGCCTCCAGTAGCCGAGCGCCGAGGTGTAGAGCGGCTGGCGCACCTGCTCGGCACTCGCGGTGCGCACGGGCCGCCGGGTCTCGTGGAAGGCGACGCATCCCGGCTCGAACTCCAGCCCGCAATGGTCCAACAGGCGGCGGATGTGTTTCTCCGGATCGCGCACCAGCGCCTCGTATTGCAGATGCAATACCTTCCCCGGCAGCACTTCATCCCAGTGATCCATGAGGCTCAAGTAACAGCGAAAGTACCGGCCCAGGTCGTCGAGGTCGTAGCTGAAGGACTGACCTTCGGCGAACAGCTGCTTGTAGGTGCTGAAGCACGAGTCCATCGGGTGCCGGCGCGCGTCGATGATGGTCGCGTTCGGCAGCATGGCGGCGATCAGGCCCACGTGACTGAAGTTGTTCGGCATCTTGTCGATGAAGCGCGGCCGGGACTTGCGCAGCGGCGCGGTCTCCTCGAGGTAGCGGCGGCCGAGATCCGCGAGCCGCGACGCGGGCATCGGGCGAACGCTCTCCGGATAGGCATCGTGGTCCGGGTTGGCGTGGTCGAAGTCCCGCACGATGCCGAGCACGTTCGGCAGCTCGAAAGTGCCCTCGACCTGCGAGTGGCTGGCGAGGATCTGCTCGACCAGCGTCGAGCCGGAGCGCGGCAGGCCGACGATGAATATGGGCGCGGCCCCGGCATGGCCGCCGCCGGCGCACTTGGAGAAGAAGCGGGCGTCGAAGACCTCGCGCACGCGGCGGCTCTTGCTCTCGAACATGCGGATGTCGAACGGCACGGTCTTGCGCCGGCGCCGGTTGCCCATCTCGTAGTGGCGAAACGCGGCGGCATAGTCCCGCTGCTGCTCGAAGGCGCGTCCGAGCGCGAAATGCACGTGCGCCTGATCCACGTCGTCCCCGCCCTCGCCCTTGACCAGAGACTGCATGGACGCGATCTCGGCGTCCGCGAACGCGTAGTTCTTGAGATCGGCCAGGCACCAGTAAGCCTCGCCGAGGGCGGGGTCCCGGACCAGGCACTCCTTGTACGTGGCCTCGCTCTCGCGCCGGTTCCCGAGCGTCTTGTGCAGGTGCCCGATCGACAGGCGCAGACGGATTTCGTCCGGGTTCAGGCGCGACGCTTCCTCGTACGCGGGCAGCGCATCCGACTGGCGCATGAGACGGGTGTATACGTTGCCGAGCGTGGTCCAGTTCTTGGGGTTCTCGGGCTCGATCTTGAGAACCTCGAGCGCCGCCGCCTCCGCCTCCCCGAGCCGGCCGGTATCGGCATGGGCCTGACACAGCCCGCGCCAGATCAGCGGCAGATGCGCCGACTGCTTATGCGCGTGGCGCAACAGGCGCAGCGCATCGGCGCCGCGGCTCACCGTGAGGGATACGGCGGCGAGTCCGCAGAGAGCGCCCACGTGGCCGGGGTCGATCCGGAGGATTTCGCGGAAGATCATCTCGGCGGTCTTGCGATCCTCCGCGGTGAGCGCACCCGTCGCCTCCTCGATGCGCGCGCGGAACGGATCGGTCACGCGCGCGCGCTCGTAGGCGAAGCGCGCATCCGGATACATTTCGAGGTCGACCAGCACGTCACCGTAGGCGAGCCACGCGGCGTC
>DATAUO010000231.1:0-4531 GCA_036268215.1 Steroidobacteraceae bacterium
GGGGGTGGCCGTGGTGATGAGCGCGCGCAACGACCCGAAGCACAAGCGCAACGGCGAATATGAATTCAACATGCCGCAGGCCGTTCCGGCGTACCTGATCGCGCTCGCCGCCGGCGACATCGAGTTCAAGGAGACCGGGCCGCGCACCGGCGTGTACGCCGAAGGCAAGGTGGTGAAGGAGGCCGCGCGCGAGTTCGCGGACACCGAATCGATGCTCCAGGCGGCGGAAAAGCTGTTCGGCCCCTATCGGTGGGATCGCTACGACCTCCTGGTGCTGCCCCCGAGCTTTCCGGTGGGCGGCATGGAGAACCCCCGCCTCACGTTCATCACGCCGACGGTGATCGCCGGCGACAAGAGCGCGGTGGGCGTGATCGCGCATGAGCTGGCGCACTCCTGGTCCGGCAACATGGTCACCAATGCGACCTGGCGCGACACGTGGCTCAACGAGGGATTTGCGGACTATCTTCAGAGCCGCATCATGGCCGCGGTCTATGGACAGGAGCGCGCCGACCTGGAGGATGTGCTCGGCGTCGACGTGCTCAGGGGTGAACTGGCGCGGCTCGGTCCCAAGGACCAGGTGCTCGCGATCGATCTGCGCGGGCGCGATCCCGGGCTCGAGCTTTCCGAAGTTCCGTATCAGAAGGGCCGGTTGTTCCTGCGCTTCCTGGATACGAAATTCGGACGCGAGCACTTCGACGCGTTTCTGCGCGGCTATTTCGATCACTTCGCCTTCAAGAGCCTGACCACGGAGGACTTCGAGGCGTACCTCGAGGCCAACCTGCTCAACCGGTATCCGGGCGTCGTGTCGCGCGACCAGGTACGCGAGTGGCTGTATGCCCCGGGCCTTCCGGCGGATGCGGTGCTGCCCGTGTCGAGCGCGCTGCAGACGGTCGATGAGGCCCGCACCGCCTGGCTCGCCGGCAAGCTTCCGGCGGCCGCCCTCGGCAACGGCTGGGCCTGGCAACAGTGGCAGCGCTTTCTCGAGGGCATCGATCGGCCGGTGAGCTCCGCGCGGCTTGCCGAGCTCGACCAGGCCCAGAAGCTCACCCACAGTCGGAATGCATTGATCGAGAAGAGCTGGCTGGAAGTGGCGATCCGCAACGACTACCAGCCCGCGTATCCGCGGCTCGAGGAGTACTTGAAGACCATTGGGCGGCAGATCCTGGTCGAGCCGCTGTATCGGGAGCTCATGAAGACGCCGTCCGGGACCGCTTTTGCGAAGCGCGTCTATGCCAAGGCCCGGCTGACGTATCACTCGAGCACGGCGGCCGCGATCGATCGCATCGTCAAGCCCGCGGCCGCCGAGGAGTCCGAATGAGCGGGGAGTGGCTGAAAGTGATGCTCGAGGAGATCGACCGCAAGAAGGCCGAGGAAGCCGCGGCCCGCGCCGACCCGCCCGGGGTTGTTATGATAGAGTCGGGGCCGTGCGCCGGAGAGAACGAACTTGGTAACGACGCGCAATCCAGGGATCGAGGTCGAGGAAGAGCGCGGTCCTGATCAATCCATCCCGCGCCTGTACGCTGCGCGCACCGCCTTCGTCGGCCGCACGCTGCGCGGCCCGGTCAATCGCCCGATCCTGCTCAGAAGCTTCACCGAATTCCAGCACGTGTTCGGCGGCCTGTGGCAGCCGAGCTCGCTCGGGTACGCGGTGGAGCAGTTCTTCGACCACGGCGGGCGCGAGGCGCTGGTCGTGCGCGTGGTCAACGGCGCACGATCGACCACTCTTTCCCTGCGCGCCGGCCAGTCCAAGCTGCGTCTCCGGGCCGTGCGCCCCGGCACCCGCGAGTTCCTGCGCGCCAGCGTCGACTACGACAACATCCCGCCGGGCGATTCCCTCACCTTCAATCTGACCGTGCAGCGCGTGCGCGCGCAGGGCACCGCTCAGGTCGAGGACCAGGAGATCTACCGCAAGCTCTCGCTGACGCCCTCCGCGGAAGGCTACTTTCCGCGCGCGATCGCCGGCTCGGAGCTCGTCGAGCTGGCGAGCGAGCTGCCGTCCGAGCGGCCGGATCGCATCCTGGATGCCGCGAGCGGGCTCGCCACCGGCTATGTCACTTCGAGCTCCGACGGCGACGACGGTGCGCCGCTCACCGACTACGATCTCATCGGCAGTCCCGCCGATCGCAGCGGCATCTTCGCGCTGGACGGCGCCGACCATTTCGGGTTTTTGTGTCTGCCGCCGCTCTCGCGCGAGCAGGACGTGGGAGTCTCCTCTCTGCTCGTCGGCGCCCGCTACTGCCGCGATCGGCGCGCACTGCTCATCGTCGACCCGCCCTCGGGATGGCTGACCGCCGACGACGCGCTTGC
Source organism: Steroidobacteraceae bacterium (assembly GCA_036268215.1). GTDB lineage: Bacteria > Pseudomonadota > Gammaproteobacteria > Steroidobacterales > Steroidobacteraceae > Bog-1198. The sequence continues at coordinate 2,308 of DATAUO010000231.1, forward strand.
CGGAATGCGGGACTGGGAGCTCTTCAACGAAAGTGCCGTCATGTACTTCCCGCGGCTGCTGGCGCTCGACAAGCTGCGCGGGCACTTCGAGGCCTTTGCTCCGTGCGGCGCGGCGGCCGGGATGCTCGCGCGCGCCGACGAGGCGACGCCGGTGTGGGCCTTCTCGAGGAGCGATGAGGCCGTGCTCCGTCCCGGCTACCGTCCCACGTGCCTGGTCAGCGAGGACCGGCGCGTTCGACTCGCGAGCTTGGGGGTGAACATCATCCAGGCGGTGCGTTCCGCCGCGCGGATAGGGGTCGCCGCCCGCACCCTCGCCGCGGGGTCCGCCGACAATGCCGACTGGAAGTATCTCGCGCCGCGCCGCTATGCGTTGTTCTTGCTGAACAGCATCGTGCGAGGTACTCGCTGGGTCGCGATGGCGCAGCCGCACCTGGAGGTGGCCGAGATGGTCTCGGCCCAGGTGCGCGCATTCTTCGAGTCGCTGCGGGCAGACCGGGCGTTCGGGTCCGAAGCTTCCGCGCAGGATCCCTTCTTCGTCGCCTGCAGCGGAGGGCGTGCCGAATTCCAGCTCGTGATCGGCTTCGCGGCGCGTCTCGCGCCCGGCTTGCACAGCTTCCGTATCACTCACTCGGCCAGGGGCAGCATCATTCGCAGCCTGACCCTCAACCAGCTGGGCGCGCAGATGAGCCCGGCCGAGCTCGAGTGGGTCGGCGGTCTGGCTCATCGGCTGTCCCATTAGGCGGCGGCGCGATGGGCAAGGCGGCCACGGTGGTGTTCTCGCACGGCAAGGAAAGCGGCCCGTGGGGGTCGAAGATCACCGCCATGGCGGCGGCGGTGCGCGAAGCGGGGGCCGCGGCCGAGTCCGTGGACTACCGCGGCATCGACAATCCGGTGGAGCGCGTGCGCAAGCTCATCGCCGAAGCGGCGGCGCTCGAGGGCCCGCTGGTGCTCGCAGGCTCGAGCATGGGAGGTCACGTCTCGGCGGCGGCGGCGGGCGTGCTCAACCCGATCGGGCTGTTCCTGCTCGCGCCGGCCTTCTATATGCCCGGTTTCGAGCAATACACCCCGCACGATGTGAGCTGTCCGGCCGCCATCGTACATGGCTGGCACGACGACATCGTGCCGGTCGGGAACAGCGTTCGATGGGCGCGCGAGCACTCCGCCGCGTTGCACATACTCGATTCGGGCCACCGGCTGGAGGACCGGATCCCGGAGATCTGCGCCCTCCTGCGCGACTTTCTGCGATTTATCTAGGCGCTGCAGCGTCAGGCCAAATCACTTTCGGTCGGGGTCGCTTCGACCCCGTTGAAACCTGGCGCGAAGCGCCTAAAAAGGCTGCTTGTCGGGTCCGGGGCTGGGCAGGGGAGCCGGGGCGGCGATCGAGGGCGAGGACGGCGTCGGCACGTCGAGCTGTGCCTGGGCCAGTTCCCGCAGGGATTCACCCAGCTGCTCCCCGGTGCGCCGTCCCATGGCGTCGAAGCCCGCGCCCAGGGAAGCGATGTACGCAGACACATAGCGTTTGCCGGCGGACGACTCCAGGAAGGCGAGGATGTGCTTCAGGTCGGAATCGCTCAGGTCGCGATAGCCGTAGGCCATGTAGCGATGCAGGGGCTCGCGCATGCTGCGCTCGAGCGCCTCCCGGCTTGCGTCGCCGGATTTGCGTGAATTCTGCGCGACCTCCGAGCTGTCGCGCCCGGCGCCGACCGCGGTGCCGATCGCGACCGCCTGACCCATGCTGATGAAGATCTGCACCGTCGACTCGGTGGACCTCGATGCGTGCTCCAGCTTGTCGAACAGCGCATCCCGCTCGTGCGACACCGGAACCGAGATCTCGCCGTTCATGATCTGATCGATCTTCGATTCATCGAGCTGCGACTCGGCAACGTCCGCCGAGACCATCCGCCGGCCGAGATCGCTCGCGAGAAAGGCCGCGGCCTTCTTCACGGTGGCTTCGTCGAGATTCCGGGCGAGCGCGCTCAGGGCGGGCACCTCGAACACATCGATGCGAAATCCCCGCTTCGCGGCCGCGGTGACCGCCTTCAATTGATCCTCGGAGAGCTTGGCGGCCGGATCAGCCGAAAACAATTGGCGGATGTGTTCCGGCATCGCGCCGAGCGAGCCGCGCACCTGTTCGCGGATCGCGGCCTCCTGGTAGAGCTTCGCGGCGGTTTCGATGTCGACGGCCGACTGAGCGGCGTACAGACTGGTCGACCATAAAATGAGA
>DATAUO010000232.1:0-5331 GCA_036268215.1 Steroidobacteraceae bacterium
CCACCACCCGAGCGCAAACAGGCCCAGCATCACGAGCGACGCAGTGAGCTTGGCCACGGTGCCGAAGATGAGCCCGATCCACGCGCCCATGCCGACTTCCGCCGCCCGCGCGACGTTGCGCTCCACCGAGAGCTGGCCGACCAACGCTCCCACGAACGGACCCAGCACGATGCCCGGCAGACCCAGGAAAAATCCCACGCCCGTTCCGATGAGCGCACCCCACACCGCCTGCCTGCTCGCGCCCACGCGCGCGGCGCCCAGCGCTCCCGCGACCAGATCGAGGACCACGCCCGCCGCGCCGACCAGAGCGATGCCGAGCAGCCACCACCTTCCCAGGTGTCGATAGCGATCGACCGCCGCGGCGAGCCACATTCCCCCGAACATCAGGGGAATGCCCGGCAATATCGGCACCAGGGCACCGCAAAGCCCCACGACGATCAGCACCGCGGCGATGGCATGGAGAAACCAGTCCATTCGGGTTAGTCTCTCGATGGGCAAAGGCGCGGTAATAAGCAGCGCCCTGCCCGGGTCATATCACAGTACTCCAACTACATGAGGGACCATCATGCCAACTTCCGGATCAGTACGCGCGAACATCGGCCGATCGAACCCGCTGCTCTGCGCTTGGTGCGCCGCGCTCACGCTCGCAGTGTCGGTCACCGCGTACGCGCAGGACATGTCCACGTTCGCAACCGGCGGCTACGCGCGCGGATTGCATAGCGAGCAGCTGATGCACAAGATCGACACCAACGGCGATGGGATGATCTCCAAGGACGAGTGGCTTGCGTTCCAGGAGAAGGTGTTCGCGATGCTCGACAAGGGCAAGACCGGAGTGGTCGATGCCAAAGAGTTCATCAGCGCGGACGGCGGCGATGTCACAACGCTCGCGACCGGCGGCTATGCGCGCGGGTTGCGCTCCAAGGAGATGATGCACAAGATCGACGCCGACGGCGACGGCACGGTGTCGCATGCTGAGTTCATCGCCTACCAAACCAAGGTGTTCGATATGATGGACACCAGCACGGTGCACAAGGGCATGCTCGGCAAGGACGAGATCATGCTCGCGACCGGGGGCAACAATCGACGTTGATCGAGTCGGCGCGCTCCCGGACTAGAACCCGAGGCTCATTTGCGGCGTGTCGGCCGCGGGCGGCGCGGGTGGCCGGAACAGCTTGGTCTCGAGCTCGTAGCGGTCCTCGGACCCGTCGAGTCCGTGCTTGCGCAGCGCCAGATCGAAGCGGCGGCGCAGGAGCTCGGCGAAAGGCCCCGTGCCGACCATCCGAGTGCCGAACTCGGCATCGTAGTCCTTGCCGCCCCGGCTTTGATTGATCAGGGACATCACGTGCCGGGCGCGATCCGGGTAGTGATCCGCGAGCCACTCGCGGAACAGCGTCTTGATCTCGTGCGGCAGGCGCAACAGCACGTAGCCGGCCGAAGTGGCACCCGCGGCCTTGGCGGCGGCCACGATGTCTTCCATCTCGTGGTCGGTGATGGCGGGGATCACGGGGGCGACCAGGACGCCGACGCGCACGCCGGCCTGGCTCAGCTGCTTGACGACGCGCAATCGCGCCTCGGGTGAAGCGGTTCGCGGCTCCAGCGTCCGCTTGATCTCATTCGTGAGCGACGTGATGCTCACCATCACGGCGACCAGACGATCCTTCGCGAGGTCCTGGAGCAGATCGAGGTCGCGCAATATCAGCGCGCTCTTGGTCACGATCGTGACGGGATGGCGACAGCGCGCCAGCACCTCGAGGAGGCCGCGGGTGACCCCGAGCCGCTTCTCGGCCGGCTGATAGCCGTCGGTGTTGATACCGAGGGCGATCGGGGTACACCGATACTTCGGCCTCGACAGCTCCGCCTCGAGCAGGCGCACCGCATCATCCTTGTAGAAGATCTTGGTCTCGAAATCGAGCCCGGGCGACAGACCGAGGTATGCATGCGTCGGCCGGGCGAAGCAGTACACGCACCCGTGGCTGCAGCCTCGATAGGGATTGATGGACTTGTCGAAGCCAACGTCGGGAGAGTCGTTGGTCGTGATCACGCTGCGCGCGCGGTCCGGCAGAATCACCTCGTTGGGCGCGGCGACCACCTCATCCTCGTACCACCCGTCGCGCACCAGCTCGGTGGTCAACGCCTCGAAGCGCACGTGAGGATTGGACGCGGTCCCGCGGCCCTTGAAGGTCTGGTGGTCGAGGAATCGGCGCGGCATGCAGCGACTCTACGCGCCGTGACCGGGCCGGTAAATACAGTACTGCGAGCCGCCGACTACTGTATGAGGCGATGCGCGGTCTCGGGCTGCCTGGAGGTCACGCCGGCGGTTTGCGCGCAGCGGCTTCGCGCGCGCGCCGCAGATCGCGGATCAGCGTGATGCGCAGCTCGTCGGCGCGCCCCTGATCGGCGCGCAGGATGGCGGACGGATGGTAGGTCGCGAGCACCCGTGCGCCCTGGGAATGGGTCAGGTGCTCGCGGCGCGCGGCATCGATCGAGAACGGCGTCTCGATGAGCGCCCGGAGCGCGGTCGCGCCGAGCGCGACGATGACGCGCGGCTTGACCTTGATGATCTCGTGCTCGAGCCAGACGTAGCACGCCTTGATCTCGCGCACGTCGGGCCGCTTGTGCAGCCGCCGCTTGCCGCGCGGCTCCCATTTGAAGTGTTTGACGGCGTTGGTGAGAAACACCTGCGAGCGATCGAGGCTCGCCTCCGTCATCGCGCTCTCGAGCACGCGGCCGGCGGGGCCGACGAACGGATGCCCTCGGCGATCCTCTTCGTCCCCGGGCTGCTCGCCGACCAACATGATGGCCGAGGTCGGCGACCCCTCTCCCACCACCGCTTGGGTGGCGTGCCTCCACAGGTCGCAGCGCCGGCACTCTCTCGGCCCGTCGCTTGGCCGCAAGACCTGAACGGGCCGGTCCAAAGCGCGGCTCGGGGGCGAACTACCGGGCGGCGGCGAATTGTTCGGGTCGTCTTTGTTCATGGCTTCTTTGGATCTTCGTTCGGCTTCGCGGCACTTCGTCCATTTGCTGCGAGCGTACGCAGAGCGGCGCGCATTTCGAATCAGCGAGCACTGACATCTGCACGTGCATCGCTCTGACACGGGCGCATCGCGGCAGCGCGCGCTGTAGGACGCTGACGACAGGGGCACGCGCGGACGGCCGGTGGCGGCTGATCATCCCGACCGCGAGAATTGCGCATCGACGATCCACAGGAGCTGACAATGAAAATTCTATGCAGCGTCTTGATTGCGGCATCGATGCTGGGTGGCTGCATCTCCAGCTCGAGCCCGGAGCCGCCGGCCAAGACCACCGTCGTCGTGCCGCCGAACTCGGGAACGACCGTGGTCTGCCAGGACGGCACGCAACCGCCCTGCCGCTAAGGCCGCGGACTGATCCCGAGCCTGCGGGCCCGCCGCCAAAGCTGACCCGCGAACACCACACCCTTGCTTCGCACCGGCAGGCCCGCTGCCGCGAGGGCCTCGGCCACCCAGGTATTGCAGGTATGTGTTGCGGAGTAGCGTACCGAGGCTCGATAGAACATGCTTCCGGCGTAGGGTCCCGGCGCGTAAGGGGTGGTCTCGACCATCGCGGCGCGCACGAACCGCTCTGCGCTCGCGAGCTGTCCGGGGGGCACATCGATCTCGATCACGTGCTGGACGCCGAAAGCTTCGGCCGGCGTTCCCGCGAGCGCCGTGACCAGGATGAGGCCCGGGCCCGGCCATAGCGCGCCCGAGAGCACGGGCGGCGAGTCGTGATGCAGGGCCATGAGATATTTCTCATCGCCGAAACCGAACAGCAGCCAGCGCACGCCGGGAAATCTCGCCGCCACCGGTGCGAGGGCGGCGTCCAGATCCCGGGCGTCGAAGCCGATGTCGACGTGCCAGCCCCGCCGCACCACATAAACCCTGGAAGCGTGGCTCGTGCCGGACGCCGTGCCCGCGGTTGCATCGATCGTCGCGGGCGCAGCGTGGCCGCCGTGGGCAAGGCACCCCCACAGCAACCACGGCGCGGCGCCCGAGCGGAATGGGCTCCCGCACAGCCGACGGCGGTTGTAAGCCGCTCCAACTGGGCGTAGCTTGACTTTCCGACCCATGATGCGACGACTCCTCCACCGCTACCGCCGCCTCGGACGATGCGCCCGCGCATTCGCCGCCTGCGGCCTCTCCGTGGCGTTGCTGTTCCAGACCATGATACCGGTCGGCTTCATGCCGGCATCCGACGGTTCGTTCGGCCTGCAAATCTGCCATTCGGGCATGCCTTCGATGCCGTATCCCGGCCATTCCGGCGGCCACTCGCAAGACTATTGTCCTTTCGCGGCATTGCCCGGCGTCGGTCCGATCATGCACCGCATCGCCTCGCCGGCGCCCGCGCCATCGGTTGCCGCACCGGTCGCCTCCCTCCCGCTGCTTCGCTTCTCGCCGCGGCCGCAGCGCGCTCATCCTCCCCGCGGACCTCCGCTCCCCGCCTAACCCTCGACGGCATGACCGCGCCGCCGCCGGCCACTGCGCCGCGCGGGGCATCGCGGCCGTATCCACGCAATCGAGCGGCGCCCGGGCGCCGCGGGAGAGATCAATGCGCATCGGCAACAGAACCGTTGCATTATCGATGTCATCGGCATTCCTGCTGTCGGCGCCCCCGCCGGCTTGGAGCTGCGCCACGTGCGGCTGCACGCTGAGCGCGGACGCCGCGATGGGTTATTCCAGCGAGCCCGGCTGGCGGCTCAATCTGGAGTACGACTACATTCATCAGGACCAGCTTCGCGACGGCACGCGGGCCGTTCCCGGCGTGCCGGACGGCAACGAGCTCGAGCACGACACGCTCAACCGCTACGTCACGTTGGATCTCGACTACAACCCGAATCCCGACTGGAACGTCGATCTGCGGGTGCCCTATGTGATTCGTACGCACTCGACCTACGGCGACATCGAGGCGGGGCAGCCGGCACCGGAGTTGAGCTACTCCCGCAGCTCGAGCCTGGGCGATGTGAAGCTGATCGGCAGCTACCAGGGAATCCTCCCCGACCACAATCTCGGCGTGCAGCTCGGCGTCAAGCTTCCGACCGGCCACTACGGCACGGCGGTCGACTTCGAGCGCGGTCCCAATGCCGGAGCGCCCCTCGACGCGAGCCTGCAGCCGGGCACCGGCAGCACCGATCTCATCGTCGGCGCCTATTTCTATCGCCCGGTGAGCCGCAGCCTGAGCCTGGTCGTGAATGGACAGTTCCAGAGCGCCGTGCGCGAGAGAATGGATCGGCCGGGCGACGACTATCGCCCCGGCAACTCGCTCACCTTGAGCGCGGGTCTGCGCTACGACGCGAGCCCGGCGTGGGTGCCTCAG
>DATAUO010000233.1:0-13088 GCA_036268215.1 Steroidobacteraceae bacterium
GGGTGGAATGCGCACCAAACCCCTTCAGTGCTAAGGTGTCCACCATGTCTCCGGTATAACCTGTCAGCTATCTGACCGGAATGGACCGGTGTTGATTGGCGCGCCCGGAGAGATTCGAACTCCCGACCACCTGGTTCGAAGCCAGGTGCTCTATCCAACTGAGCTACGGGCGCGTGCACGCAGTCTAGCGTCGGCGAGCTGCCTTCGGAAGCATTCATGCCGCAACTCGAGCGGTCGTAGCGGATGGCAGTCGAGCGACACGGTCAGCGATGCGGTTCTACGCAAACCGACGAGTGCTGTGCGCCGCCGCTGCGGTAGCGCAAAATTGGTCCGCCTGGCTGAGACAACATGTTTGACTCAGTCAACTTTTTTCCAAAAGCGAACCTCTCCCCCCGCCGGTAGGACGAGCACGGCACCGCAGCGCGTGGCTTCTACCCCCGAGCACCCCGCCGCGCCCGCCTCGGCCACCTCGCGGGCGCCCTAGATCACCTCAACCGTCTCCTTCTCGAACAGCGGCCCGGCCGCCCGATTCTCTGCGAGCACGGTCTCACTCAGGGCCGCCACGGAGTGTTGGGGCGTCCTCGCGAGGAGCTCGCGCACGCGGCGGCGCGAATCACCGGTGACGTGCGCGGGAAGGTCTCCCTTGCGCGCGGCCTCGAGCATGGCCTCGGCGAACCCCCTGCTGCGCTCGGTGTCGGTCCAGTGCGCGCAAACCATCACCATGTCGCACCCGGCGACCAGCAGCTGCACCGCCGCCCGGGGGTCGTCGAAGAGGCCGGAGATCGCCTGCATTCCGATGTCATCGGAAACGACGACGCCCGGATAGCCCATCTGCTCGCGCAAGATCCCGGTGATGAAGCGTCGCGACAAGGTCACGGGCTCCGAGTCGATTTTCGGCACCGAGATATGGCTGGTCATCAGCATGGGGATTCCGGCGGCGATCGCGGCGGCGAAGGGCTGAAGCTCGCGGGCGCGCAGCGCGACGAGGTCCTGCTGCAGCACCGGCAGCGCGAAGTGGGAATCCTTGTCCGTGTCGCCGTGGCCCGGGAAGTGCTTGCCGCAGGCGAGCACCCCTGACTTCTCCAACGAGGCCGCGAACGGAAGCGCGGCGGCGATCACGGCGGCACCGGTCGTGCCGAAGGCGCGCGCGCCGATGACGGGATTGGCGGGATTGCTGTGAATGTCGAGCACCGGCGCGAAGCTCAAGTTGATCCCGAGCGATGCCAGCTCGCGCCCCATGGCGCGGCCGACCTCGGCGGAACGGTCGGCCCACTCGGCGGCGTACGAGAACCGGGTGATCGGCGGCGGGGTGCGGGTGACCCTGCCCCCCTCATGATCGATCCCGATGAACAGCCGCTCGCGGCCGCACTCCTTGCGCACGTCGGCGAGGAGCCGGCGTAGGGCCTCCAGCCATTCCGCATACGGCGACCCGTGCCGGAAATTGCTCTTATAAAGAATCACCCCCGCCGGTTGCAGGTCGCGCAACAGCGCCCGGTCCAGGGGATGCAGCTCGGGGGTAGGACGCAGCCCGACGAGGAAATGGTCGCCTGCCGCACTCAAAGATCCTGTCTCTCTCATTCTTTTGCGCTTTTTGCCATCAACGCCGCCAGGTCGGAATTCTCGCACCGAACCAATGCGAGTACCATGGATGCGAACCGGCCTCGAGACGCAAGGAGATGGTCATGTCGACGAACCGTGAATCCATGGAACGCATCAACGCCGCGGTGGATCGGGCCATGCACGAGCACTGGAAGATATTCCTCATCGAAGGCATCGCCCTGCTGGTGCTCGGCACGCTCGCCATCGTGATACCGATGGTGGCGACCATCGCGGCCGAGGTGATCGTGGGTTGGCTGCTGCTCATCAGCGGCGTCGTGGGGCTGGTCGCGACTTTCCGCTCGCACCGCGCGCCCGGATTCATCTGGTCCATCGTCTCAGCCCTGCTCGGTATCGTCGCGGGCATCGTGCTGCTCCGCTGGCCGCTGTCCGGGGCCGTGTCGCTGACGCTGATCCTCACCGCCTTCCTGGTGATCGAGGGCGTGATCTCGATTTTCTACTCGCTCGACCATCGGCGCGAGCTGTCGGGCCGATGGAGCATGATGCTCCTCTCCGGCATCGTCGATCTGGTCCTCGCGGGCCTCATCCTCACGGGCCTTCCAGGCACCGCGGTCTGGGCCATCGGCCTCTTGATCGGCATCAATCTGGTATTCGGCGGCGTGGCACTGGTTGCGATGGCGCTGCACGCACGAGGCAGCGCCGCCTAGCCTGCCGGCAGATTCTCGATCCTCATCCCGAGCAGCCGCCGTTCCGGCTCGAGCGCGACGAGCTCGAGCGCCCGCTCATAGGCCTCGCGCGCTTCCCGCGGCCGGTCGAGCTGCTCGAGCAGGCGGCCTCGCGCGGAATGGAGCAGGTGATACTCGCCGATGAGAGGGCTGCGCGCGGCGAGCGAGTCGACCAGGTCGAGCGCCCGCGCGGGCCCGTCGACCATGGATACCGCGACGGCGTGATTGAGCTCCACCACCGCGCTCGGCTGTATCCGCAGCAACACTTCGTAGAGCCCCACGATCTGCGGCCAATCGGTCTCCTCCTTGCGGGCGGCGTGCACGTGCAGCGCCGCGATCGCAGCCTGCACGACATAGGCGCTCACCGGCCCCGCGATGCCGAGCGCGCGATCGACGAGCGCCAGCCCCTCGGCGATCCCGCCTCGATCCCACAGCGACCGGTCCTGATCCTCGAGCAGCACCACGTCTCCGCTTCGGGACACCCGCGCGGGCCGCCGCGCGTCGTGGAGCAGCATCAGCGCCAGCAGCCCGATCACGTCCGCCCGTCCCGGCATCAGCTCGTCGAGCAGGCGGCCGAGCCGTATCGCCTCGACGCAGAGCTCCGCGTCGAGCAGGCGTGCGCCCTGAGTCGCGGCGTAGCCTTCCGTGAACACGCCGTACACCACGGCGAGCACGCCGTCGATGCGCTCGTCGAACAGCGGCGGCTCGGGCGTTTCGTACGGAATGCCCGCGTCCCGAATCTTCTTCTTCGCGCGCACCAGCCGTTGCGCCATGGTCTCCTCCGCCACCAGGAACGCGCGCGCCACCGCGGGCGTCGACAGGCCGCACACCTCGCGCAAGGTCAGCGCGACCTGAGCCTCCGGCGCCAGCGCCGGGTGACAACACGTGAAGATCAAGCGCAGCCGGTCATCGCCGAACGTGTCGTCGTCGGCCGCCTCATCGGCCGCGGCCGCATCCGCCTCGGCGCTCGCGGCCTCGCGGCCCTGCACCTTGGCACGGAAGACGGCGTGGCGCCGAATGCGGTCGATGGCTTTGTTGCGCCCGGTCCTGATGAGCCAGGCGCTTGGATTCGCGGGCACTCCGTCGACCCACTGCACGAGCGCGGCCGTGAAGGCTTCCTGGCACGCTTCCTCCGCAAGGTCGAAATCGCCGAGCAGGCGGATCAGGGTCGCGAGCACCCGACCCGCCTCCCGGCGAAAGATCTCCTCTAGCCCTCGAGCGGCCACACCGGGCGCACCTCGATGCTGCCGTGCTTCGCACCCGGAATCTTCGCGGCGATGGAGATCGCCTCGTCGAGATTCTTCGCCTCCACCATGTAGTAGCCGCCGAGCTGCTCCCGGGTCTCCGCGAACGGGCCGTCGGTGGTGGCGGTCTTGCCGTTGCGCACCCTCACCGTCGAGGCCATCGAGGTCGGCCGCAGGCGATCGGCCCCCTTGAAGTGGCCGCTCTGCACGATCCCCTTGGTGAACTCCGTGTACTCGGCGTGCATCGCCTTGCCGGCTTCGGCGCTCATGCCCGCGTATTCCGCTTCGTTGGTATAGATCAACAACAAGTACTGCATGACGATATCCTCAAAGTTGCGGCGTGATTCGCCGTCCCCTAGTCGAACGGCGCGGTGTCATTTCGACACGGCGGATGAAATCAACAGCACCCGAAGACCCCAGTTCGCGACCTTGGGGTCGAATTGCCAGATTTGTACATAAGCACGCGGACCGCCCGCGGCGACCTCGCCGGCCCGGTAGCCCAGCGTCGCGTCGGCTGAGCGCCCGTGCTCCCGCTCGGTCCACGCGCCCGGGGCAGCCCGACGCTTCCAGTAGCGATCGGCGGCGCCGAGGCCCATGGGCGCCTCGCCCTCGACCAGCAGGATGAACCCGGCATTTCGGCCATATGCCCGCAGCGCGCCGTCGACTCCCGCATCGCGGGCGGCATCCTGGAATTCGCGGCTGGCCGATTCGATCGGATCGCCCTCGAGAACCCGTGCCGGCGGCGGTCCCGGATTCTCGCGCTTGGCCGCCGCGGCGATATCCGCGGCCGTCGCGACCGCATCGCCGGCCGGCCCGGCGTGCGCGATCTCGCGGCGAAGCGCGATCCGCCATTGGCCGCCGGCGTCGCGCCGCACGATCTCGAGGGCGTGCCCGAGGGAGGTCTTGCCGCCGGGAGCGGCGCTCCGGGACGCAATCGCAAACCCGAGATCGCCGCTGCCCGCGGTCTCCGTCATGTCCACCCCGGCTCTCCCCACTTCATGCACTCCCGTTCCAGTGCCGAGGCGGGTCTCCCGCCCTTGCGATTCGTGCAACGCACTCTATATCCATCTGCATCATGCAATCGACATCGAAGCCCGTCCCACCGCCGCCGGAAATCCCGAAACCGTCACGAAATCAGCTGCTTACGGCGTTGGCCGAGCGCGTGCGCGGCTTGCCTCGCCGGGCGCTGGCGGCTCCCCGTCCTTGGCCGTAAGATCATGGTGGCCCTGATCACTTCGAACCTATAACGAGGATTTCCGATGAAGGCTTGGATACCGCTCACCCTGATTCTCACGGTTGGCTTCGCCGTGAATGCCAGCGCGGACTGCGTCTACCCCACCGCTCCGCAATCGCCGCCGGACGGCGCGACCGCCAGCAAGGACCAGATGATCGCCGCGAAGCACGACTTCGATCGCTACAACGGCGAGATGACGGCGTACATGAACTGTCTCAACATGGAAATCGATTCGACGGGACCGAAGGACACCTCGAAGCTGAAAGGCGACGAGAAGAAAAAGATCGACCAGCAGAAGAACATCCTGGTGCAGAAGCACAACGCTGCATACGATGAGCTCCAGGCTGCCGTGGGGCGCTTCAACGAGCAGTTGAAGATCTTCAAGGCCAAGGCAGCGGAAAACAAGTCCTGATCCAGCCGCGGCGGAGCTCGTCCTCCGCCGCGTTTCCACCATGCAGGCCGGAACGCTCATGACCCCGCATCTGGCCGAAGAGGCCATCCAAGCCCGCCTGACGTGTCTGCCGATCGAGTCGCTGCCGCTGTCGCAGTGCGTCGGCGGCACGTTGCGCGAGAACGTATACGCCGAGAGGGATCATCCGCCGTTCGATCGGGTGTGCATGGACGGCATCGCGATCGACAGCAGTGCTCTGAAGCGCGGTCAGCGCCGCTTCAAGATCCTCGGAATCCAGCCTGCCGGCGCACCGCAGATGCGGCTTGCGAGCGGCGACGACGCGATCGAGGTCATGACGGGCGCCGCGCTGCCCGCCGGCACCGACTGCGTCATCCCGGTCGAGCACCTGAACGTCTCCGAGGGCTACGCCGCGCTGCAGGAGTCGGCGGCGCCGTCGCCTTTTCAGAACATCCATCGGCGCGGCAGCGACAGCCGTCAGGGCGCGCTGCTGCTCGAGGCGGGCACCTTGCTCCGCGCGCCCGAGATCGCGGTCGCCGCCTCGGCGGGAATGGCACGCGTGCGCGTCAGCAGCCAGCCGGCCGTGATGGTCATGTCGACCGGCGACGAATTGATCGAGCCGGGCGATCCGATCGCCGACTACCAGGTGCGCCGCTCCAATGCCTACGCGGTCGCGGCGACGTTGCGCAAGCACGGCCTGCAGCGCGTCGGTGACGACCATGTCGCCGACGATGAGCGGCAGTTGCGGGAGCGCCTCGCGCTGCACCTGACCACGCACGAGGTCGTGGTGCTGAGCGGCGGCGTGTCGCTCGGCAAGTTCGATTTCGTGCCGCGGGTGCTTGCCCAACTCGGAGTCCAGGAAGTCTTCCACAACGTCGCCCAGCGGCCGGGCAAGCCCATGTGGTTCGGAATCGCGCCGCACGGGCAGGCCGTGTTCGGATTGCCGGGCAATCCCGTGTCCACGCTGGTCTGCCTGATCCGTTACGTGATTCCGGCCATCGCCGAGGCCATGGGCACCCGGCGTCAGCCGCCCGAGCGCCTGGCGCTCGGCGCACCGGTCACTTTCCAGGCGCCGCTCGCCTATTTTCTCCCGATCACCATCGAGCACGACGATTGGGGCCGACCCTGGGCCAACCCCAAGCCGACGAACGGCTCGGGTGACTTCCTGAGCCTCGCGGGCACGCACGGCTTCGTCGAGCTGCCGCCCGGACCCAATACCTATGCGAAGGGATTCGTCGCCGCGGTTTATCGCTGGTAAAGCCATGAGCTCGACCCTACATCCGGTCGATCGCCTGGCCCGGCCGCTCCACGATCTGCGCATCTCGGTCATGGACCGCTGCAATTTCCGCTGTCCCTATTGCATGCCGAAAGAGCAGTATCACGAGCACTATCGATTCCTGAAATCCCAGGAGCGCTTGTCGTTCGACGAGATCGTGCGCGTCGCGCGCCTGTTCGCCGCCCTGGGTGTGCGCAAGCTGCGCCTCACCGGCGGCGAGCCGCTGCTGCGCGCCAACCTCGCCGACCTGATCGGCGACCTGTCGGACATCCCGGGGATCGAGGACATCGCGCTCACGACCAACGGCGTGCTGCTCCAGCGCTACGCGGTCGATCTGCAGGCGAACGGCCTGAAGCGCGTCACCGTCAGCCTGGACACGCTCGACAAGGAGATATTTGCCCGCATGAGCGGCGGCTTCGGCGCTCTGGATCAGGTGCTCGCGGGCATCGATGCAGCCATCGCCGCGGGGCTCGCGCCGATCAAGGTCAACGCGGTGATCGAGCGCGGGCTCAACGATCGAACCGCGCTCGACCTGCTCGAGCGCTTCCGCGGCGCGCCGGTGATCGTGCGCTTCATCGAATTCATGGACGTGGGCAATCGCAACAACTGGAGCCCGGATCTCGTGGTGCCGTCGCGCGAGCTGGCCGAGCGCATCGATGCGCGCTGGCCGATCGAGCCCCTCTCGCAAAACTACCGGGGCGAGGTCGCCGAGCGCTGGCGCTTCAAGGACGGCGCCGGCGAGCTCGGATTCATCTCGTCGGTGTCCCAGCCGTTTTGCGGAGCCTGCAGCCGCGCCCGCTTGTCGTCCGAGGGGATGTTCTACACCTGTCTGTTCGCCACGCAGGGGCTCGACCTGCGGGCCCCCCTGCGCGCCGGCGCAAGCGACACGGAGCTCCTGCAGGTCGTCCGTGCCGCCTGGAGCGCGCGCGCCGACCGCTACAGCGAGCTGCGCGAGGGGCTGCGCCGCGGCCGGCCGGTGAAAGGCAAGATCGAGATGAGCTACATCGGCGGCTGACATGAGCGGCTTCACGCACCTCGATTCGAGCCGGAAACCCGCCATGGTCGACGTGGGCGGCAAGACCGCCACCCGACGTACCGCGACCGCCGAGGCGCGCGTGAGATTCCCAACCGCGGTCGCCGAGGCGCTGCGCGACGGCGGCCTGCGCTCGCCCAAGGGGCCTGTGTTCGACACCGCCATCGTGGCAGGCGTCATGGGCGCGAAGCGCACGCACGAGCTGATCCCGTTCTGCCACCCGCTGGGCATCGAGAACTGCCGCATCGACATCGACCTCGAAGGAGATACCGCGGTGATCCGCTGCACGGTGAGCGTGCATCACAAGACGGGCGTCGAGATGGAGGCCCTGACCGGCGCGAGCATCGCCGCGCTGACGATCTACGACATGTGCAAGGCGTTGTCACACGACATCGTCATCGGCGAGGTCCGCCTGATCTCGAAGGAAGGCGGCAAGAGCGACTTTGCGCGCACGGGTGAGCCGCCGTGACGCCGTCGGCCGCGGCACCCGTTCGAGGCTTGATTCTCGCGGGCGGCGCGAGCTCGCGCATGCGGCGGGACAAGGCCGCGCTGCCCTACCGCGGCGTGACCCAGCTCGAGCGCGCCCATGCGCTGGCGAGCCGGCATCTTGCCGAGGTGTTCGTCTCGGTGCGCCCGAGCCAGACGGGAGACCCTGCGCGGGCCGCGCATCGGCTGATCATCGACTCCGTCGCGGGAGAAGGTCCCATCGTCGGCATCCGCTCGGCGCTCGCCGCTCATCCGCAGTGCGCGTGGCTGGTCATCGCGTGCGACCTTCCGTTCCTCTCGGACGCGGCGCTCGAGCAACTGCTGCGCGAGCGCGATCCGGCCCTCCTCGCCACCGCGTATCGCAGCGCGCACGACGGGCTGCCCGAGCCGCTGTGCACGATCTGGGAGCCGGCGGCGGCCGCCGCGCTCGAGCGCCATCAAGCGGACGGCGGGAAGTGCCCGCGCAAGTTCCTCATCCGCAGCCCCGTGAAGCTGCTCGAGCCCCGGGACGGACGCGCCCTCGACAATGTCAACACGCCCGAGGAATACGCCGAGGCGCTCGCAAGCCTCGGCGCCGGCTGACCGCCATGCGATTGAAAGTGCAGTACTACGCCTTGATGCGCGAGCAGGCCGGCCGCTCCGAGGAGTGGTTGGAGACGCCGGCGCCGACTCCGGCCAAGCTCTTCGACGAGCTTTCGGCGCGCTATGGCTTCACGCTCGCGCGCGAGCAGCTCAAGGTGGCGGTCAACTCCGAATTCAGCGACTGGACGCGCGCGCTCGCCGCGGGAGATGCCGTCGTCTTCATTCCTCCGGTGGCGGGCGGCTGATGTTCAGGTTGACGCCGCAGCCCATCGATACCGGCGCCGCGCGCCGCGAGATCTTGGATGCGGGCGCCGGCGGCTACGTCAGTTTCGAGGGCTGGGTCCGCGATCACAACGAGGGCCGGCAGGTCACGCGGCTGGAATACGAGGCGTTCGCGGAACTGGCCGTCAAGGAGGGCGAGCGCATCCTCGGGGAGGCGCTGGCGCGATACCCGGTGAAGCACGCGCTCTGCGTTCATCGCGTGGGCTCTCTCGGCCTCGCCGACATGGCCGTCTGGGTGGGCGTGAGCTCAGAGCACCGCGGCGAGGCCTTCGAGGCGTGCCGCTACATCATCGACGAGGTCAAGCACCGCGTGCCCATCTGGAAGAAGGAGCACTACGTGAGCGGCGACTCCGGGTGGGTGAACTGCGAGCGCTGCGCGGCACCCGCGCACGCATGAGGCCCATGCAGCCCGATTATTCGCGGCAGACCCAGCTCAAGGAGATCGGCGCGGCCGGCCAGGCGGCGCTCGCGCGTTCGCGCGTGCTCGTGGTCGGCGCCGGCGGCCTCGGCAGCCCGGTGCTCGAGTATCTCGCCGGCGCGGGCGTCGGCTGCCTCGGCGTCGTCGATGCCGATGTGCTCGATGCCAGCAACCTGCACCGTCAGCCCATCTATGCGCTCGCCGACGTGGGCAAGCCCAAGGTCGATCTCGCGCTGGCGGCGGTCGCGCGCATCAATCCCACGGTGCGCGTCGAGGCCCATCCCGTCCGCCTCGAAACCGGCAACGCGCTCGACCTGGTGCGGGCCTACGATGTCGTGATCGATTGCAGCGACAACTTTCGCACCAAGTTCCTCATCAACGATGCCGCCGTGCTCGCACAGCGGCCCGCCGTGTTCGCCAGCGTGTATCAGTACGAAGGGCAGCTGCAGGTCTATGCGCCGCTTCCCGGGCACGCCTGCCTGCGTTGCCTCTGGCCGGACGCGACCGCGGACGGCGTGGTCGGCAACTGCGCCGAAGCCGGCGTGCTGGGGCCGGTGCCCGGTACGTTCGGCACCCTGCAGGCACTGGTTGCGCTCAAGATCCTGCTCGGCCTGCCCGGTCAGCTCGCCGGAGAGCTGCTGCTCCTCGACTTCACCGGCTTTTCCAGCGTGAAGCTCATGGCGCCGCGCCGCGCGGAATGTCACGCCCCGCGCTGCGCACTGATCCGCACCATCGAGCCCGACCCCGGCGAGCCCGAGGTCACGCTCGCCTCCCTCGACGAGGCGGCCGCGCGCGGCCTCGAGGTCATCGACATCCGTACCGACGCGGAAGTCGCGGAGTTTCCCTCCAAGGCTCGGCACATCGCGATGCCGCTCCTGCTCGGCGACCCGTCGATGTTGCGCAAGGATCGCGAGATCCTGCTGGTGTGCGCAACCGGCAAGCGCAGCCTCGCGGCCGCGCGCGAGCTGCGCCGGCAAGGATTCGCCGCCCGCTCGCTCGCCGGCGGGCTGCGGCAACTCGGAGCCCGATCCTGAGGTTCGACAGCAAGCTGCCCGACATCGGCACCACGATCTTCACGGTGATGTCGCGCCGCGCTCTCGATGAGGGCGCGCTCAACATCGGCCAGGGATTTCCCGATTACCCCGTCGATCCGCGACTCTCGAGCGCGCTCGTCGAGGCCGTCGCCGAAGGCCACAACCAGTACGCGCCGATGGAGGGCGTGGTGGGGCTGCGCGAGCAGATCGCGCTCAAGCTCCAGCAAAGCTACGGCCGCCGCTTCGATCCGCACGCCGAGATCACCGTTACCTGCGGCGGCACCGAGGCGCTCTACGACGCAATCCAGTCGGTCGTCGCCGCCGGCGACGAGGTCATCATCTTCGATCCGGCCTACGACGCCTACGAGCCGGCCATCCGCCTCGCCGGCGGCCGCTGCGTGCGGATCGCGCTGGCGCCGCCGGCCTTCCGCTTCGATTGGGACGAAGTCCGGCGCAAGCTGAGCGATCGCACGCGCCTCATCGTCATCAACAGCCCCCAGAACCCGAGCTGCACGGTGGCCGGCGCCGACGACCTCGACGCCCTCGCGGCGTCGATCCGGGACCGCCCCATCTCCGTGCTCGCCGACGAGGTGTACGAGCACGTACTCTACGACGGACGCCGGCACGCATCGGTGCTGGCGCACGCCGAGCTTCGCGAGCGCAGCTTCGCCGTGTTCTCGTTCGGCAAGACCTTGCACGCGACGGGATGGCGCGTGGGCTACTGCGTGGCGCCGCCGGATCTCACCCGCGAGCTGCGCAAGGTGCATCAGTTCAACACCTTCAGCATCGCCGCGCCCCTGCAGCACGCCATCGCCCGGTATATCTCCAGCAATTCCGCGGCCTGGACCGGGCTGTCAGCGTTCTTCCAGGCGAAGCGCGACCTGTTCGCCGGACTGCTGCGAGGCTCGGGATTCGAGCCGATCCCGGCCCAGGGGACCTATTTCCAGCTCGTGGATTACGGCGCGCTCGGGTCCGAAGGCGACATGGAGTTCGCGGACCGGCTGATCCGCGAGGCGAAGGTCGCGACCATTCCGCTCTCGCCCTTCTATGCGGCGCCGCCCCGGATGACGCTGGTGCGCCTGTGCATCGCCAAGCGCGACGCCACCCTCGAGACCGCGGCCGAGCGACTCTGCGCCTTCGCCCGCGGACGCGCCGCCGCGGCATCTTAGCGGGCCGGCCTCAAGGCGGCAGCGCCGGGCGGCGGAACATCGACAGCCTTTGACGCTGGCGGATCCGCGCGGCGTCCATGAGCATGCGTCCCGCCCAGCGGTACACGTTGTTCTCCTTGACCGTGCGCCGCATCAGGCTCATGCGGTTGCGGCGCTCGTCGCGGCTCATGCGCAGCGCGATCTCCATCGCCTCGGCGGTCTCCGTCACGTCGAACGGATTGACCAGGACGGCCTCGGCGAGCTCGCGCGAGGCGCCGGCGAAGGTGGACAGGATCAGCACGCCATCCTCGTCGTCGCGCGAGGCGACGAACTCCTTGGCGACCAGGTTCATGCCGTCATGCAGGCTGTTGACCAGGCAGAAGTCCGCTGCGCGGTACAGCTCGAACACCCGATGCGGCTCCTGATGCTCGTCGATCAGCACGATCGGGCGCCAGTTTCCCTCGCCGAACTTCGCGTTGATGCGCTCCACCTCGCCGTAGGTCTGCTGCTGCAGGTTTTGATAGGCCGCGAGCTGGGTGCGCGACGGCGCCGCCACCTGCAGCAGGCAAATGCGCCCGCGATGCCGCGGATTGCGGTCGAGCAGTATCTCCAGGGCCTGAAAGCGCTCGAGGATGCCCTTGGTGAAATCCCAGCGCTCGACGCCGAGCCCGATCGCCACGTCAGGGCCGATGTCGTAGCGGTCGCGCACGCCGGCGCGACAGCCGGCCACGTCGGGCAGCTCGCGCAGCCAGCGCGGCGGCCACTCGATCGAGATCGGATACGGCGCGACGCGGCACACGTGACCTTGCAGGGTGACGGTCATGTGCTCGTGGTCGATCTGACACTCGACGAAACGGTCGACGGAGTCGAGGAAGTTGCGGCAATGATGGCGGGTGTGAAATCCGAGGATGTCCGCCGACAGCATCTGCAGCAGCATCTCGCGCTTCCAGGGGCAGACGCCGAAGGTCTCGGGGTTCGGCCACGGAATGTGCCAGAACAGCACGATCGTGGCCTTGGGAATCCGCTTGCGGATCAGGTCCGGCAGCAGCGCGAAGTGAAAGTCCTGGATGAGGATCACCGGACTGTCGGTCTTGGCCTCCGCCGCCACCACCTCGGAGAATGCCGCATTGACCTCCTCGTAGGCGTGCCAGTCGCCGGCGCGAAAGGCGGGGCGCACGTAGGCTTGGTGGCACAACGCCCAAAGTCCCTCGTTGCAGAACCCGTAGTAGTACCCCTGCTCCTGCTGCTGCGTCAGCCATACGCGGCGCAGCGTGTACGACGGATCATCCGGCGGCACGCGGATCTGGTCATAGCGGTCCACCGTCGCGCGATCCGCCGTTCCCGTGCCATGTGCGACCCAGACCCCCGAGCAGGCGCGCATGATCGGCTCGAGCGCCGTCACCATGCCGCTCGCGGGCACCTGCACCACGGGATTCCGGTGCGCGTCGAAATTGTGGATGTATGGCTCGCGGTTGGAGACGATGATCACCTCCGCCGACTGAAGGTGCTCGCGCACCACCTGCTTTAGCGCCTGCGGCGTCCAGTTCTCGCGGAAGTCGATCTCCAAGCGCTGCTTCTCCTCGGCCTCGGCGAGCACCTGGCGGATCTGGCTGAGGATGGGGAACGAAGCGAGGGGGGATTTGGCGTCGTCGAGAAAGCG
>DATAUO010000234.1:0-4755 GCA_036268215.1 Steroidobacteraceae bacterium
GTGGTGCGCGCGGCCGCGCGGCTCGCCGGCCAGCTCAACGCCGAGTGGCACGCGCTCTACGTCGAGACGCCGGGCCTGCAGCGGCTGCCCGCGGCGAAGCGCGAGCGGATCCTCGCCGCCCTCAATCTCGCCAAGGAGCTCGGCGCGACGGCGGCCGTGATCGCCGATGCGGACGTTGCCAACGCGGTGATCGATTACGCGCGGTCTCACAACATCTCCAGGCTGGTGATCGGCCGCGATCCCTCGCGGCGCCTCTGGCCCTGGCAGCGCTCGCATGGCCAGAAGCTCGCGCTGCTCGCGCCCGACATCGACCTGATCGAAATCGGCCGGTCCGAGGTGAATCGCAACACCGGCGAGTCCGCGCCGCGCGAGCCGGAAATCCCCGAGCGGCGCAAGCACAAACGCCTGCGGTACGTGTGGGCGGCGCTCGCGACCGTCGGCGTCACGCTGCTGTCGAGCCCGCTCGCCGCGCACTTCGACCGCTCCAACATCGTCGCCATCTACATATTGACGGTGGTGCTCGTGGCGGTGCGCTTCGGCCGCGGTGCCGCCGCGCTCGCCGCGGTGCTGTCGGTGTTCTCGTTCGACTACTTCATCGTGCCGCCGCGGTTCTCGTTCGCGGTGAGCGACGTGCAGTACCTCCTGACGTTCTGCATCATGCTGGCCGTGGGGCTCATCACCGGGCAGCTGACCGCGGGCCTGCGTTTCCAGGCCCGGGTCGCCGCGCATCGTGAAGAGCGTGCCGGATCCCTCTACGAGATCGCGCGCGACCTGTCGGGAGCGGTCGAGGTCGAGCAGGTGGTGGCGGTCGGCGATGAGGCCATCGAGCGGACGTTTCGGGCGAGCGCGGCATTGCTGCTGCCGGCCGCTACCGGGCAGCTCGCGCCCACGGCGCCGCGCGTCGATGCGGCCCTGCCGGTCGATCTTGCGATCGCGCAATGGGCCTTCGACAAGGGACAGCCCGCCGGTTTCAGCACCGACACGCTGCCGGGCAGCGAGGTCCTGTATATTCCGCTGCGCGCCCCGACCCGGCCGCGCGGAGTGCTGGCGGTCAAGGCCCGCAATCGCCGCCTGCTGCGCATCCCCGAGCAGCGGCAGCTGCTCGACACCTTCGCGGCGCTGATCGCGATCGCGCTCGAGCGCGTGCACTACGTCAAGGTCGCCCAGGAGGCGCTGGTGCAGATGGAGTCGGAGCGGCTGCGCAACTCCCTGCTGGCGGCGCTGTCCCACGACCTGCGCACCCCGCTCACGGTGCTGGTGGGGCTCGCCGAGTCCCTGACGCTCACCAAGCCCGAGCTGTCGGCCGCCCAGACCGAGCATGCAATGGCCATCCAGGACGAAGCCCGGCGCATGAGCACGCTGGTGAGCAATCTGCTCGACATGGCGCGCATCGAGAGCGGCGAGGTCAAGCTGAACCTGCAATGGCAGCCCATCGAGGAGGTGGTCGGCGCCGCCTTGAACGCGTCGCGCGCGATGCTGCAAAAGCATCGCATCGAAGTGCACGTGCCGCGCGATCTGCCGCTCGTGCGCTTCGATGCCGTGCTGATCGACCGCGTGCTCGTCAATCTGCTGGAGAACGCCTCCAAGTACACGCCGGCCGGCAGCCGCATCTCGCTGTCCGCCGAGGTCGACGGCGATCAGTTGAGCGTGTCCGTGTCCGACGACGGCCCGGGCCTCGCGGCGGGGCGCGAGGAAGCGGTGTTCCAGAAGTTCACGCGCGGCGTGCGCGAATCGGCGACGCCGGGCGTCGGCCTGGGGCTCGCCATCTGCCGCGCCATCGTCGAGTCCCATCATGGCAAGATCACCGCCGCGAACCGGCCCGGCGGCGGCGCGCGGTTCACCTTCACGCTGCCGCTCGGAATCCCGCCGCCGGCGGATCATGCCGACGAGGAGGCCGACGCCGCGGAGGCCGAGGTGGGGCCATGACTGATCCCGCGCCGGTGGCCATTCTGGTCGAGGACGAGCGGCAGATCCGCCGCTTCGTGCGCACCGCGCTCGAGGCCGAGGGCTGGAACGTGCACGAGACCGAGACGCTCAAGCAGGGGTTGATCGACTCCGGCACGCGCAAGCCGGACCTCGTGATCCTGGATCTCGGCCTGCCCGACGGCGACGGCATGGAGTTCCTGAGGGATCTGCGCAGCTGGTCGACCGTGCCGGTCATCGTCCTCTCCGCGCGCGTCGGCGAGGAAGACAAGATCGAGGCGCTCGACGCCGGCGCCGACGATTACCTCAGCAAGCCGTTCGGCATCGGGGAATTGCTCGCGCGCGTGCGGGCCGCCTCGCGCCGCCGCCGCGACGTGGGCGCGGGCCTCGGCTCGGTTTTCGAGTTCGGCGATGTGAAGGTCGACCTGAGCCTCCGGACCACCCACAAGAAGGGCGCGTCGGTGCATCTCACGCCGATCGAGTATCGCCTGCTCTCGCTCCTGATCGCGAATGCCGGCAAGGTGCTCACGCACCGCCAGATCCTGCGCGACGTGTGGGGGCCGTCGCACATCGAGGACGGTCACTACGTCCGCGTGTACATGGGACACCTGCGCCAAAAACTCGAGGACGATCCCACGCAGCCCAAGCACATCCTGACCGAGACGGCGGTGGGATACCGGCTGGTGCAGAGCCCCTGAGCTCAGCCGGCGCGCCGCCATCGGCGTCGCGCTGCGGCGAGATCGTCGGCGGTGTCCACGTCGAGCGCGGCGGACGGAAGCTCGACCAGGGTGACGGCCGCCGGCGACAGGGTATCGATGAGATCGCGCAGGCCGGCATCTCCGGACGCCTCGAGCGCGCGCGCAAACAACCACTTCGGCAGGATCAGCGGCGCACCTCCGCGGATTTCCCGGCCGCGGCCAGGGTCGATGCGGCGTGCCGTCAAACGGCGCGGCGCGCCGCGCCAGCGGTGAATCAGGCGCAGCAGATCCCGCCGGGTCAGGCAGGCGAGGTCCATCGGCACGATCAGCACCACCGAGGCAAACCGCGCGGCGGCGATGCCGCGGCGGACCGAGGTCGAGAGGCCGGCGGCACGCTCCGGGTTGACGATGAAGCGCGCCGCGATACCGCGCGCCTCGCAGCGGTAGCGATGCGCGCGCGGAGGAACCACCACCCGCGGGGGCCAACGCGAGAGCGGGGCGCCGAGCACGAGACTTCGGCGCAGCAGGCTCATGGCGCCCACGCGGACCAGCGCCTTGGGGCGCCCGAGGCGCGATGACAGTCCCGCCGCCATAATGACCACCGCGAGCCGGGGAGGAGTCGGGGAGGAAGAAAGGCCCCGGGGCGGCGTCGCGGCATTCATTGGTATCATGGTGACATGAAACCCGAACTGGTGAGCCTCCAGCGGCGGCCTTTCCTGGTGCCGATCTGGATCACCGCGGCCATCGCGTTGCTGGGGTTTTGCTTTTTCGTCTTTGCCCTCTGGACCTGGGCCACCGCAAGCTCGACGACGGTCATCGTGATCCGGCACGCCGAGAAGGACCTGTCCGTCAGCGTCACCGACCCGCCGCTCACCGCCGAGGGACGCGCGCGCGCCGAGCTGCTTGCGCGCATGTTCGGCGACGCCAAGGCGCCCGGTCACATCGATGCCATCTACGTATCGCCGGCGCTGCGCAACCGCCAGACCGGCGAGGCGCTGGCCGAGCGCCTCGGCATACGCGAGACGGTGGTGCCGGCGGATGACCCCAAGGGCCTCGCGCATCGGGTGCTCGAGGAGCATCGCGGCGGCCGTGCGCTCATCGTCGGGCACAGCGACACGGTGCCGGCCATCGTCGAGACCCTGAGCGGCAGGAAAGGCATCCCCGAGCTCGATGAGCACGAATACGGGACCATGTACATCGTCACCGTGCCGCGCATCGGGCGGGCGAACTTGTTGAGGCTCACGTACTGAGCTGACACCCACTCACTGAGTTGAGGCCCACTTTCCGAGTTCAGGCTCGCTTCGTCAGCAAGGCTTACGCGCTGAGTCGAGGCCGGCTATTGGGAATATTGCGCGGGCCGGGTGAGCGCGGCGCGCCGGGTAGGAGTCACGGGGCGGGGAGCCCTCGCGCTAGACGCTGGCGGCGCGCAGCATCAACGCCTTGCGCACGAACTCCTCGTGGCGGCCGATCCTGAAGTCGGCGAGCACGACATCGCGCACTTTCCGGCTGGCGTCGATCAGAAAAGAGGCTCGGCGCACGCCGATCCCGAGCGGACCATTGACGCCGTACATCTTGATGACTGCCTTTTGCGGATCCGAGAGCAGCACGAATGGCAGACTGTGCTGCGCCCGGAATTTTGCATGTGACTCCGGGCTCTGCGGACTGATGCCGACGATGCGCAGTCTCGCGCGCCGCATGTCCGCGTCGAGATCGCGAAGGAGGCAGGCCTGGCGCGTACAACCCGGCGTGAAGTCGGCGGGGTAAAAGTAGAGGACGATGGCGCCTTCGGACAGGAGTTGGGTCAACGAACGGTCCTTGTCCGTGTCGTCCGGCAAGGTGAATTCCGGTGCCCGCTCGCCCGTTTTGATCATGGATCCCCCGATGGGTCCATCGTAGCGTGGATTCGCAAACCGAAAATGGCAGTTTGGCCGCAGGGCGAGGACTTGGCGCCGGGGCTGCCGGCGACCCTTGCGTGAGGGTTGGACCCAGCTCCAGGAGTCGAGGGCAACGCGCTGATTTCAAAGGAAGTGGCCGCCGCGACCGGCACCTTTGGCATCCGCGGCCATTGCTGTTAAGATTCCGCGCCCTTTCCGGGGGAGTAGCTCAGCTGGGAGAGCGTCGCGTTCGCAATGCG
>DATAUO010000235.1:0-8821 GCA_036268215.1 Steroidobacteraceae bacterium
TGAAGTTCGTGTAGCCCGCGCCGGCCGTGTTCGGCATGTAGACGTAGGCGACCTTGCCGCCGGACAGCGCGTCCACCTTGCGCCGGTTGGAATCGATCCAGTCGAGGTTGCGCAGGCCGCTCTCCGAATCGGTCGGCACCACCGTCACGTCGCGCCCGTCCGCGCCTTCGGGATTCTTGCCGACGCGCAGCACGGTCTGCTTGCCCGCCGTGCCGTCGAGGAACGACTCGATGTTGTCGGTTGCGTGCAGCTCACGCCCGTTGACGGCCAGCAAGTAGTCGCCCGCGACGATGTCGATGCCGGGCATCGTCAGCGGGGCGGCGAGCGAGGGGGTCCAGTTCTGGCCGTTGTAAATCTTGGCGAACCGGTAGCGGTTGTGATCGAGGGTGTAGTCCGCGCCGAGCAGTCCCGGCTTGGGCGCGTGATCGTGGTCCCTGGGTCCGCCGACGAACATGTGCCCGATCTGGATCTCGCCCAGCATCTCGTTGCTCAGATAGGTGAACTCGGCGCGCGAGGTAACCGCGTCGAGGAACGGCCGATAGCGCGCCTCCGCCTTCGCCAGATCGAGACCGTGCCAGTGCGGGTCGTAGAGAAAGTCCCGCTGCAGATGCCAGGACTCGCGGTACATCTGTTTCCACGCCGCGCGCGGATCCTGGACCGCCGTCATGCCGCCGTTGTTCACCGGCTTGCCGGCGGGCGCGTCCGGCGACCCCGGCTTCAGCTCCGCGGTCGGCGCGAGGAACCACGCGTCCCCGCGCGCATAGAACAGCTTCTCGCCGTCCAACGACACCTTGAACGCGGTCAGTCCGCTCAGCATCTCCTCGGTGAGGCGCTTCTCCGTGGTGAACCGCCACAGCGCCCGGATCGGAACCTGCGGCCCGTCCTCGCCGGAGGAGCGTCCGACCGGCGAGCCTTCCGCGAGGAACAGCACGCCGGCCTTGCCCACGGCCAGGTCGACGTAATTGCGCTGCGGGATCGGCAGCGACAGGATGCGGTTCTCGATCCCCGCGAGGTCGATGACCGTCGGCTTGGGCTTCTCGGCGCCCTTTTTCTTGCCGCCCTTCTTGTCGTCGCCGCCCTTCTTGTCGTCGGCCGATCCCTTGTCGCTCCCGTCGCCCTCGTCCTTGGCGTCCGCGGCCTTGTCCCCCTTCTTGTCCTCGTCCTTCTTGTCCTCGTCCTTCTTGTCGTCGTCCTTCTTCTTGTTCTCGTCGTCGCTCTGCGGCGCCACCGGAGAGGCCCCGTTCTTCGCCAGCACGATGACGTACACGCCGCTCGTGGTCGCACGGTCGAGCGAGGACAGGTCGATGCCCGCATCCGAAGGACCGCTGTCGGTCGAGGCCGCGAAGTACAGGTACTTGCCGCTCTGATCGAACGCCGGGTGCGAGGCGTTGCTCATGCCGTCGGTGACCTGCTTCGACGTATGGCTCGCGAGCGAATAGAGGAATACCGCGTGGAGCTGGCTCTCGAGATCGCGGGTATAGGCAACCCACTGCGAGTCCGGCGACCAGGAGAGCTCGGTCTTCTGCCCGAATCCTCCGCGGATTCCGGTGTCGATCTTGACCGGCTTGCCGCCCGCGGCATCGACGTACCAGAGGCGCAGATGCTTGTCCGAGAATGCCACGTGCTTCGAGTCCGGCGACCAGTGCGGCGCATAGAAGAAGGATGCGCCTGGGCCGAGGTCGATCACCTTGGGCGGATGGATGCCGTCCTGATCGCGGATGAAGAGCTGGTACTCGCCCGACGCATCGCTGAAGTAGGCGATCGACTTGCCGTCGGGCGACCATGCCGGGTCGCGCTCGGCCGCGCCCGGCGTGCGGGTCAGATTGCGCGTATCGCCCTTCTCGGCCGGCAGCGTGAAGATGTCGCCGAGCGCCTCGACCACGAGGCGCGCGCCGGTCGGCGAGATGCCGATGTTCTGCGCCTCCTCCGCGGCGACCCCCGCGAGGTGAGGCGTCAGATTCGGCAGGGTGCCTTGCACCGCGACAGGTACGGCGTGCTCTTGGTGCGTGGACAGGTCGTAGAGGTGCAGCGAGCCGAACTGCTCGTACACCAGGGCGCCGGGTCCCGCGGAGAGCGACTTGAAATCCAGGCCCTTGTTCGGAACCACGGCCTGAACCTGCTTGCTCGCGGTGTCGTAGCCGTACAGGGCGACCGAGCCGTCCCGGTCCGACAGGAAGTACACGGTGCCGCCGCTCCACACGGGATGAGAGTCGTTCGAGCCCTCGCGCGGAATCTTCTCGACATCCAGCGTTTTCATGTTGACCAGCCAGATCGGCGTGGTCTGACCGCCGCGGTAATGCTTCCACCCCGGCTCCCACTGGTCGAACGGCACGTAGGCCAGGGTGTTGCCTTCGGCGGAGAAGCTGCCGCTGGCGCCACCCGGCAAGGCCAGCACCTGCGCCGGTCCGACACCGTCGGCGCGAACCCGGAACAGGCGGACGAAATCGGAGTAGCTCGCGGCCTTGGAGGCGAACAACACCTCCTTGCTGTCCGGTGTCCATCCCACCACGTGGCTGCCGGTGGGATTCCAGGTCAGCCGGCGCGGCACGCCGCCGTCGGCACCGACCACGTAGACGCTGGCAACACCGTGCTCGGCCGAGGTGTAGGCGATCTGTCCGTGATCCGGAGAATAGTACGGACCCCCGGTGACGTTGCCGACGGAGGTCAGCCGCCGCGCATCCCCGCCCTCGCGGGCCACGACCCACACGTCATCCGCATAGAGGAAGGCAATCTGGTCCTGGCTCAGGCTGGGATTCCTGAGCAGCAGCGGCGTCGCCGCGAATGCGGAAGCGGAAAGCGCAACACCCAGCACCACGCGCAGCGCGGCGCGAACGAATCCGGAACGAAGCATTGGAACCTCGATATGAATCGATTGTTGTCGCAAGGACCGATGACGAACTATACGCCCAGGGTGCGGGCCGAGCACCATGTGCGCAGGCTGCCTAATGCGCGGGCTCTGCCATGAAGCGGGCGATGTGCTCGTTGAGGAATTTGGCATCTTCCGGCGTGGCACCGGCACCGGCGGGATGGCCCCAGAGCGAGGGAATGGGCAGGAGCTCGCAGCGGGGTATGAAGGCTGCCTCGTACCGCGCGTCGGTGACGGGAAAGTACAGGTCGGTCAGCGACGGCATGTAGAGCACCGGCACCTTGATCGACCGCAGGGCGGCCTCGACGTTGCCATGGAACCCGGGCGTGCCGCCCACGTCGTGGCGCTCCCACGTGCGCATTTGCAGGATCAGATCGTTCGCATCCGCTCCGGGAATGAAATTCGTGCGCAGGCGCTCGACCACCTCGTCGAAGCTCTTGCCCCAGGTCGCCGTATCCTGGCGCCAGAGCTCCTGGCGCCACCATTCCTGCGAGAACAGCCACGCGGTCCACACCAGCGCGAACGCCTGGATCCCGCGCTCCGGTTGCTGGGTGTAGTCGCCGCCCTTGAAGGCCGGGTCGGTGGCGAGCGCGAAGATCTGGCTCTCGAGCCGCACGATCCCGTGCGGATAAGCCTTGGCGGTTCCGGACGTGGCGACGATCCGATCCATGAAGCCGGGGTAGCTGACCGCCCATTGAAAGGCCTGTTCCGCGCCCATGGAAAAGCCGATGACGGCGCGCACGTGCTTGACGTGCAGCTCCTCGGTCAACAGACGGTGCACCGCCTCGACGTTGTCCCGGATGGTGGCGACCGGAAAGCGCGGACCGTGAAACGGCTCGGGGGTGTTGCTCGGCGAGGACGAGCGGCCGTTGCCGAACAGCTCGCTGGCGATGAGGAACAGCTTGTCGGGATCCAGCGCCTTGCCGGGCCCGATCACGAACCCGTAGCCGTGCATGTCGGCCATGTAGTGCGACGGCAAGAGCACCGCGTTGTCGCCGGCGGCATTCAGCGTCCCGTAGGTGCCGTACACGATGCGGGCCTTGGGCAGCACGGTGCCGCTCTCGGTCTTGAAATGGTCGATGACGAATTCGTGCTGGGTCGGCTGCGGGTCGGCGCTCCACGCCTGCTGGCACACGACAAACGTTGCACATCCCGCCAGGAGTCGCGCTAGCCCAAGAACGCTCGGCCGGTACGTCATTTGAACATCCCCAACGATCGTTTTCGGGCATGAGTATACGCAAGGATCGTGCGCCGAATGGCGTCCGCGCGCGAGTCGTCCTATAGTTGAGCAGGCATTCGCGCGAGGAGGACCCATGGTCAGTCTGCGAATCAACGGTGAAACCCGTGAGATCGATGCGCCGCCGGACATGCCTCTGCTTTGGGCGCTGCGCGATCTGCTGGGTCTGACCGGCACGAAGTTCGGCTGCGGGATGGCTCTCTGCGGCGCCTGCACGGTGCACCTCGACGGAGCGCCCGTGCGCTCTTGCCTGCTGCCCGTCGGCTCCGTCGGCGAGCGGCAGATCACCACCATCGAAGGTATCGGCACCTCACCCGCCGGCGCCAAGATTCAGAAGGCGTGGTTGGACCTCGAGGTCGTGCAATGCGGCTACTGCCAGTCGGGTCAGATCATGTCCGCCGCCGCATTGCTCGCCAGGAATCCGCATCCCGAGGATGCCGATATCGACGCCG
This sequence comes from Steroidobacteraceae bacterium, assembly GCA_036268215.1. Classification (GTDB taxonomy): domain Bacteria; phylum Pseudomonadota; class Gammaproteobacteria; order Steroidobacterales; family Steroidobacteraceae; genus Bog-1198. The sequence continues at coordinate 4,556 of DATAUO010000235.1, forward strand.
CCATGGCGGGCAATATCTGCCGGTGCGGGACTTACGTGCGGATACGGGAGGCGATCAAGCATGCGGCGCGCGCTTGACGTTCTGATGCTCGACGAGGGCGCGCGGCCGCTTCAGGGCGGCGACCGCGCCCCGGGGCCGCCAGAAGGGGCGGCCCTGAGCCGGCGAGATTTTCTGCATGCCGGAATCGCAATGAGCGGGGCATTGGTCGTCGGATTTTGCGTTCCGGACGCGCTCGGTGCGGCGGAAAGGGCCCCCTATGCGCCGAACGCCTTCATTCGCATCGATCGACACGGCAGCGTCACGCTCATCATGCCCCAAGTCGAGATGGGTCAGGGAATCTACACGGCCGTCGCGATGATCCTGGCCGAGGAGCTGGACGCGGACTGGTCGCAGGTGGCCCTCGAGCACGCACCGCCGGACGACAAGCTTTACGCCAATCCGGTGTTCGGCTTGCAAGTCACCGGCAACTCCAATTCCGTCCGATCGTTCTGGGTGCCGCTTCGCAAGGCGGCGGCGGGAACGCGCTCCGTGCTCGTCCAGTCCGCGGCCCAGTTGTGGAAGGTACCGCCGGGCGACATCCGCACCGAGAACGGCGAGGCGATTCATGCGGCGAGTGGACGCCGCGCCGCATACGGCGCGCTCATCGCTCGTGCGCAAGGTCTTTCGCCGCCCGCAAATGTGCCTCTCAAGGACCCGAAGGATTTCAAGCTGATCGGCGTCACGCAAAGGCGGCTGGACACGCCGGGCAAGGTGAACGGCAAGGTGGTCTATGCCATCGACGTGATGCCGCCCGGCGTCAAGTTCGCAACCCTCGCCTCCTGTCCGGTGTTCGGGGGCAAGGTCAAGCATGTCGACGACGCCCGGGCGAAGCAGGTACCGGGCTTTCGCCAGGTGATCGTCAAGGACAACTTCGTGGCCGTGGTGGGCGATCACATGTGGGCCGCGAAGCAGGGGCTCGAGGCACTCGACATCGCCTGGGACGAGGGGCCGAACGCCGCGGTTTCGGACGACGACGTGTGGAATCAATTGCGTGCCGCCAGCAGGAAGGACGGCGCCATCGCCAAGACCGTGGGCGACGCTGATGGCGCGATGTCCCGAGGGAAGGTTGTGGAAGCGGCCTACGAGCTGCCCTTCCTGGCGCATGCCACCATGGAGCCGATGAACTGCACGGTGCATCTCACGCCGAACGGCTGCGATGTGTGGACCGGCAGCCAGGTCCTCGCGCGGGCGCAGGCCACGGCCGCCAAGGTCGCGGGATTGCCGCTCGATAAGGTGCAGGCGCACAACCATCTGATCGGCGGAGGTTTCGGCCGCCGACTGGAAACCGACATGGTCGCGAGTGCCGTGCAGATCGCGCAGGCGGTGGACGGGCCGGTCAAGGTCGTGTGGACGCGCGAGGAAGACATGCGGCATGACGTCTATCGACCGGTGTACCGGGACGTTCTGTCCGCCGCGCTTTCCGGTGGCCGCATCGTCGCCTGGAAGCACCGGGTGGCCGGCTCTTCCGTGATCGCTCGGTGGCTGCCGCCGGCCTTCCAGAAGGGCATCGACATCGACGCCGTGGACAGCGCCGTCGACATGCCCTACGACATTCCGAACTTCCGGGTCGACTACGTGCGCGACGAGCCGCCGGCGGTGCCCACCGGATTCTGGCGTGGGGTCGGCCCCAACAACAATGCCTTCGCGATCGAGAGCTTCATGGACGAGCTCGCCGGGAAGATCGGCAAGGATCCGGTCGCGTTTCGCCGCGATCATCTGGACAAGTCGCCGCGCCTCAAGGCGGCGCTCGAGCTCGCGGCGCAGAAGTCCGGCTGGGGCAGTCCGCTGCCCGCGCGAACCGGACGGGGAATCGCGCTGCAGGTGGCGTTCGGCAGTTTCATTGCCACCGTTGCCGAGGCCGAGGTCGACACGGGGGGCGAGGTGCGGGTGCGGCGCATGGTTTGCATCGTCGACACCGGCATCATCGTCAACCCCGATACGGTCATCGCCCAGTTGCAGGGAGGTCTCATCTTCGGATTGACCGCCGCGCTGTACGGCAAGATCACCATCGCGAAAGGCCGGGTGCAGCAGGGCAACTTCAACGATTACCGCATGATGCGAATCAACGAGGCTCCCGCGATCGAGGTGCACCTCATCAAGAGCGGCGAAGCGCCCGGCGGCATCGGCGAGACCGGCGCCACGGCGGCGCCCCCCGCGCTTTGCAATGCCTTGTACGCGGCGACGGGCGTGCGGCTGCGACGATTACCGGTTGACCGGGACATCCTCTCGGGAAGGAAGGCAACATGAATACAATCAGTGACCATCCTCGAAAGAAGGCCGGCATCGGGCGTCTCCTACTGATCGTCGCGAGTCTGCTCGCCGTTGCCGTGGCGCTCTATTTCGTCTACATGGTCGCGCTCGCCCCCGGCGCGACGGATTTCGCCGGCGGCCGCCACGTGCCGATGTCGAGCTACCCGGGACGAAATCCGAGCGGCGTGCCCGCCGAGCTCGAGAATGCGAGCCTGGTGGAGCGCGGCGAATACCTGACCCGCGCCGCGGATTGCGCGGCCTGTCATACCGCGGAGGGCGGCGAGCCGTTCGCGGGCGGGCGCGCATTCGTGTTGCCGTTCGGGACCCTGTACTCGACCAACATCACCCCCGACAGGGACACCGGCATCGGCGCCGACAGCGACGCCGACTTCCGCAATGCGCTTCGCAAGGGGATCGGCCGGCATGGGCAGCGCCTCTACCCCGCCATGCCGTTCGCGAGCTACACCTACATGACGGATGCGGACGCCGCCGCGATCCAGGCCTATCTCTTCAGCCTGAAGCCGGTCAGCGCTCGCGCGCCCGCAAGTACCCTCAAGTTCCCCTACGATCAGCGTTGGCTGATGGGCATCTGGGCCGCGCTGTTCAATCCGGACAAGCGCTTCGAGCCCCGCCCCGAGCGCAGTCCGGAATGGAATCGCGGCGCCTACCTCGCCGAAGCCATGGCTCATTGCGGCGACTGCCACACGCCCCGGAATCTCATGCAGGCGCTCGACAATCGCGACAAGTTCGCGGGCACGGTGCAGGCCGGCTGGCGCGCCTACAACATCACCGCGGATGCGAGCAGCGGAGTCGGCGCCTGGAGCGAGACCGACCTCGCACACTATCTCATGCTGGGGCACGCCGACGGCCGCGGCACGGCCGCCGGCCCCATGGGCGAAGCCGTCGACTTGAGCTTGCGCCACTTGACGCCGGGCGACATCGGCGCGCTGGTCGCCTACCTTCGCACCGTCCCATCGATCTCGAGCCCCGACCTGCCCGTACCCAAGGCGCAGCCCGCGCCGGCGACCTACGCGCAGGGCGATGCCGACACGTCTCACGCGCGCGGCAAGGCGATCTACGCCGGTGCCTGCGCCGGATGTCACGACTGGAGCGGGGTCAGCCCCGGCGTTCCGGCCGCTACCCTCACCGGATCGCGCGCCGTCAACGACCCCTCGGCGACCAATGTCGCCCAGGTGATCCTGACCGGCGCACATCGCCAGAGCGTGGGCGCAGGCGACGCCATGCCCGCCTTCGGCGCCACGTATTCCGACGCCGAGGTCGCGAGCCTCGCGAACTACGTGACGGCGCGCTTCGGCGCGGAGCCCTCGGCGCTCACGGCGCAGAAGATCGCGGAGCTGCGCGCGCAGGACTGAATTCCAAATGGATCGTTGGTGAGCGAGTCGCTTTCGCCCCGTTTCGTCTGCGCCGCTGTTTTCGGCGGCTGGTCCCTCGCGGCGCCGGCAGCACGGATCGCCTTGCAGATCGGCAGGCAGCCACCTTCCCCCGCTATGTGACCGAGCGCCTCGAAGCCAAGATGCGCGGCGAGTTACTGCCACGTGTCGAACCAGAGGTGATTTCAATGACTATCGTGCACATCGAGGGCCCGGCGGGCTTGGATCCAAGCGCCTTCGAGACCTTCGCGCCGCCGCCCGTCGGCGATCTGCCGCGACCGACGCTCGGCAGCGTCGAAGCCTGGGCCGGGCCCGACGGGGCCGTCGAGACGGGCACCTGGGAAGCCACGCCCGGCACGTTCGCGCGCGCGGTCGTCGATGCGGAGTTCTCCCATTTCGTGCACGGTCACGCGACGTTCGTCACCGAGGACGGCCGCCGCTTCGAGTTCAAGGCCGGCGACGCCGCGTACTTTCCGCCCCGCACGCTCGGCACGTGGACGATTCACAAAACGCTGCGCAAGACCTACTGCATTTGGCGCTGACCCAGCACTGGGCAATATCTTTGGTCGAAACTGGCAAGTGAGGA
>DATAUO010000236.1:0-26229 GCA_036268215.1 Steroidobacteraceae bacterium
GTCATCGCCCCGATCGACGAAGGTGATCGAGCCGGCGCCGATCTCGAGCAACGCGTCTTCCACGGTATCGGAGCTGAGCGCGGCGAGCGGAAACTCGATCTCGTAGAATGGGTAAACCTTGCCCAGCGTCACGTCCGCGGAGCTCCCTCGAGACTCATTTCAGTCCCAGTCGACGCTCCAGGTAGTGGATGTCCGTGCCGCCCTGTTTGAACGCGGCGTGGTTGAAGATCTCCTGGTGCAGGGGGATGTTGGTCTTGATTCCCTCGACCACCATTTCGGCGAGCGCGTTGCGCATGCGCGCGATGGCCGTGTCGCGGGTGTCGCCGTAGGCGATGACCTTGCCGATCATCGAGTCGTAGAACGGCGGCACGTTGTAGCCGGTGTAGACATGACTGTCCACCCGGATACCCGGTCCGCCGGGGGCATGCCACAGCCGGATGGGACCGGGTGAGGGCACGAAGGTCTTGGCGTCCTCGGCGTTGATCCGGCATTCGACCGCGTGGCCGCGGAGCTCGATGTCGGCCTGCTTGTACGGCAGCGGCTCGCCCGCGGCGATCAAGAGCTGCGCCTTGACGATGTCGATGCCGGTCACGAGCTCGGTGACCGGGTGCTCGACCTGGACGCGCGTGTTCATCTCGATGAAGTAGAACTCGCCGTCCTGGAAGAGGAATTCGAGGGTGCCGGCGCTGCGGTAGCCGACTTCCTGGCAGGCGCGCACGCAACGCTCGCCCATGGTCTTGCGCTGCTTGGCCGAGAGACCCGGAGCGGGGGCTTCCTCGACCACCTTCTGATGCCGGCGCTGCATGGAGCAGTCGCGCTCGCCGAGGTGCACCACGTTGCCGTAGTTGTCCGCGAGCACCTGGAACTCGATGTGCCTCGGGCGCTCCAGGAATTTCTCCATGTACACCTGCGGGTTGCCGAAGGCGGCGAGAGCCTCCGACTGGGTGACGCTGATGGCGTTCAGGAGCGAGGCGTCGGTGTGTACGACGCGCATGCCGCGTCCGCCGCCGCCGCCCGAGGCCTTGATGATCACCGGATAGCCGATGTCCTTGGCGATGCGGAAATTCTCGTCGACGTCATTGCCCAACGGGCCGTCGGATCCGGGCACGCACGGAACGCCGGAGGCCTTCATCACCTTGATGGCCGAGACCTTGTCTCCCATCATGCGGATGGTCTCGGCGCGCGGCCCGATGAAGATGAATCCGCTCTTCTCCACGCGCTCGGCGAAGTCCGCATTCTCGGACAGAAAGCCGTAGCCGGGATGGATCGCCACGGAATCCGTGACCTCCGCCGCGCTGATGATCGCCGGCATGTTGAGATAGGACAGTGCGGACTGCGGGGGGCCGATACATACGGTCTCGTCCGCGAGCAGCACGTGCTTGGTGTTGTAGTCCGCCGTCGAGTGCACCGCGACCGTCTTGATGCCGAGTTCGCGGCAGGCGCGCAGGATTCGAAGCGCGATCTCCCCGCGATTTGCGATGACGACTTTCTCGATCATCGCGATTATTCGATGATGAACAGGGGCTGGCCGAATTCGACCGGCTCGCCGTTCTTGGCGAGGATGGCGGTGACCTTGCCGGACTTGTCGGACTCGATTTGATTCATCATCTTCATGGCTTCGATGATGCAGAGGATCTGGCCCGGCTTGACCTCGGTGCCGATCTCGACGAACGACTTTGCCCCGGGCGAGGCGGCGGAATAATAGGTGCCGACCATGGGCGAGGTGACGGTGTGCTCGTCGTTGCGTGCCTTGGGCTCGGGCGAGGTTGCCGGCGCGAGCGGCTGCATCATGGGTGCCGACATGGGCATGGGCATCGGCATGGCCATCGGCATCGGAGTGCCCGAGCGGGAATGGCGGCTGATGCGCACCGACTCCTCCCCCTCGGAGATCTCGAGCTCCGCGATTCCCGACTCTTCCAGGAGCTCAATGAGTTTTTTTACCTTGCGAATGTCCATCCGCGAACCCCTTCATATCTCAAAAATTTAGGATTTCAGGCGCGCGCACGCGGCGTTCAAAGCCAGCTCGTAGCCCAGCGCTCCCAGCCCGAAAATGCAGCCCGCCGCCACGTCGGAAAGATAAGAGCGGTGGCGAAAAGTCTCGCGCGCGAACAGATTGCTCAAGTGAACCTCGATGAACGGCACGCCGACCCCCAAGAACGCGTCGCGCAGCGCGATGCTGGTATGCGTGAACGCCCCGGGGTTGATGATGATGAATGCGACATCCTCGGACTTGGCCGAGTGAATCTTGGCAATGAGCTCGTGCTCGGCGTTGGTCTGAAAGGCGATCAGCGAGTGGCCGGCGGCGTGCGCCTGACCCTCGAGCTTGGATTCGATGTCGCGGAGCGTCTGCGCGCCATAAATGCCCGTCTCGCGGGTGCCGAGAAGGTTCAGGTTCGGTCCATTGAGCAGCAGGATCTGCGCCATCTCGCTCGCGCTTTCAGCGCCGTCGCCGTGCAAAGGTTCGCGATATTAACCAGAAATTGAGGTGAAATGGCAAGCTTCGGCGGCGAACGTCGGCGTTGTGGGACCGGCGGGGCCGCTGTAGAGCCTCAGGAGCCCGTAACCACGGATCTTGCGTCTTACCCCGAATCCCGAGTGTCCAAGGCCTTGAGACCCTCGGTGATGGCCCGGCGGGCGTCCGGGAGCTTGAGGCGGTTCCCGTTGAGGTCCGACACCTTGGAAAGGATGAGCTCGGCTTGGTCGCGGTGAATCTCCCCCACGAACAAGGCGACGACCTCGCCCCGCCGGTCGGTGAACACGGTGAACGGGAAGACCGGGGTCGCGACGCCGAACGCCGTCGCCGCGTCGAGGGCATCCTGCTCCCCGATCAGGATGGGGTAGTCGATCCTGAAGCGCCGGGTGAAGTCCCGCACCGCGTCCCGGTGATCGACGGCGATGCCGACGACCGTCACGTCGCGGCCTGCCCATTCCGTGCTCAAGGCTTCGAGCAGCGGCATCTCCTTGCGGCAGGGTGCGCACCATGTGGCCCAGAAATTGATGATCAGCGAGCGGCTTCCGAACGAGGTGATCGACGTCCTGCGGCCCTGCGGGTCATCGAGCGAGAATTCCGGCACCCGATCCGGAATCTTGGGATGACCCATGGGGGCCGCGCCCAGGATGTCGCCGAGATCGGTGGGGCTCGGGCCGCTGGCCTCGCCGGCCGAGGTGCGAACGTGTGGGGACTCGAGCGCGCCGCCGTGAGAGGCATGGAGCTTGACGCCCAGCCAGATCCCGAGCGCCACGGCCACCATGATGCAAAGGACGCGCACCGCCGGGGTGATCATGCCGGCGGCGTTTCGAGATTGCGCCCCTTGCGCAGCGAGATTCCCGCGATCAGAAACGCGAAGCCGCCGGCGAGAATCGCGCCGCGCTCCCAGCCGAGCGCGGCTCGCGCGTTCGCCGACGAGGGGGCCGCGGCGGGAGCAAGCACCGCCGGAAACAGCACTTTGGTGATCGGCGGATAGCAGAGCCCGGCTTCTGCGCACCCCTGGTACGTCACCTTGATCTGGATCGGATGGGCGCCCGCATCGAAGCGCGAGTAGACCACCGTGGCGTCGAGCTGGCGCTGATAGATCTCCTGGCGGCCGAGATACGGATCCGTCTTCACGGTCCCCTGGGGCAGAACGGGCGAGCCCAAGCTGAGGTCCGGGCTTTCCGGCTGGATATCGATCCGGCTTCGATACAGGTAGTAGCCGTCGGCGATGGCCCAGCGCACATGGACGACCGCGCCGTCGACCGAAGAACCCACCCGGAAGGCGGCGTCCGGAGGCAGGAAATCGGTCTCGCTGCCATCCGTGCCCCGCAACCACCAAGGCTTGGCGGCGGCGGTGCCGGCAAGGGCGATCAGCGCGAGCAGGGTGAGCAGGCGTATCATCCGCCTACTCTAGCGCACCCGGAGTCGACCCATCCGGGCCCATGTTGCGCCACGGCAGGGCTCATGGCGGCCCCCCGCTCGCCCAAATACCGGCACACAGCGCCGAAATTGCCCCAGGGGACCAAAAAATGCCGGGCAGCCCTTGAAACAGGTAAATTGGCCGCTATTATTAGCAGTCGTGAACGGGGAGTGCTAACCACCCGCCGTTCCCCCAATCAACTTCAGTATTCTAGCTAAGGAGCTTTGTCTTATGAAGATTCGTCCCCTTCATGACCGCGTGATCGTGAAAAGAGAAGAGGAAGAGCGCAAGTCCCCCGGCGGCATCGTGATTCCCGATTCGGCGACCGAGAAGCCGGTGTTTGGCAAGATCGTGGCCGTCGGCAAGGGCAAGATCCTCGAAAACGGCGAGGTTCGCCCGCTCGACGTCAAGGTTGGCGACAAGATCCTGTTCGGCAAGTACAGCGGAACCGAAGTCAAGATGGACGGGGATGAGCTGGTCGTGATGCGCGAAGAAGACGTCATGGCCGTGGTCGAGGGCAAGTAAGCCCCACACTCATCGCACAACCCATTCAAATCAATATTTAGAGGAAAGAGCAAATGGCAGCTAAAGACGTACGCTTCAGCGACGACGCCCGGCAACGCATGTTCAAGGGCGTGAACATCCTGGCAAACGCGGTGAAGGTGACCCTCGGCCCCAAGGGCCGCAACGCGGTGCTCGACAAGAGCTTCGGCGCCCCCACCGTCACCAAGGACGGCGTGTCCGTCGCCAAGGAAATCGAGCTGAAGGACAAGTTCGAGAACATGGGCGCGCAGATGGTGAAGGAAGTCGCGTCCAACACCTCCGATGAGGCCGGCGACGGCACCACCACCGCCACCGTGCTCGCGCAAGCCATCATTCGCGAAGGCCTGAAGGCCGTCGCGGCGGGCATCAACCCGATGGACCTGAAGCGCGGCATCGATCAAGCGGTACTGACCGCGACCGAGGAGCTCAGGAAGCTCTCCAAGCCCTGCAAGGATCCCAAGGCGATCGCGCAGGTCGGCACCATCTCCGCGAACTCCGATGAGAGCATCGGCAAGACGATCGCGGACGCGATGGCGAAGGTCGGCAAGGAAGGCGTGGTCACCGTCGAGGAAGGCTCGGGTCTCGAGAACGAGCTCGAGGTGGTCGAGGGAATGCAGTTCGACCGCGGCTATCTGTCGCCGTACTTCATCAACAATCAGCAGAGCCAGAGCGCCGAGCTCGACAAGCCGCTGATCCTCCTGGTCGACAAGAAGATCTCCAACATCCGTGAGTTGCTGCCGTTGCTCGAGGCCATCGCGAAGGGCGGCCGTCAGCTCTTGATCGTCGCCGAGGACGTGGAAGGCGAGGCGCTCGCGACCCTGGTGGTGAACACCATCCGTGGCATCGTCAAGGTGGCCGCCGTCAAGGCGCCCGGCTTCGGCGACCGGCGCAAGGCCATGCTGCAGGACATTGCCGTGCTCACCGGCGGCACCGTGATCTCCGACGAGGTCGGCCTGCAGCTCGAGAAGGCGACGCTCAATGATCTCGGCGAGGCCAAGAAGGTGCTGGTCGAGAAGGAGAACACCACCGTGATCGACGGCGCCGGCAAGGCGTCCGACATCAAGGCGCGCGTGGAGAGCATCCGCCAGCAGATCGAGGAAGCGACCTCCGACTACGACAAGGAGAAGTTGCAGGAGCGCGTGGCCAAGCTGTCCGGCGGCGTGGCCGTGATTAAGGTGGGCGCTGCCACCGAGATCGAGATGAAGGAGAAGAAGGCCCGCGTCGAGGACGCGTTGCATGCGACCCGCGCGGCCGTCGAGGAAGGCGTGGTTCCGGGCGGCGGTGTCGCGCTGGTTCGTGCGCTGAAGGCGGTCAATGCGTTGACCGGCGCCAACGAGGACCAGACCACCGGCATCAAGATCCTGGCCCGCTCGATCGAGGAGCCGCTGCGGCAGATCGTGACCAACGCCGGCGAGGATGCAGCCGTGGTGCTGAACCGAGTCCGCGAGGGCAAGGGCACCTTCGGCTACAACGCTGCTTCGGGCGAGTACGGCGACATGATCGAGATGGGCATCCTGGATCCGACCAAGGTGACGCGGCTGGCTCTGCAGAACGCGGCTTCGGTCTCCGGGCTCCTGCTCACCACGGAAGTGATGATCGCCGAGGCTCCGAAGGACGAGGAGCATGCGCATGGCGCCCCGGGCGGCATGGGCGGCATGGGCGGCATGGACATGTAAGAGCGCTCGACCGGGTCGGCTCAGGCCGAACCGGTTGACTCGAGTCCAAGAAAGAGCGGGCCTCGTGCCCGCTCTTTTTTTTGGGTCGCGAGCGGCCGATCGGGGCGCCGGGCCCGGTGCTGCGCATTCCCCACGACTTTGCCACAATCGCTTCCGATACTATGCGCGGTCACCAAGGGAGACGGCACATGGAAGAAGGTCACCCGCCTTCGAGCTGGACGGAAGCGCTCGAGCCATCGTCGGCGAATGCCGCGGACCCGCCCACGGCGCGGCGGGGAGGGTCGGCGCTGCCGGTCATTCTGATCGCCGCGGTGGTGCAAGGATGGTCGCTCTACGGTCTGCACAAGGCGCTCGAGGCGCATGCCTGGCCGGCCACCGATCAGCGTTGGCTGATGGCGCTCTATGCGCTCGCGGCCGCTGGAGCGGCCCGCAGGAATACTTCCCGCTCACCTCGCTGGCATTCGGCTGCGCGCTGCACCTGGTCGGATCGATCGAGCGCCTGACCGCCGCGATCCTCGAGCAGCTCCTGAACGTGCTGAAATGGCTCGTGCTGGTCGCCGGGCCGCTGCTGCTGTTCTTCACCATCGCGCTCGTGTTCAAGCTGCCGAACCTGGTGTTCACCGGACAGAAGGCCATCGGCGCCGCGTGGCTGCTGTAGCTGGTGGCGGTGACCGTGCTTCTGCTCAACGCCGCCTATCGCGACGGCTCCGTGCCCGCTCCTTATCCCAGAGCCTTCGGACTGTCCCGCGGTCCCTGGTAAACTGCCGCGCATGCAATGCACTACCAACGGATGCTCGCGCATCGCCGCCGCCTTGCGCGCCGCCGGCAACCTGCGATCTTTTGTGACGCTCGGCTCGGCGGTGGTCCTGTGCATCCTGTCGGCGGCACAGCCCGCGGCTGCCGGCGGACCCGCTCCGTCCGCCGGTGCGCATGTCCGCGCCGCGTCGGGCACGGCAGCGGGCAGCGGCGCGGCGACGCACGTGCCCGCGGCCATCTACACGGACCCGCCGGCGGATCCGGCACATCCCGCCCGGATGGAGGTGCTGCACGTTCCGAGCCACGGCGTCGAGATCAACGGCCTGCTCTATGCGCCGCCCGGTGCGGGCCTGCACCCGACCTTCGTGTTCTGTCACGGCCTCCCGGGCAACGAAAAGAATCTCGATCTTGCGCAGGCCGTCCGGCGCGCCGGCTGGAACGCCGTGGCCTTCAACTATCGCGGGTCGTGGGGCAGCCCCGGGTCGTTCCGGTTCACGCAAAACCCGGAGGACGCGGAGGCGGTGCTGGAGTATCTGCGCAAGCCCGCCGTCGCGGCCAAGCTCGGCATCGACGTGAATCGCATCGTGCTGGCCGGACACAGCATGGGCGGGTGGGTCACCGCGGTGACGGCGGCCCGCGACAAGGCGCTGCTCGGCGCAGTGCTCATTTCCATGGGAGACATGGGCGCCGAGGCCGCGCAGCCGCGCAAGGCGGTGGTCGACGAGATGGCGGACAACATGGAGTCGCTTGCCGGCGTCACGGCGGAAAGCATGGCCGACGAGGCGATGGCTCACAGCAAGGAGTTTCGCACCGAGAACTTCGCGGAGGGCCTGACCCGTCTGCCGCTGCTGGTGCTCACCGCGAACGATGGTCTCGCGGGCGAATCGGACGACCTGGTGCAGGCGATCAAGGCCAAGGGCGGTACACGCGTGACGACCCTTCACGCCGCGACCGATCACAGCTGGTCGGACCATCGAATCGCGCTCGAGAGCGAGATCATCCGCTGGCTCGAGGAGCTCCCGGCCCGATGACCTGGTCCGCCCGGCAGTACGCCGCCTTCGAGGACGAGCGTACGCGGCCGGTGCGCGATCTCGTCGCGGCGCTGCCCGAAATCCGCGCGCGGCGGGCGATCGATCTCGGGTGCGGCCCCGGGAATTCCACCGAGGTGCTGGCGGCCCGGTTCCCCGAGGCCGAGGTGAGCGGGCTGGACAGCTCATCCGACATGGTCGAGGCCGCACGGGCGCGGATGCCGGGGACTTCGTTCGCCGTGGCCGACATCGAGCAATGGAACGACCCGGGCCCCTTCGACGTGATCCTGGCCAACGCGGTGTTTCAGTGGCTCCCGGATCACGAAACGCTGTTTCCGGCGCTCGTCGCCAAGCTCGATGCGGGCGGCGGTCTCGCGATCCAGATGCCGGACAACCTCGATGAGCCCGCGCACCGATTGATGCGCGAGGTGGCGGCCGCGGGACCTTGGGCCGCGAAGCTCGCGGCGGCCGCGGCGTCGCGCACTTCGCTCCCGAGCGCCGCTGCGTACCATCGCCTGCTGAAGCCGGTCTGCCGCCGCGTCGATGTGTGGCGCACGACGTATCATCACGCGCTCGAGGGCGGCGCGGGCGCCATCGTCGAGTGGTTCAAGGGCAGCGGGTTGCGCCCGTTCCTCGCGCCGCTCGACCCCGATGCCCGTGCCGCCTATCTCGAGCGCTACACGGCAGCCGTCGCGAAAGCCTATCCCGCCTCGGACGACGGCACCGTGCTCCTGCCGTTTCCGCGCCTGTTCCTGGCCGCGATCCGCTGATCGGCGCCGCCCGCGCCGGCGCGAACGGCTCGGCCCCGCCATGGTGAACGGCGCGCGGAGAGGCCCTAAACTCCCCAGGTGACCACCTTCGTGCCAGATCCGCTGCGCGTGCCCTTCGATCTCTGGCGCGAGCGCGCCGCCGCCGATCCGCGCCTGGCCGCCGCGCTCGAGGTGCTCCCCGCGCCTTGGCGGCGGGAGCTGCCGGCCGTGGTGGCCGGCAGCGAATTCGTCGCGGCATCGCTGCTCCGCGACCCCGAGGCGCTCGGCTGGATGTACGCGGTCGACTCGCCGGCAGGCATGCCGGAGGCGGCTGCGGCGCACGAAGCGAGCGGGGTGGCCGGATATGAAGCGAGCGGGGGCGCCGCGTACGAGGCGAGCGCGGCCGCCGCCCCGACCACGGCCGACGCCCAGCGCGTGCTGCGCGAATGGCGGCGGCGGGAGCTGACGCGCATCGCGTGGTTGGATATCGCCGGCCGCGCCTCCGTGCCCGAGACCTTGCGCGCGCTCTCGGATCTCGCGGACGGATGCATTCGCGCCGCGTGCCAGGCCGCGCGTGGGCATCTGAGGCCGATATTCGGGCTGCCGAGAGACGCCGGCACGGACGAGGTACCCTTCATCGTGCTCGGCATGGGCAAGCTCGGCGGACGCGAGCTCAATTTCTCCTCCGACGTCGATTTGATCTTCCTGTTCCCGGAGGCCGGCCAGACGGACGGATCGCGCGAGATCGAGAACGAGGAATACTTCAATCGCCTCGGGCGCGAGCTGATCCGGCTGCTCGATGCGAGAACCGAGGATGGATTCGTGTTTCGCGTCGACATGCGGCTGCGCCCATTCGGCGACTCGGGACCGCTGGCGGTGAGCCTCGCCTCCCTCGAGGATTACCTGCAGGAGCATGGACGCGACTGGGAGCGTTATGCCTGGATCAAGGCGCGGCCCATCGTCGGCATCGAGGCCTACGAGGACGCGAGCCCGCACTTCGTGCGCCCCTTCGTTTACCGGCGCTATCTCGATTTCGGCGTGCTCGAGTCGCTGCGCGACATGAAGGCCTTGATCGCGCGGGAGGTGTCGCGGCGCGAGCTCGACCAGGACTTGAAGCTCGGCCCGGGGGGTATCCGCGAGGTCGAGTTCATCGTGCAATCCATGCAGCTCGTGCGCGGCGGCAGCGACCGGCGACTGCAAAATGCCTCCTTGCTCGAGGTGCTGCCCCTGCTCGAGAGCTCGAAGCTCGCCTCGAGCGAGGATGTCGGCGAGCTGCGCGACGCCTATCTCGACTTGCGCAAGGCCGAGAACGCGCTGCAGATGATTCGCGACGAACAGGCGCACTCGCTCCCCGAGGCGCCCATCGACCAGGCGCGCCTCGCGCTCAACATGGGATGCGCCGACTGGAGCGCATGCGCGGCGCGAATCGAGACCGCGAGGTCCAGGGTGGCCGCCCAGTTCGCGGCGCTGCTGGTCGGCTCGGGAGAGGGCGCGAATCGGCGGCAGTCGGGCGCGGCCTGGATGGCGTCGGATGCGGCCGACATCTCGGAGGAGCTCGCGCGCGGCGGATTTCCGCCGGCCGACGTTGCCGAGACCGCGGCCACCCTGGAGACCTATCGTCAGGGAGCGTCCTACCGCCGCCTGGACGAGGCCGGCGTGCGCCGATTGCACGTGGTCCTCGAGCATGTGTTGCGGGCGGCCGCGGTGCGCCGCGAGCCCAAGGTCGTGGTGCAGCGGGTCGTGCGCGTGCTGGAGGCGATCGGCACGCGCTCGTCCTATCTCGCGCTCCTCAAGGAGCAGCCCGCGGCGCTCGATCGGCTCATCGATGTCTGCGCCCTCAGCGGGTTCCTGGCCCGGCAAATCGCCGACTTTCCGCTGCTGCTCGACGAGTTGATCGACGCCAAGGCCTTCGACGCGCTGCCCTCGCGTACGAGCTTCGCGGCGGAGCTGGCCGCGCGCACCGAGCGGCTCCCCGCGGACGATCCCGAGCGGCAGGTCGAGGCATTGCGCCAGTTCCAGAAGGCGGCGGTGTTCGCGGTGGCGCTCGCCGACCTCACCGGGCGGCTACCGCTGATGAAGGTGAGCGACCGCTTGACCGACATCGCGGAGCTCATCGTCGAGCGTTGCATGCGGCTTGCCTGGGCCCAGATGACCGCGGTCTACGGAGTCCCGCAGTGCGGCGACCGCCCCGAAGCCTTGCGCGAGGTCCGGATCGCGGTCGCCGGCTACGGCAAGCTCGGGGGGCTCGAGCTCGGCTATGGATCGGACCTGGATCTCGTGTTCCTGCACGATTCATCCGGTGAGATCCAGCAGACCCGGAGCGACCGGCCGCTCGACAACGGCGTGTTCTTCCTGAGGCTCGGGCAACGCATCGTGCACCTGCTCACGGTGCATTCTGCGGCCGGGCGGCTCTACGAGGTCGACATGCGGCTGCGGCCGAACGGCAAGGGGGGCTTTCTCATGACCGGCATCCAGGCCTTCGAGCGCTACCAGCGGGAGGACGCGTGGACCTGGGAGCACCAGGCGCTGCTGCGCGCCCGTGCGGTGGCGGGAGACGATCACCTGCGCGCTGAATTCGAGGCGGCGCGGCGGCGCGTGCTCGGCGTCGCCGTCCGTTTGGACACCTTGTGCGGCGACGTGAGCGAGATGCGCGCGCGCATGCGCCGTGAGCTCTCCAAGGCAGGGCCGGGGCAATTCGACATCAAGCAGGACGCGGGCGGCATCGCCGACATCGAGTTCCTGGTGCAGTACTGGGTGCTCGCGAACGCGCACGCGCGGCCGGACCTGCTCACCTACAGCGACAACATCCGCCAGCTCGAGGGGCTGGCGGCAGCCGCGGTGCTCGACGCCGAGACGGCGGCGTGGCTCACCCAGGCCTATATCGGCTATCGGACCGTGCTGCATCACCTCTCGCTGGAGGCCGGGGGCGAGCGGGTGGTCGAGGCAGCCTCTCATGCCGAGACTCGGGCGCGGGTGCGGGCGATCTGGACGGCGACGTTCCAGGGCACCTAAAATCGACGCCGCAATCCCAGAGCCGCGGAGCCCGCATGCCCTCATTGGTCCAGGACGATAAGACTCATCGCTTGATCCAGGCGAACGCCCTGCATCAGTACGACGTGACCGCCGCGGACCTGCCGCTGTCCTGCCCGATGCCGGGCATGTACCTGTGGAACTCCCATCCCAAGGTGTATCTCGCCATCGAGCCCACGGGGTGGGCCAAGTGCCCCTACTGCGGGGCGGAATACACGCTGGTCGGGGAGCGCGAAGCGGCCGCGGCGAGCGCTTAGGGCGCGGGTGCGCGATGCTTCCGTAGGGCGTCGTGAGGCTCGTTCATATCCACCCTAGGCCTTGTAGTCCTTGTAGGACTTCTCCTCGACCAGCTTCGATCCCAGCTTGACGTTGATGCGGCGCTTGATGGCGGCGCGCTCGTCGTTCTCGATGTAGACCGCGCGCGCGAGGCGGATGAACTCGGCGTCGAACGCCTTGGCGCGCTCCTTGTCGCGGATGTCGTCCTCGATCACCCACAGCCGCTCATTGACCGCGGCCAGCGACGCGGTCTCCTCGTCGACGTCGACGCTGGAGTAGGGCGACGCGTTCCAGGTCTCCTCGAGCGCGCGCAGCTCGGCACGCACGTTCGCGAGCTTCGCAGGGTCGCCCATGCGCGCGGCCTTGATGCGCAGGATGGTGATCTTGTCGAGCATCTCACCGGGAGAAATGGCAACCTTGATCTCGATCATGCCGGGATATTACGCCGGCGCGACGCCATCAGCGCGTCCAGCTTCGCGGTCACGTCGGCGACCTCGATCAGATCCATGACGCCCGGCAGCTCGATCTTGCGCGTCCACTCGAGCTCCCACGCGGGCTTGCCGAGGAAGCGTCGTGCCGCCTCGTCGTACTTGTCCACGCACCAGGCGCGGCTGAAATACGGGCCCGCGCGGGCGGGATTGGTGGCGGCATACAGACCGATCACCGGCAGGCCGACCATGGTGGCCATGTGGACCGGCCCGGAATCGGGCGATATCAGCACGGTGCTCGCGGCGAGAAGCCCGAGGAGCTCGGGCAGGGTGTCCTTGCCGATTTGATTGATGAGCGGATTGTCCTCGCCGCGCTGGTCGACGAGATGATCGCGCGCTTGCACCCGGGCGACGATCGCGCGGCCGAGGTCCGCCTCGCGCGGGCTGCGTCCGCCCGCAAGGACGACGCGCATGCCGTGATGGCCCATCGCGTGCTTCGCCACCGCCGCGTACCGATCCGCCGCCCAGTCTCGCGCCGCGTGGCTCGAGCAAGGGCTGATCACCAGCGTCGGCCGCTCGTCGGGCACGAGATGCCGGGCGTATTGGGCGGCACCGTCCGGCACGCGCACGTCCCAGCGCGGCGCGGCGGTCTCGATGCCGCAGGCATGCACGAAGCCCATGAAGGAATCCACCACATGCTGGCGAGCCTTCGGCGCAATGCGCGCGTTCGTGAACAGCCACTGCAGCTCGCGCGCCCGTGCCCGGTCGAAGCCGAGCTTGATCGCCGCGCGAACCACCGCCGCCACGAGGCTCGCGCGGAACGAGAGCTGCAAATCGACGAGCAGATCGAAGCGGCGCGCGACGAGCAGGCGGCGCACGCGGCGGAGCTCCGCGAGCGTCGAGCGCTTGTCGAAGGTGATAAACTCCACTTCCGGAAGAAGCGCGGCCAGCAGCTTTGCCTCGAGCCTGCCGATGATCCAGGTGAAGTGCGTGCCGGGCCATGCCGCTTGCAATGCGCGCAGCACGGCGACCGCGTGGCAGGTATCGCCGATCGCCGAGAGCCGCAGCAGGCACACGTGCTGCGGCGGCGGGTTGAAACGTAAGGTGCCCAAATTAGCCTTGTTCCCTAGGAACCGCTCACGAGAATGACGAACGGCGGCCGACGTGTGACCACTGCCACGGGCGCCATGCTGGCCGATCCCAACTGCCTTGGCAATTCGCCGCAGCTGGCTCGCGGCGCGCTGTTCGACCCCGAATTCTGGCGAGCGCGCGGAGCTCTCGCGGCGGCGCCGAGCGGGCGCGGAGCGACCTGGTTCGTTCGTGCCGGCGACCGCGAATGGGTGCTGCGGCATTACTTCCGGGGGGGCTTCGCGGCGCGCGTGGTCCGTGATCGGTACTGGTGGGTGAGCGAGCAGCGGGTACGCGCATTTGCGGAGTACCGCTTGCTCGAAACGCTGGCCGAGCGCGGCCTGCCCGTGCCGCGACCGGTCGCCGCGGGCTACTCACGCAGCGGGCCGGCCTATCGCTGCGATCTGATCACCGAGCGGATTCCCGGCGTCGGGCCGTTGAGCGCGGCGCTCGCCCGCGAGGCATTGCCGCAATCGTATTGGCGCGCGGTCGGCGCGGCCATTGCGCGGCTGCATCGTGCGGGCGCGGATCATGCCGATCTCAATGCGCACAACATCCTGATCGACGCTCGAGGCTGCGTCAGCGTGATTGATTTCGACCGCGGACGCCTGCGGGCGCCGGGTCCGTGGGGGGCGCGCAATCTCGAGCGCCTGCATCGGTCGCTCGCGAAGCTGTCCCGCGCGTGGCCGCCCGGCCGGTTCGACGCCGAGCGCTGGTGCTGGCTCATGGCGGCCTATGCCGAGGAGTGATCGAACCATGCCGGCCGCCGACGCGGCATCCGCCCGGCGCGCATCCGCGATGACCTGGAATACGTGAGCGTGTCGCGGCGTCTTTACTCGCTGTTGATCTCTTGTGCCGTACCCATCGCGGTGGCGTGGCTGCTCTGGCGCGGGCTGCGCGAGCGCGCGTACTGGCGCGCCCTGAGCGAGCGGTTCGGCCTGGGCCCCGCGCTCGAGGGCCGCTCCATCTGGGTCCACGCCGTGAGCCTCGGCGAAGTCACCGCGGCCGCGCCGTTGGTGCGCGCGCTGCGCGCGCGATACGCCGACTCGCCCTTGGTGCTGACCACGGCGACGCCGACGGGCCGGGCACGCGCGCTGGCGTTGTTTCCCGACGCCGCGGTTCGATTCCTGCCTTACGACATGCTCGGCGCCGTGCAGCGGTTCCTGCGCAGGACTCAGCCCCGCTTCGCGGTGGTCATGGAGACCGAGCTGTGGCCGAATCTATTCGAGGGCTGCCGGCGCCGCGGCATTCCGGTGGTCTTGGCCAATGCACGGCTGTCCGGCAAATCGGTGTCGAGCTACCGGCGCCTGGGCTCGCTGATCCGGGCGGTGTTCTCGTCGCGCGTGACGGTGGCCGCGCAGACCGAGCCCGATGCCGCCCGCTTCATCGAGATCGGCGCAGCGCCTCTTCAGGTGCACGTGACCGGCAACGTCAAATTCGACGCCGCGGTCGGAGCCGAGGCCGTCGAGCGGGGCCGCGAGCTGCGCCGGGAGCTCGGTGAGGCAAGGCCGATCTGGACGGCCGGCAGCACCCACGCCGGCGAGGACGAGCCGGTGCTGGATGCTCACGCCCAATTGCTTGCGGCGCGTCCAGATGCCCTGCTGGTGCTGGCGCCGCGCCACCCGGATCGATTCGAAGGTGTCGCCGCGCTGATTCGCGCGCGGGGACTGCGATTCGAGCGCAGGTCGCTCGGCGCGCCATCGGCCCACGGGCCGGCGGCCGTCGCGGCCGGCGGCGCGGGTCCGGGCGCCCGCGGGGGTCGCTCCGACGCAGGCGCTGCCGGGGCTGCCCAGGTTTTTCTGCTCGATACGGTCGGCGAGCTGACGGCGTTCTACGCGGCGTCCGATGTCGCATTCGTCGGCGGCAGCCTGGTGCCCATCGGTGGTCACAACCTGCTGGAACCCGCCGTGCTCGGACTGCCCGTGCTGACGGGACCGAGCTACGCGAATGCGCGCGACGTTGCCCGTCTCTTGATCGACCGGGGCGCCGCCGCAGAAGTCAGCGACGCCTCGGAGCTCGCGCGCACGCTCGAGAGGCTGATCGAGAGTCCCGCGGAGCGCGCGCGCATGGGTACCGAGGCGCGGCGCATCATCGAGCTGAATCGCGGCGCCGTGGAGCGGGTGGCCGGCATCATCGAGCTCCAGCTGACTAGGGCGTGAGGATCGCGGGATCCTCCGCTCTCGGCGGCGGGGCGTCCTTGAGCAGTCCGTTGATCTTCTCCAGGCTTTGCTGGGACAACGTGCCGGCAGCCTGCTGCAGCTTCAGCACGTTCAACATGTAGTCGTAGCGGCTGCGGGAATAGTCCGTCTGTGCCTGGACCCAGAGCTGCCGCGACTGCAGCACGTCGACGGCGGTACGGGTTCCCGCCTCATAGCCCGACTCGGTGGCGCGCAGGGACGTGGCGTTCGACTCGACCGCGCGGCGCAGGGCCTTGACCCGGGCGATCTCCGATATGACACCGAGGTAGGAGTCGCGCGCGTCGTGCTCGGTCTGGCGGGCGACCCGCTCGACCCGCTCCTTGGCGGCGCGGTGCTGGTATACGGCCTGGCGTACCTGTGAGGACACGAGGCCGCCCGAGTAGATCGGAAAGCTCAGCTGCAATCCGATGGTGCGCTGATTCTGATCGAGGAGAGTGCCGCCCGCGGGCGTGCCGTCCGTGAAGGTGTCGGTGCCGTTGCTGGTGGCGTGGTAGCGGCTGCCGATGAGATCGAGCGAGGGGAAATGCCCGCCGCGCGCCGCGCTGACGTTCTCGCGCGCGATGTCCGCGCCCAGGCGGCTCGAGACCAGCGAGAGATTCTGCTGCAAGGCCATGTCGACCCACCGATCCTCGCTGACGGGATCGGGCTCCGCCAGGTCGAAGGGCTCGATGGGCCGCGCCAGGAAGTCGAAATCATCGCCGGTGATCTGCCGGAGCGCCTCCAGCGCCGAGGCGAGCGTGCGCTTGGCTGCGATCACCGCGGCCGCGCCGCTGTCGTGCGCCGCGCGTGCCTCCTCGACGTCGGTGACCGCAATGAGGCCGATTTTGAAGCGCGACTCCGCCTGATCGAGCTGATGCTGGATCGAGACCAGCGCGACCTTGAGCGCCTCGAGGTCGTCCTGGGCCGACAGCACGTCGAAGTAGGCCTGCGCGACGCGCTGCATCAGATCCTGCTGGGCGGCCTGGTAGTCGGCTTCCGCCTGCGCCACCTGGGCATCCGCGCGCTTCAATGCAACCCAGTTCTCCCAGCGAAAGATGTTCTGCTTCAAATCGAGGCCGTAGCGGTGCGTGGTGGTATCGACGCGGCCGTCGAAAGGGAAGGTCTCCAGCTGCGTCGGCGTCCCGGGGGCGCTGACGGTCTCGGTGGTGTTGTTCTGTCCGGTATCGCGCTCGCGGCTGACGATACCGGTGGCCGAGAGCTGAGGCAGCAGCGCCGACAAGGCCTGCGGCTTGGATTCCAGGGTGGCCAGGCGAGTGGCCTCGGCCTCCTTGAGCTGAGGATCGTTTTGCAGCGCACGCTGATACACGGCGAGGAGATCCGCCGATCGAGCCGGTGCGCCAACCAAGGCCAGAATCAGTGCCGTAGCAGTGAGTAGTCGCTTCATGGACCTTCAATCCCGCAGCCCAAGTTTGGTTATATAGTGTTATATATAACTATATCACCGCGGTCAGTCAAATTGTCAATAGCGCGGTATCGACGGGTCCAGCTCCGCGGACCACGCCAGGATTCCTCCGGTGAGGTTGTAGATCGACCCGAAGCCCTTGCTCTCGAGGAATCGGGCGACCTGCATGCTCCGTCCCCCGGATCGGCAGATCACCACGGTGTCGCGCCCCGGATCGAGCTCGGCGAGGCGCTCGGGGACCTGCGCCATGGGAATGTGCAGTACGGCGGACGGAACGGGCGCGAGCCCGATCTCCCAATCCTCGCGCACGTCGAGCAGCGTCAGATCGGCGCCGGCCGCGCGCGCTGCGGCGAATTCCCGCGGCGTCATTTCCTTGATCATCAGAACACGAACTTCGGCGTCGCCGCGGCGTGTATCAGGGGATCGACGACGGTCTCGAACAGGCTTTCGCGGATCCACTCGCCCTCGTCCACGCGCCGTACCAGGATTGCCTCCATCGCGGGAGCATCGCCCACGATCGCGAACAGCCGGCCCCCGACCGCCAGCACGCGCTCGAAGCGCGTGTCGTACACCGGCATGGAGCCGGTCACCGCGATGACATCGTATTCGCCGAGCGCGCCGGAGGCGAAAGCGTCGCGCACCTCGAAGCGCACCTTGGCGGAAGGGAGGGCGCGCACGTTCGCCTTGGCGATCTCGACCAACTCGGCGTGAATGTCGATCGCATGAGTCGACGCTGCGAGTAGACTTAAGGCGGCGGAGAGGTATCCGGTGCCGCTGCCGATCTCCAGGACACGGTCGGTCTCGCCCGGCCCGAGCGCTTGCAGGATGCGTCCCTGCAGCTTCGGCGCCAGCATGGTTTGACCGAATCCAACCGGAATCGGCGCGTCGGCGAACGCAAGCTCCCGGTATGCGCCGGGCACGAACGCTTCGCGCGGAACCACGGACAATGCGTCGAGGACGCGCGGGTCGAGGACCTCCCACGTGCGAACCTGCTGATCCACCATTTGCTGACGAGCTGCCAACTTATCCATGATTTCTCGAGAGTGATCAAACTCGCTGATTATGGTCAATTTCTGCAGGCTCCGCGAGCCCCATGCGCTATTCTCTACTCACAATGACTCGCGGCGTATCCAGCCCGGGAGGGGCGACGAGCAGCGTCGCCGTGGCTCGTCGCGTCCGGGGACCTTTTTGACCTTGCCGCCAATCGAACTGTGGTATGCCACCTCGGCCATTCTGGCGGTGGCAATCATCGCACTCGTCGTGTGGAAGCGCCGCCAGGAGCGCGCGGTCGAGGACTTCGCCCAGCAGGTGTGGCAGGTCACGCGCGGACCCGGCGCCCGCCGCATCCTGATGGAGGACAAGCCGCAGGCCTTGGAGCAGCTCGGCAGCGCGGTCAACAAGCTGCTCGAGGATCTCGAGACACGCGGTGCACGGCTGCAGGATCGGGAGCAACTGTTCCAGCGCCTGGTCGAGACGGTGCACGACGCGGTGCTGGTGCACCGGGACCGCATCCTGTTCGCGAATTCACGTTTTCTCGCGCTGCTCAATTCCAGCGCCGCGGACGTCGTCGGCAAGCGCCTGACGGATTTCGTCGCCCCGGAATATGCGGAGCTGGTCGAGAACAACCTGCGCCGCCGGCTGCAGGGCGAGCCCGCGGCGGAGCGCTACGAGGTGGAGCTGATCGGATCCCACGGCGAGGTGACCCGCGTCGAGCTCTCGAGCATCATCATCGACAGCGCAGGAGAGTCTGCGCTCCTGCTCACCGCGCTCGAGATGCTGCCCGAGTCCGGCCCGGCGGCGGTGCCATCGCGCCCGCGGGCCATGGTGACGCTCGATGCGATGGCCGAGAGCGTGATCACGGTGGATGCCGAAGGCCGCATCGACTACATCAATCATTCCGCCGAGGTGCTGCTCAGCCAGCGCTTCGACCAGGTGATGGGCAAGTCCTTCTCCGAAGTCGCGCAACTGGTCGATGAGACCGACCGCCGCTCGCTCGGGGATCCGGTGCGCAAGGCGCTCGCGACCGGCGGCCGCATCACCATGGGCCGGCGCGCGGTGTTGGTGCCGGGGAGCGCGGGTCCCGAGCGCTCGGTGGAGCTCAGCGTCACGCCGCTGCGTTTCGACGGCAAGAACATTCTCGGGCTGGTGCTGGTGCTGCACGACACCAGCGAGATGCGCGGCCTCGCGCGCCAGATGACCTATCAGGCGAGCCATGACGCATTGACCGGGCTCGTCAACCGGCGCGAGTTCGAGCGGCGGGTGCAGGAGGCGCTCGACTCGGCGCAGACCGGCAACGTCGGGCACGCGCTTTGCTATCTCGATCTCGATCGCTTCAAGACCGTGAACGATACCTGCGGGCACACGGCGGGCGACAACATGCTGCGCGAGGTTGCATCGCTCATCAAGGAAGCGGTGCGGGATTCGGACACCGTCGGACGCATCGGCGGCGACGAGTTCGCGCTGCTCCTGGTAGGCTGCCCGCTGGAGAAGGCCCGGCAGATCGCGGACGACGTGGTGAGGTCGGTCGCCGATTTCCGCTTCGTGTGGAAGGACAAGATCTTCGACATCGGCGTCAGCATCGGACTGGTCGAGATCGGCGCGGGCGGCGGCTCCATCGAGGACATCATGAACTCGGCCGACTCCGCCTGTTACGTCGCGAAGAAGCAGGGCGGCCTGCACGTGCACGTCTACTCGGCGCGCGAGGAGGCGAGCGCCCGCCACTCCGGTGAGATCCACTGGCTGCAGAGGCTGCAGGGCGCGCTGCGCGACAACGGCTTCGAGCTCTACTACCAGCCCATCGTCAGCATGCGTGGAAATGGCGAGCGCGGCCCCGCGATCGAGGTGTTCGTGCGTCTCGAGGGCGAGGACGGCCAGCCGGGCTCGAGTCCCACGGACTTCATCCGGGCGGCGGAGCGCTACCGCCTGATGCCGCACATCGACCGATGGGTCGTGCAGACCGTGCTTTCGGCGCTCGGCCGCGGGGGCATGAAGCTGCCGGCGGCCCGCAGCGTCGCCATCAACATCGCCGGGCAGACGCTCGGGGACTCCGAGTTCCTGGAGTTCGTCGTGGACTGCTTCGATCACACCGGGGCGAATCCCGGCGACATCTGCTTCGAGGTGACCGAAAGCTCCGTGGTCGCGAATCTCGATCATGCGCAGCGCTTCATCGCCGTGCTGCATGGCATGGGCTGCGAGTTTGCCCTGGACGACTTCGGGAGCGGGCTCTCCTCGTTCTCCACGCTGCGCACGTTGCCGATGGACTACCTCAAGATCGACGGGTCCTTCATCAAGAACCTCGCCGGCGACAGCGTGAATCAGGCCATGGTCGCGGCCATGATCGATCTGTCGAGAAGCCTCAACTTCCGCGTCGTCGCCGAGCAGGTCGAGGATCAGGTCTCGCTCGACACGGTCACCGGCATGGGCATCGATTTCGTCCAGGGATTCGTGGTCGGCCGGCCGCAGCCGCTGTCCATGATTCCGACGACGGCGTAGCCATCCGGCGCGGCCGCCCGGCCGGCCCATATAACCCTCGGGCAGGGCGTGATAACAAACTGCTATGGCATTCCCGGCGGTCTTAGGGGGAGAATCGGCCTCCGCCCCAAGAGGTGACCTATGCCGGCTTTCGAGGACAACACCAAATCCATCGGTCGGACCCCCCTGATCCGAATCAACCACCTGAACCCGGACGGCGCGGCGACCGTGTTTGCCAAGGTCGAGGGCCGCAACCCGGCTTATTCCGTGAAGTGCCGCATCGGTGCCGCGATGGTATGGGACGCGGAAGAGCGCGGCACCCTCAAGAAGGGCATGCACATCGTGGAGGCCACCAGCGGCAACACGGGCATAGCCCTGGCTTTCGCCGCGGCGGCGCGCGGCTATGGCTGCACGCTCACGATGCCGGACACCATGAGCATGGAGCGGCGCAAAGTGCTGGTCGCCTTCGGCGCCAAGCTGATTCTGACTCCCGGCGCGAAAGGCATGAAGGGAGCCATCGCCAAGGCCGAAGAGCTCGCGACCAGCGAGCCCGGGAAGTACCTGCTCATGAAGCAGTTCGAGAATCCCGCCAACCCGGCCATTCACGAGCGGACCACCGGTCCCGAGATCTGGGCCGACACCGAAGGCAAGGTCGATGTCTTCGTGAGCGGCGTGGGCACGGGCGGGACGCTGACGGGCGTATCCCGGTACATCAAGGGCACGCGGGCCAAGAAGATCCTCACCGTGGCGGTGGAGCCGACCCACTCGCCGGTCATCAGCCAGACCCGGGCCGGGCAGCCGTTGGCGCCCGGGCCGCACAAGATCCAGGGCATCGGGGCCGGATTCATTCCGAAAAATCTCGATCTGTCGCAGATCGATCGCGTCGAGCAGGTATCCAACGAGGAGGCGATCGAGATGGCGCGGCGGCTCGCGCGCGAGGAAGGCCTGCTTTCGGGCATCTCCTGCGGCGCCGCCATCGTGGCGGCGCTGCGCCTGGCCCGGGAGCCCGCGCAGAAGGGCAAGACCATCGTCGCCGTGCTTCCCGACGCGGGCGAGCGGTATCTGTCCGGCGCGCTGTTCGAGGGCCTGTTCGAGGAGGTCGAGAAGCAGCAGGCGGTCTCGGTCTAGCGCCCTGCAAGGTATCCTGCGATGAAAGCCGCCAAACAACCGCCGCACTCGAATTCCGCGCTCGAGGATCTGACCGCGGAGGTCAAGGCGGTCGCGCTCGCGGCCGTGGACGAGGCCGTGATCGAGGAGGTGGCCGCGCAGTTCCTTGCGAGCTATCGGGCCGATGAGCGCGCGCGACGGGTCTCGCGGCGTTTCCTGCCGTCGCGCGAGGCGATCGTCGAGATCCTCGAAGCCGTGCTCGACCTCATGTACCCGGGATACTTCGGCCGCCGCGACATCAGCTACGAGAATCTGGATACCCACGTCGCGCAGGCCGTGGCCGCGCTGGCGCCGAAGCTCGAGCGCGAGATCGAGCATTGCCTCTGCTACGGCCGCGAGCGCGAGGCGGAGCGGCCGGAGTTCACCGGTTGCGGGCCGCGCGCGCACGAGGTGGCGGCGATCTTTTTGCGGAGGCTGGCGGAGATCCGGGCGCTGCTGATCCGGGACGTGCAGGCCGCGTTCGACGGCGATCCGGCCGCCACCAACCTCGACGAGGTGATCCTCGCCTATCCGGGCGTGCTCGCGGTCAGCGTCTATCGCATCGCGCACGCGCTCTACGATCTCGGCGTGCCGATGATGGCGCGCATCATGACCGAGTGGGCGCACTCGAAGACCGGCGCCGACATCCATCCCGGCGCCAGCATCGGCCCCGCGTTCTTCATCGATCACGCCACCGGCGTCGTGATCGGGGAGACCACGCACATCGGCGAGGGCGTCAAGCTGTACCAGGGCGTGACGCTGGGAGCGCTGTCCTTCCCGCGCGATGCCAGCGGTCACATCATCCGCGGCCGCAAGCGCCACCCCACCGTCGAGAGCGGCGCCACGCTGTACGCGAACGCCACGGTGCTCGGCGGACAGACGGTGGTAGGTGCCGAAAGCGTGATCGGGGGCTCGGTGTTCCTGACTCGCAGCGTGCCCGCGCGCTCGCGCGTGTCGCTCAAGGAGCCGGACTTGCGCGTTGCGTCGCGCGATGGGGCGGCGGAGCCGGACGCGATCTACTTCGATATCTGAGCCGACGCCGCCGCGCAGGGACAGGTGCTGACGGCCGAGTTCACGGTGGTCGGGATACCCTGTCTCGGCCTCAACGGCGGACCCGCCCGACATCGCGGCGATCGAGGCGGCACGGCTCGGCCGGGGTTAGCCCGCGGCGGCAAGCACCGGCGGGATGGCAAATCAGGCCGCGTTTGGGGGTGCCGGCGTCGGGCGCCGATGCAGCTTGAGCGCCAGTATGAGCGCTGCGGCGCCCACGAGCGCCGCCGAGACGACGCGAAAGCCCTCGCTGAAGCTGCCCGACCGGGTGGCGATCGAGCCAATGGCCGACAGGCCGAAATAGGCGCCCAAGTTGCCGACCGAATTGATGAACGCGAATCCGCAGGCCGCGGACCGGCCGCTCAGAAACGCTGCGGGGAAGGTCCAAAACGGTCCGAGATAGCTGTCGAGGCCCGCGGCGGCGACGCACCAGAGCGCGACGCACGCGGTCACCGACTGCGCTCCGCCGACGAAGTAGAGAGCCGCCGCCGCGCACAACAGCGGAACGATCGCATGGAAATGACGCTCGCCGCTTCGATCCGAGCTCCGCGCCACCAGGACCATCGCTGCGAGGCCGGCGAGATTGGGGACGATGATCAGAATGCCGACGGCGGTGTTCGACAGATTCGTCGCGACCCCCTTGATGGATTGCGGCATCCAAAATCCGGTCACATACAGCCCCGCCAGGAACAAGAAATGCGTGGCAACCAGGTGCAGCACGCGGGGATGAGTCAGGGTCCGGGCCACGGTCATGGACCGCGCGCCGGATTTTGCGTCGGCCTCGGCGCCGAGCACCTCGCGGAGGCGGGCCTTCTCCTCTGCCGTGAGAAACGTCACGTCGGCGGGACGGTCCGGGAGCAGGCGGTACGTCAGCACCCCGCAGGCGATCGCCGGCAGCGCCTCGAGGATCAGCAGCCACCGCCAGCTGCTCAGACCGTAACCATTCACATGATCGAGTATCCAGCCCGACGCCGGCCCTCCCAGGATGCTTGCGGCCGGCAGCGCCGTGAGAAACAAGCCGATGGCCTGTGCCTGGTCACGCTGCCGGAACCAGTACGACAGGTAATAGACGATGCCGGGATAAAAGCCCGCCTCGGCGACCCCGAGGATGAAGCGCGCAACGTAGAGCTGCGTGGCGTTTTGAACGAACCCGGTACACGCCGCCACCAGTCCCCAGGTGATCAGGATGCGCGCGATCCATCTGCGTGCGCCGACCCGATGCAGGACGAGGTTGCTCGGGATCTCGAAAAGAAAATAGCCCCAGAAGAAGATTCCGGAGAGCAGGCCGTACTGCTCGCTCGTGAGAGCGAGCTCGCGGTTCATCGTGAGCGATGCGAAGCCGACATTGACGCGGTCGAGGTAGGCGACGACGTAGAGCACGAACAGCAGCGGCAGCAGGTGCCTTCGAACCTTCCGGGCGGTCCCGTCGTCGTCGTCGGTCGGCACGGCCACCTCACTGGCGCTTTGCCAGCTGCTTCGGTCAACTCCCGGGCGGCGGCGAGACCGGACCGCTATCTCACATCGTGCGGCCGAGCAGCGGCACCAGCAGCAGCGCGACGATGTTGATGATCTTGATCAGCGGGTTGATCGCGGGACCCGCGGTGTCCTTGTACGGATCGCCGACGGTGTCGCCGGTGACCGCCGCCTTGTGCGCGTCGGAGCCCTTGCCGCCGTAGTTGCCTTCCTCGATGTACTTCTTGGCGTTGTCCCACGCGCCGCCGCCCGTGGTCATCGAGATCGCGACGAAGAGGCCGGTGACGATTGTGCCGATGAGGAGGCCGCCGAGCGCCTGCACGCCGGTGCCGGGTCCCATCAGGAAGTTCACGATGTACACCAGCACGATCGGGACCAGGATCGGCAGGAGCGACGGCACGATCATCTCCTTGATCGCCGCGCGGGTCAGCATGTCCACCGCCCGGGAATAGTCGGGCTTGGCGGTGCCTTCCATGATGCCCTTGATCTCGCGGAACTGGCGCCGGACTTCCTCGACCACGGAGCCGGCGGCGCGTCCCACCGCTTCCATGGCCATGGAGGCGAAGAGATACGGCACGAGTCCGCCTATAAATAAGCCGATGATCACCGCCGGGCTCGACAGGTCGAAGCTGGTTGGCTGGCCGAGCACCTCGCTGAGCTTGTGGGTGTAATCGGCGAACAGCACCAGCGCGGCGAGTCCGGCCGAGCCGATGGCATAACCCTTGGTCACGGCCTTGGTGGTGTTGCCGACCGCGTCGAGCGGATCGGTCACGTCGCGCACCTTCTTGTCCAAGCCCGCCATCTCGGCGATGCCGCCGGCATTGTCGGTGATCGGTCCGTAGGCATCGAGCGCCACGATCATGCCGGTCATCGACAGCATCGCGGTGGCGGCGATGGCGATGCCATACAGGCCCTCGAGACGATACGAGGCCCAGATGCTGAGCACGACCGCGATGACCGGCAGCGCGCATGCCTTCATCGACACGCCGAGGCCGGCGATGATGTTCGTGGCGTGGCCGGTGCGGGACGCCGCGGCGACATGGCGCACCGGGGCGTACTCGGTGGCGGTGTAGTACTCCGTGATGACGATCATCGCGGCGGTGAGCGCGAGGCCCACCAGGGTGCAGAGCCACATCGACATGGCGTGCTCGCCCATGACGGACTTCGACACGAAGTAGAACGCGACGGCGGAGATCACGCCCGACACGATCACACCCTTGTACAGGGCGTTCATGATCTTGCCGCCTTCGCGAGTCGACACGAAGAAGGTGCCGACGATCGAGGACACGATGGAGATGGCGCCGAGTATCAGCGGATAAAGGATCGCGCCTTCGCCGAGCGTGCTGTCGCCGGAGCTCGATGCCAGGAGGCCGCCGAGCAGCATGGTCGCGACCAGCGTGACCGCATAGGTCTCGAACAGGTCGGCCGCCATGCCGGCGCAGTCGCCGACGTTGTCGCCGACGTTGTCGGCGATCACCGCGGGGTTGCGCGGATCGTCCTCGGGAATGCCGGCCTCGACCTTGCCGACGAGGTCCGCGCCGACATCGGCGCCCTTGGTGAAGATGCCGCCGCCCAAGCGCGCGAAGATGGAGATCAGCGAGCCGCCGAACGCGAGGCCGACCAGGGACCTGAGCGCCAGCTCGGCATCGCCGAGCACGCGCCGCATGACGAGATAGTATCCGGCGACTCCGAAGAGCCCCAGGCCGACCACCAGCATGCCGGTGATGGCGCCGCCGCGGAACGCGACCTTGAGCGCCGCGTTGATGCCGCGCTGCGCGGCTTCGGCGGTGCGCACGTTGGCGCGCACGGAGATGTTCATGCCGATGAAGCCGGCGAGTCCCGACAGGATGGCCCCGACCGCGAAGCCCCCGGCCGTGGGCCAGTCGAGCGCCACGCCGAGCACGACGAAGAGGATGACGCCGACGATGGCGATCGTGGTGTACTGGCGGCTGAGGTAGGCCTGGGCGCCTGCCTGGATGGCC